>CAZOYV010000231.1:0-13617 GCA_964584075.1 uncultured Rickettsiales bacterium | reverse complement strand
GAGGGCGGGATCGAGGGCGAGGTCGAGGGCGAGGTCGAGGGCGAGGTCGAGGGCGAGGTCGAGGGCGCAGCCGAGAGACACGGTTTCAAAGCGACTTCGGATGCGGTTCATGGCTCCGGGGCGGTCTGGGAGATCGGCCGAGATCCGGAGCGTCGGGGGCGGATCGGGCGGTTCAGCCCATGCCTTCTGGAACCACGGGGCGGATCGGGCGCCTGGTGCGGGGCGGATTCTGGCTGATGGTGGCGGCCTTGGTGGCGGCCTTGGTGGCCGTCAAGGGAGGGCGGCGTCCAGCCGGCCCCAGGCCCGGTCCCGGTCGGACGAGAGGTACGGGGCCTCGAGCTCGGCGAGGACCTCCTCGACGTAGGGCGGGCGGCGCATCCCGACCAGCACGCACGTCACGCCGGCGGTGGTGCGCAGGGCGCGCAGCGCGGCGCGGGAGAGGTTGGGGGCCTGGCCCCACTCGGGGTCGGCCTCGGCGACGGCGGCGTGCAGGGCCGCGCCGCGCTCGGCGTCGCGGGCCTGGTAGTGGGCGGTGATCGCGTCGCACACGGCCTCGAGGTTGGACAGGTAGCCGTCCAGCCAGTCGGCGGCGGCGCGCGGCAGGCTGCCCCCGCGGCGCAGGTAGCCGGCGGCCTCCCTGGCGCGCGGGACGAGCACCTGGTTGCGCAGCTCGCTCCAGCGGGTCAGGCCGGGGAACGAGGTCCAGCGGGCCTGCAGCATCTGGCCGGCGGAGAACGCGCCGGCGAGCGGTCCGCGGGCCTCGGGGGGGACGTCGAGGGACGGCAGCACCCGGGCGCGGAAGCCCTCCTCGAGGCCCACCAGGTTGTACAGCTCGTCGCCGACCGCGTGGGGGTCGACGGTGGCGGGCGGGGCGGCGACGGTGACCAGCCGCACCAGCTCGTCGCCGACGATGGCGTTGAGCGGGCGGTTGACCAGCACGGCCAGGCCCTCGTCGCGGGCCAGCGCCAGGGGGGTCCGGCCGTCCGGCTGGCTGGGGTCGGTGGCGGCGCCGCGCTCCAGCAGGTTCATCGGCCACTGGACCACGGCCAGGTGGTGGTCGGCGCGGACCCCGGCGGCCAGCTCGAGGACGCGCTGCAGCGAGGTGTGCTCGGGGTCGTCGGCGGGGGCCGGGAACGTGTTGGAGGACACCCCGTACCAGCCGATCCGGCCGCGGGCGACCTCGTCCTCGAGGTGGGCGAAGGCGGCGGCGAGGCGGCGCTCGTACTCGGCGCGGGCCGGGCCGGCGGAGAGCTCCTCGCGCGCCGCCCAGGCCAGGTAGTACTCGGGGTTGTGCAGCAGCAGCACGTCCAGGGAGTCGAGCTCGAGTCGCTGCAGGCTGCGGGTCAGCTGGTCCTCGAGGAACGCGGGGTGGATGCAGTGGGAGAGCCTCTCGTCGAGCTCGACGACGTCCTCGAACGGCCGGCCGGCCGCGGCCCGCTCGCGTGCCCGCTCGAGGTTGCGGCCCTGCAGGTAGCCGGCCTTGGAGACCACCACGATCGCCTCGCGGGAGGGGCCGTCCTCGCCCTGCAGGCCGGCGAGCACGGCGCCGACGAGCCGCTCGGAGCCGCCGTCGGCGTAGTTGGTGCTGGTGTCGATCAGGTTGACGCCGCCGCGCAGCGCGTGGCGCAGCGCCGCCTCGTGCCCGCCGCTGCCGGCGGTGACGCGGTAGCACCCGAAGCCGGCGGCGCTGACCGACAGCCCGGTGCCGCCCAGGGGCTGCACGGCGCGGGCCGGGAAGCGTGCCAGCCACGCGGCGGTGGCCCCGGCGGTGGCGCCTCGGAACTCGGTCATCGTCCGCTCCTCTCGGGCAGCGCCACGCTGCGCTTGCCCAGCAGGTTCAGCCGGGTGCGGCGCAGGGTCGCCGGCTCCGCCACCCGGCCGTCGGGGAAGCGCAGCCGCAGGGCGTCCCGGGGGCACTGGACCACGCACGCCGCGCAGGCGATGCAGCCCTCCGGGGCGGCCACCACCACCTTGTGCCGCTTGCCGTCCATCCGCAATACCCCGCGGGGGCAGACCTGCACGCAGTCGGTGGCGCCGTCGCAGCGCTCGGCGATCAGGTCGACCCGCCCCCCGGCCCTGGAGTCGGCGATCATCGAGCTGGGGTGGTCGGGCGTCGAGCCGGAGATGTCGGCCCCCAGCGTCCAGGCCGCGATCAGGGGCCAGCCGCCGGCCAGCGCCAGGTGCAGCGGGGCGTCGTCGCCGAGCGCCAGCAGCGCGCCGGACGCGGCGGCGCCGGCAAGCGCGCCGAGCGCGGTGAACAGCGGCCAGCGCACGACGCCACGGGTGGGTAGCCACGGCAGCAGCACGAAGACCCCGCAGACCAGCGCCACCACGGCCCCCGCGGTCAGCGCGGCGCTGCGCAGCCCGGCCAGCGGCCCCGTCACCGCCGCCGCCGCGAGCGCGAACCACGACCACCACGCCGCGGCCAGCTCCAGTCGCTCCCACCCCGGGAACCGCACCACCCGCGCGCGGGTCGGCGTGCGCCCGCCGCGGTCGAGGTACTCGGGCAGGTCCTCGAGCCGCGCGGGCCCCCAGCGGCAGGTCCACCCGGTGCGCTCGGCGACGACCCGGCGCTCCACCCCGGTGGCGGCCAGCTGCGGCAGGGTCAGCTCCCGGTGGGCGACCCGCTCGGCGACCCCCGAGGTCCGGAGCACCGAGATCACGTCGTGGTGCGTCAGGTGCCCGCCGCCGGCCGCGCACCACACGTTGATCCCGCGGCTGTTGGCGACCAGCAGCCACGCCCGGCGGCCGCGCAGCGCCTGTCGCACGCGCCGCACGGTGAGCGCGAAGTTGCCGGTCAGCAGCACCGGGTCGCCGGGGCCGGGGTCGCCGACCGGGATCAGCCCGGTGGGCGCCGCGTGGGGCAGGAACCGTCCCAGCGTGTCGCGCAGGTAGCCGGGCCACTGCCAGGGGGTCACGCCGGCCTCCGTGCCGTGACCACCGCGAAGTCGCCGCCGGCCTCGCGCCGCTCCTCGACGTCGGTGAACCCGGCGGTCGCGACGCGGGCGGCGAGCCCGTCGACGGCGCGCGTGCGGGTCTGGGTCAGGGCGTAGGTCACCGCCGCGAGCGGCGCCCGCCGCAGCCGGTACCACCACCGCGCCGCGGTGCCGCGGGGCGCGACCTCGTCGGCGATCACCAGCCGCCCCCCGGGGCGCAGCCGCTGCAGCGCGGTCCGCAGCGCGTAGTCCTGCTCGTCCGGGGACAGCTCGCTGAAGCACAGGCACGACACCACCGCGTCGAGGCTCTCCGGGGCGAACGCGTCCTCGATCTCGGCGGCGCCGAGCTCGCGCAGCTCGACGCGGTCGTCGAGCTCGCCCGCGGCATCCACCCGGGCGCGGGCGATGTCGAGCATCTCGGGGTCGACGTCGATCCCGGTCACGTGGGCCCCGCGCGCCGCGCAGGCCAGGGCCACGCCGCCGGTACCGCAGCCGACGTCCAGCACCCGCCCCCCCGGCGTCGCGGCGCGGTCCGCGACCGCCTCGTAGATCGCCTCGATGCGCCCGCCGCTGAGCCACCGCATCCCGCGGTCGTAGCGATGGGGCGCCGACTCGAGCACCTTCATGAAGACGTAGCTGCTCACGGTTCCTGGGTACCCCCGGGACGCACGCGGGTTCGAATCCAAGACGGTTCTATCGCACTCGGTTGGTTTCGGGCGGCGTTCCGTGTACTCCTATAGCTTCCGACGGAGAGCCCGTGAGCGCCGCGAAGCCCAAGACCATCCTCGTCGTCGATCCGGACGCCCGGGTCTGCGACCTGCTCGAGGCGACGCTGCAGCTCAAGGACTTCAAGGTCGTCAGCACCGGCAACGCGATCGACACGATGGGCTTCCTCGCCGGGCAGCTCCCCGACCTGATCGTCTGCGAGCTCGAGCTGCCCGAGATGGACGGCTTCGAGTTCTTCCGCCGGGTGCGGGGCACCGTGCGTGCCTCGCACGTGCCGTTCGTGCTCACCAGCGCGCGTGACGACCCGCGCGAGGGCGCCAAGGCGCTGCGGCTCGGCGCCGAGGAGTACCTGCGCAAGCCATTCTCGGTGGACGAGCTGCTGGTCCGGATGGAGCGCATCTTCGAGGACCAGCAGCGCCGTCGCCGCGGCGACGACCGCCCCGACCTCGAGGGCCGGCTGGAGCGCCTGGGGCTGATCGACCTGGTCTACCTGCTGGAGCAGCTGCGCTGGTCCGGCCGGCTCACGCTGACGATCCCCGGGGAGCAGTTCCAGGGCCTGGCGCTACTGTGGCAGGGCCGGATCGGGCACGCGGTGTTCGGCTTCCTGCAGGGGCGCGCCGCGCTGCTGCAGCTGCTCCTGCGGCCGCGGGGGCACTTCGCGTTCCACGTCGACGAGCGCCAGGTTGTGCCGGTGGTCTCGGTCGAGGGCTCGGCGGTGCACGTCCTCGAGCAGGGCCTGCAGCTCGCCGAGAAGCGCTGGCTGACCCGCCTCGACGTCACCAAGGAGGACGCCTGCAAGGCGTTCCAGAACCTGCTGGAGGACCAGTACCCCGCCTCCGAGGTGCCGGACGCCACCGCCGACGATCTCGTGGACCCGGACGCGGCGACCGCCACCCTGGGACGCAACGTCGACCTGCCGACCCGCTCCGCCACGATCAGCCAGAGCATCGAGCTGCTGATCGAGGACGCCGCCGAGGTGGTCGACGGGGCCCCCGGGCTCGGCGACGACGAGCGGCTCGAGGGCGTCGACGAGACGTTCAGCGCCGATGACGACGCGGTGCGCAGCTCGATCATCATCCCCCGCGACACCGAGGACGACCTCGCGGCGGGTGTCGACGTCGAGGCCCTCGAGGCGCCGCCCGAGGAGGAGCGGACCCTGGAGCCGGGGCAGGCCGCGACCCTGGAGCGGCTGTTCAAGATGCTGGTCCAGCGGCTGCTCGGCGAGCGCTTCGAGCTCGGCGTGGAGAGCATCCAGATCACCGCCCGCAACGGCAAGACGCTGCGCTCGACGATCGGCGATCGCGAGCAGCAGGCGGCGCTGAGCCGGTTCGCCAAGCAGGCGGTCCAGTTCGCCGAGGAGGGCCCCCTCGGCCGTTACGCGGAGCTGGCCGCCTCCGACCTGTTCCTGATGGTCGTCGAGCTGCCCCAGGGCTGGATGCTGACGATGGTGTTCGAGGGCCCGCCCCCGGCGGAGGAGCTGATGCAGCTGCTCCAGCCGGTGCTCGAGAAGCGCGCGAAGCGGTAGGCCCGCTCACGGTTCCTCGTCGGGATCGTCGTCGGAGTCGTCCACCGCGGGGTCCTCGGGCTCCACCGGTTCCTTCGGGCCCCTCGGCTGCTTCGGCTGCTTCGGCTTCTTCGGCCCCGTCGCCCCGGCCTGACCCTGCGGCTTCCTCGGCTTCTTCGGCACCGGGTTCGCCTCGATCCACTCCTCGAGGGGACGCAGCCGCCCCGGGTCGTCGACGTGGTCGAAGTAGTAGTGGCGGAACCACGTCATGTCGCGCCGGACCTGGCGCGGCTTCCGCTCGTCGAGGGTCGCGATGTAGTGGTCGAGGTACGGCTCGAACGGCTGGGTCTCGATCTCGGGGACCTCGGCGCGGATCCGGGCCATCAGCTCGGGGTCGTAGGTCGCGATCAGCCACGTGTGGCGCGAGCGGACGTCGAACTCGACCTTGCGCACCTCGCGGTACTGGCCGTCGCTCCGGCCGCGGATGAAGCACACCTGGCGCTCGTGGATGTAGTCCCGGGTGGCCCACTTCTCGTGCCCGGGGCGGCCGCGCTGCGTCAGCTCCCGCTTGGCGATGGTGGCGTCGGTCAGCCCGCGCAGGTCCACCAGCGGGAGCCGCGAGTAGTAGCCCAGCATCCCGATCCCGCTGGCGGCGATGGTCGGCGTGATCCCGCGATCGGTCAGCACCTCGCCGAAGAACACCCCGGTGCGCCAGCTGGGGTGGGCGACCTCCACCGGGAAGAACGTCTCGAGCCGGTAGATCGAGCCCTCGTTGGCGATCTTCCAGTGCAGGTTGCGGTCGGGGAACAGCTGCAGGCCCGGCGCGGCGGCGGCGTACAGCGCCACCAGCAGCACCATCGCGACGGCCCGCACCGGCGCGCGAGCCCCCGAGCGCAGCGGCGCCAGCGAGTGGATCAGCGCCTCGCCGCCCAGCAGCGCCAGCGGGACCAGGGTCAGGAAGAACCGCCCGTACATGAAGTCGCCGCCGACCTTGGCGACGTAGACGGTGTAGAGCACCACCGACAGCGCGGCGAAGACCTGGAAGCGGCGCACCTCGTCTCGGCGGGTGCGGACCAGCAGGAACGCCAGCAGCATCGCGACGGGGAGCCAGAAGTGGCTGCCGAGGTAGAACACCGCGGTGTAGATCAGGCCCTGGGACCAGTAGGCCTCGTCGGCCGACTTGGCGTAGTACGTGTTGGGGATGATCGAGCCGTAGTAGTGCAGCTTCCACGCCGCGTAGAGCACGTAGGCCCCGAACGGCGCGGCGTAGGCCAGCAGCGGCTTGCTCCAGGTCCACAGCAGCGCCCGCGGGGTGGCCCCGCCGTCGCGCTGGGCGCGCCGGTAGCCGATCACCGCGTCGACCAGCACCGCGATCCCCCCGCAGGCGTAGAAGATGCCGTGGTCGGGCCGGGTCAGCGCGGCGGCGATCCAGGCGGTCCCGGCCAGCGCCGCGCCCCTGGCCCCGCCGCGGCTGACCAGCGCCAGCACCCCGAGGTCGACCAGCAGGCTGGCCGCCATCGTCTCCATCCCGGTCGTGGCGAACTGGGTGAAGACCCAGTGCACCGCCAGCGCCATCGTCGCCAGCGGCAGGTAGGGGCGCAGCGTCGTGACGCCCACCAGGCGGTGCCCGATCGCGGCGACCACGCCGAGGTTGGCCACGAACGACAGCAGGCAGCCGACCAGCGCGATCTCGGGGGCCTCCCACGGCGTCAGCTTCATCACCAGGGCGATGGTGGCGACCCACAGGAAGTTGGTGTAGCCCTCGACCCGCTCGCCGATGTTCCACACCAGCCCGTGGCCGTCGACCCAGTTGCGGCAGTAGCGCAGCGAGATGAACGCGTCGTCGACCATCGAGGCCTGCTCGACGGCGGCCTGGAGGCCCGCCGCGATGGCGAACGCGATCACCAGCCCGGTCAGCAGCCGGGCGAACCAGCGGTGGTCGTCGATCCCGAGGGCGCGGGCGCGGCGCCAGACCCACGCGTACAGCGCGGCGACGGCGGCGATCGCCAGCAGCGTCCCGGCGTCGCCGCGCAGGGTCTCGAGGTAGGCCGGCCACAGCGGTTCCACGTCGGCGGGGTCCCCTCCGCAGGGCCGTAGGGTACTGGCCATCGCCAGTTGAATCCAGGGCATCCACGCCGGTACAGTCGCCGGGGGCGCCGCGGTGGCGCCGGGTCCGGGAGGGGAAGGCGATGACGACACGTACCACGGCGATGCTGGGGTTGCTCGCGGCTGGGGCCTGGCTCGGGTGCACCCCCTGCGAGGAGTGCGATCCCTGCGACTGCGGGGACGACGACGCGGGCGACGACGACGTGGCGCCGGAGTGCGCCGAGGACGGCGAGTGCGCGGCCTACGAGATCTGCGACGAGGCCGGGCAGTGCGTCGACGGTGATCGCAACAACGGCTTCGCCGAGGCGGTGCTGATCGAGGACGGCACCGAGCTGGCCGGGTACATCAACCCCGCCGGGGACGTCGACTACTTCCGGCTGCTGGGGGAGCCCGGCCGGTTCTTCCGCGCCTACGCGGTGACCGACGATCCGTCGGACGACGCCGGGCTGGACACCGTGATCCGGTTCTACGACACCGCCGGGGTCGAGCAGGGCTACAACGACACCTTCGAGCGGCTGTCCAACCTGTACGGCACCGACGCGGTCTACATGGGCTGCACGCCGGGGGACGACCCGTTCTACCTGACCGTCGAGGACTACGGGACGTTCACCGGCGACCCGGGGCAGTTCGAGGGCGGCTCGGACTTCGTCTACTCGCTGATCGTGGGGGACTTCGGCGCCGAGGAGGTCGAGGACGAGCCCAACGACGAGGCGGGGGCCGCCACCGCGGCCGGGGTCGAGGACTACAACATCAGCTACGACCGCGGCGGCGTGATCGACGCCCCCGGCGACGTGGACCTGTGGGCCGTGGCGCTGGAGCCGGGGGCGCGGCTGCGGGTCTACGGCTACGAGCACGGCGCCACCGCGCTCGACAGCCGGGTGCGGGTGCTGGACGTGGACGGGCTCAGCGAGGTGGCGTCCTACGACGACGTGGGCTGGGAGCTCGAGGCGGCGGTGCCGGTGCTGTACGAGCCGCCGATCTTCCTCGAGGTCGGCGACCGCGCCGGGAACGGCGGAGACGACCACTGCTACGTGTTGCACCTCGCCGCGGACAACCCGGGCGAGCTGTTCTGGGCCGAGCAGGAGCCCAACGACGACGTGTTCGAGTCCGAGCCACTCGAGCTCAACGAGAGCGACGTCTACGCGGTCGCCGGGCGGATCGACCCGGCGGGGGACGTGGACCAGTTCGTGTTCCTCGCCACCGCCGGCGAGACGGCCACGGTGCAGCTGCAGGCGCGGGTCGACGGCTCGGCGCTGGTGGCCCACGTGCGGATGCTCGATCCCGACCAGGACGAGGTGGCGTCGCTGGACGTGCCCGCCGGCGAGGACGTGCTGCTCCAGTCCGAGCCGCTGGACACCACCGGCACGTACCTGCTCGAGGTCACGGCGGCGGACCCGGTGGCGGGTGGCGCCGACCAGTGGTACGTGCTGTACGTCGAGGTCCAGTGAGCCGATGGCGTTGACGTTCCTGCGCAAGCTGATCCCGGGCGGCCGGCGGGACGCGCTGCCCGGGCTGGGGGCGATCGCGGTGCCGCGGGAGGCCACCGCGCGGGCGGCGCCGCGGCTGCAGGCGCTGCACGAGGCGCTGCGCGCGCTGGCCGACGAGCCGGGGCTGGAGGCGTTCGGCGAGGAGCGGCGGCTGCCGGCGGCGTTCCCCGCGCGGATGGAGGCGATCCGGGCGGCGTACGACGCCTTCGCGGCGGGGCTGATCGAGGACGTGCCGCTGGCGGTGACCTGCGCCAAGGGGTGCGCCCACTGCTGCCACGACGCGCCGACCCCGGTGCGGGGCTTCGAGCAGCTGGAGCTGTACCGCGTGGCGCGGCGAGACAAGGGGTTCCGCCGGCTGCACGACCGCGCGGTGGAGCGCGCCGAGCGGTTCCTCGCCGAGCTCGAGCGCCACGCTGGCGGCGAGCAGACCGTCAAGTCGAACAGCAAGCCGTTCCTGGCAGCGCGGATGGCCTACCTGCGGTCCGGCTCGCCGTGCCCGTTCCTGCACCCGCGCCACGGGACCTGCACGGTCTACGAGGTGCGCCCGCTGGCGTGCCGGATGCACTTCAGCCTCGACGCGCCCGAGCGCTGCGACCTCGGGCGCGACGATCTGGACGACCCGCGGACCCCCAACCTGGCACCGCCGGAGCCGCTGGTGGACGCGATGCGGCGGATCGACGCGCGGCTCGGGCTGTCGGTCTCGGCGGTGTTGCCGGTGGGGTTCGCCGAGCTGGGCTCCCAGGTGATGCGCGGCGAGCCGCTGCGCTGGAGGGATCGATGAGCGACCCGATCGAGGCAGAGAGTCCGCTGGCGCGGGCGATCCTCGAGCGCCGCTCGTGGCGGATCTACGCAGACGAGCCCATCGCGGAGGACGACCTCGAGGCGCTGCGGCGGCTGGCCGCGGCGGCGCCGTCGGTGCGCGGCGGAGGCGCGGCCCGCGTGCAGTGGGTGGTCGGGGAGGATCCGGTCGCCGGGCTGACCCGGGCGATCCAGGGCGGGCTGGTCGGCAAGATCAACGCGTGGCTGCGCTCGGCGCCGCCCACGGCCTACGCGGTGCTGGTCGGGGACCGCGTCCGGGGCGTACTCCACGGGGATCGCCGCCTGTACAACGTGGACGTCGCGGTGGCCGGCGAGCTGGTGGCCCTCGGCGCCGCGGCGCGGGGGCTGGCCGGGTGCTGGATGTCGGGGATCCACTTCGACGGCGTGCAGCGCCACCTGGCGCTCGGCGAGCACGAACGCACCCCGGCGGTGATCGCGCTGGGGCGGCCGGGGATCCGCCGCAAGGGCGCGCTGGTGGCCGCCGCCTGGGACAAGATCGCCCGGACCTCGATCCGCGGAGACCGGCGCAGGTCCACCGCCGAGGTCTGCCACCTGGACCGCTTCGGCTCCGGGGCGGCGCTGCCCACCCCCGACCTGGCGCAGCTCCCCGACGACGGGCGCAGCCTCGAGGCGCTGGTGGCGGGGCTCTCGCCGGCGGGCCGGTTCGCCGGAGAGGCCCCGTCGGAGCGGGACCTGGCCTGGATCGTCGAGGGCATGCGTCGCGCCCCCAGCGCCGACAACTTCCAGACCTGGCGGTTCGTGGTGATCCGCGAGCGCGCCGCGGCGGCGCGGGTGCTCGCCGCCGCGGGCCTGGAGGGGGAGGACCCCCCCGGCGCGCTGGTCGCCTTCGTCGCGGCGCCGGCCCTGGTCAGCAAGCTCAACCGCGAGCAGCCGTTCGCGCTGATCGACCACCCCATCGCGCTGACCCACGGCGCGCTGCTCGCCGAGGCGCTGGGGCTGGCCTGGAGCGCCGCCTTCGCCTTCGACCACGAGGCGGTGCGGGACGCCGTCGGGGCGCCCCGCGACCACGAGGTGACGGCGCTGCTGCTGCTGGACGTCGGCGGCGATCACGCCGCGCCGCCGTTCCCGCCGTGGTGCCAGCTGCACCGCGAGGTGACGGGCGTGTGAGGGCCGGCGTGCTCCGTTCCGTGGGAGGCTGCAGCGGGGTACGACCACCAACCCGACACCGGCTCTCCGGGGACGGGAGCCAGGGAGAACATACGATGCTGGATTCCCACTGGACGCTGCGGTGCGCCATCCCGTTGCTGGCGCTGATCCTGGGCCTCGGCCTGGCCGGCTGCCCGCAGGAGACCGACGACGACGCGACGGACGACGACGGGGCCGACGACGACGCTGCGGACGACGACGGGGCGGACGACGACGCCGCCGACGACGACGGGGCGGACGACGACGCCGCCGACGACGACACCACGCCGCCCCCGGGCGCGCCGATCGCGGACCACGAGGCCGCCGCCGACTTCGACCTGATCCCGCAGGCCTACTTCGACCAGATCCGCGACGACTACGCGATCTTCTACGGGCACACCTCCCACGGCAGCCAGGTCGTCAGCGGCCTCGACGTGCTCGCCGGGGAGGACTCGCTGTACGAGAAGCCGTCGTTCCACGAGATCAGCGACGACCTGGGCCACACCGGCGACACCTCGTGGGTCGCCCCCACCGAGGACGCCCTCGACACCGGCAGCTACGACGTGGCGATGTGGTCGTGGTGCGGCGGCTGCTCGGACAACACCGACGAGGGCATCGACGCCTACCTCGCGGCGATGGAGCAGCTTGAGGCCGACTACCCCAGCGTCGTGTTCGTCTACATGACCGGCCACCTGGACGGCAGCGGGGTCGCCGGCCTGCTGTACCACAACAACGACCGCATCCGGCAGTACTGCGAGGACCACGACAAGATCCTGTTCGACTTCGCGGACATCGAGAGCTGGGACCCGGACGGGAACTACTTCCCGGACGAGACCGACTCCTGCAACTGGTGCACCGACTGGTGCGCCAGCCACGAGTGCCCCGACTGCGGCTGCGCCCACTCCCAGTGCTTCAACTGCTACCAGAAGGGCCGGGCCTGGTGGTGGATGATGGCGCGCATCGCGGGGTGGGACGGGACCTAGCGCTCCGTACCCTCGCCGGCATCCTCGCGGCGGCGCCGTGTGCGCTGCCGGCGGCCCGCCGGATCGGCCATACGCGCAGGGCACACCTCTCCACCGGCCAGCGATGTCAGGGGGAGCGAGGACGAGCTCGGCACGGTCGCGGCGGGCGCAAGCTCTGGACACCGGACCTTCCGGTGGGTCCACGTCGTGTCGTGGCGCAGGAGGGTGTCTGGAACGTTCACGACTCGTGGGATCGAGCCGAACCAAAGGAGTTTCGAGCGATGTGCGCTCCCAACTCGGTGGGTCCCCTCCGACCCCGGGAGTTACGAGCGATATTCGCTCACAAGATGAGGAGTTCTCGAGAACGTCGCGCGATGCGAGCGATATTCGCTCACAACTCGGGGGGTGATCCTCGACGTCGGGGGTGATGAGCGTTTTCCGCTCGCAACCCCGGTGGTCGTCGAGAATCCCGAGCGTGGTGAGCGCTGTCCCGGGTCGGGGTGAGGGAACCCGCCCTCAGGCAGCGAACCACAGGTCGTCGGGGGGGCCGGTCCAGGCCTCGTCGATCGCCTCGCGGACCTTCGGGGAGCCGTAGGCCGCCACGACGACCTCGCCCTCGGCGACCTCCGGCAGCGGGTCGTCGCCGGGGCGGTGCTCCACCGGCCGGGCCAGGACGCCCTCGGCCGCCAGGGCCTCGCCCCAGCTGGTGAGGGTGTGGCCCACCGACCACAGCGCGACGGAGCGGTCGCGCAGCGGACCGCGGGCCAGGTAGTGGGCCTTGCAGGCACGCATCTGGACCGCCGAGCAGCGGGGGTCGGCGCGGGTCGCCTGGGCGTCGTGCTGGCGCCAGCGGTACAGCGCCACGGGCAGCTTGGCGAAGCGGGCCCCGATCTCGGCGAGGCGGCACCACAGGTCCAGGTCCTCGGACCACGTCGCGGCGGGGTCCCAGCCCCCGACGCGGGCGAGCATCGCTGCGTCGAGGATCGCCGTGGCGTTCATCAGCGGGGACTCGACGAAGCGGTGGCGCACGATGTCGTCGTGGTGCAGCAGCCCGTTCTGCCACGCCAGGTAGCGCTCCATCGGCTCGCGGACGTCGCCGAACGCCTCGACCTGGCAGCCGATCACGTGGGTCACCGGGCCGCTGCGGGCGGCGCGCAGCTGCAGCGCGAAGCGGTCGGGGGAGCAGCGGTCGTCGGCGTCCATCCGGCCCAGCCACGGCGCCCGCGCCGCGGCGCGGCCGAGCTCCAGCGCGGCGGGCAGGCCCAGCGCCGGGGAGTGGACCACGCGCAGCGCCGGCCAGCGGGTCTCGGCCTCGGCCAGGATCAGCGCGCTGTCGTCCGTCGAGCCGTCGTCCACCGCGATGACCTCGAGGTCGACCTCCCGCTGGGCCTGCAGGTCGTCCAGCGCGCCGCGCAGGAACGGCGCGGCGTCGCGCACCGGCAGCAGGACGGACAGCTCGGGATCGGCGGGGAGGGACAAGGGCGCCCGTCAGTCCTGCTCGAGGATCACGAACTGGACGCGGCGGTTCTTCTCCCAGGCGGCCTTGTTCTCGGCCGGATCGATCGGCTGGCTCTCGCCGTAGCCCTTGGCCACCAGCCGCGACTCGACGATGCCCTTCTCGATCAGGTAGGCGCGCACCGCGTCGGCGCGCTGCTGGCTGAGCCGCTGGTTCAGCGAGTCCGAGCCCCGCGAGTCGGTGTGTCCCTGGACCTCGACCCGGGTGATCCGCGGGAAGCGCTGCAGCACCGCCGCGACGTCGTCGAGCAGCGGCTTGCTCTGGTTCTTGATCACCGCCTTGTTGGTGTCGAAGAACACCTTCTCGAGGATCACGATCTCCTTCTTGTCGACCCGCACGCGGCCCTCGTCGGGGCAGCCGTCGTCGTCCTCGACGTTGTTGTAGACCTCGGGCTCGTTGGGGCACGCGTCGTCCA
>CAZOYV010000230.1:0-13626 GCA_964584075.1 uncultured Rickettsiales bacterium | reverse complement strand
GGGATGATGCGGTGCTCAGGCGACGGGAGGGGATAGATTCACAAGCTCTCAGCGCAGCGGCTTCTCGTACGCCCGGTAGGTCTTGTAGATCCGCGCGCCGAGCTTCTCGACGGCGCCGCGCATCCGGTGGTTGGTGCGCAGGATCTGCGAGGCGTCGGCGCCGCGGTAGCCGCGCTGCAGCCCGATCTGCCAGGTGCGGGCGTACAGCGGGGCGCCGAGGCCGAGGTGCTGGTAGCGGTGCTTGACGCCCAGCACGAACAGCCGCATCACGTCGATCTTGCGCGCCGCGCCGAGGGCGTGGATCCAGCCCAGGGGCCAGACCCGACCGTTCATCCGCTTGGTCACCCGGTTGGAGTCGGGCAGCGCGATGGAGGCCGCGGCGCACTCGTCGCCGAGGAACGCGAACAGGCACAGCCCGGGGTCGAGGACCTGGCGCAGCCGCTCGGCGGTGAACGCGAACTCCTCGGCGGTCAGCGGGACGTGGCCCCAGTTGTGCTCCCAGGCGTCGTTGAAGATCTCGAGGAACAGCGCCACCCCGCGGTCGTAGTCGCCGGGGTCCATCGTCTCGACGCGCAGCGTCGGGTTGCGGCGCTCCACGCGCCGGGCGAGCCTGTCGACCAGCGGCGGCAGCGGGCCGCGGTCGATCCAGTAGGCGTACCAGTCCATCACCCCGCGCAGGCCCAGCGCCTCGTAGCGCGCCGGGTAGTAGTGGCGGGCGTGGGGCAGGGCCACCACCGGATCGGTCTCGAAGCCCTTCACGAGCAGCCCGAACTCGTGGTTCTGGTTGAAGCTGTACGGCCCGCGGGCGACCGTCATCCCGCGCCCGCGGAGCCAGCCGGAGGCGGCGTCCCACAGCGCCTGGACCACGGCGGGGTCGTCCTCGAACTCGAAGAACCCGAACAGGCCGACGCCCGGCTCGCGCGCCTGCAGCGCGCGGTCGACGGTGGCGGCGATCGTGCCCACCGGCCGGCGCCCGCGGGTGGCCAGGAAGCACTGGACCTCGGCGACCCGGAAGTACGGGTTGCGGCGGGGGTCGAGGAACGCCTTGCGCTCCGCGATCAGCGGCGGGACCCAGTGGGGATCGGCGCGGTAGACCGGCCACCACGCCCGGACGAAGCGGCCGGCGTCGCGAGGGAGCTGGATCGGTCGGACCGTGACGCCGGGCACCGGCTGCCTCCCACCGCTGTTGTATCATGGCCCGGTCGGGGGGATTCCGGGAGGCCAGCGTGCGAGCGCATCGAGGAAGGGGATCGTGGGCCGTGGCGACGGGGCTGGTGGCGCTGCTGTGCACGGGCGGGGCGGGTGCGGAGGCGTGGTGGGAGCGCTCCGGCGAGGTGTGGCAGGAGGACGACTGGATCTATGCCGTCGGGCGCAGCAGCGGCCCGCGCGCGGCGGAGGTGCGGGCCCGCGAGGCGCTGGCCGGCGCCCTGCGCACGGCGCTGCCCGACATCGACGCCGAGCTGGCCGCGGCCACCGCGGCGGTGGACGAGCGGCACCGGCTCGACGACCGGGACGCGGTGCGGCTGGCGTTCCCGGCCCGCTACGGCGAGGCCTGCAACCGCGTCGAGGCGTGGCTCGCCGAGGCCACGAAGGCCCGCGGCGAGGAGCGCTACAACGCCGCGCTGGGGGGGTACGCCCAGGCCGCCTGGCGGCAGCCGAAGCGGGCCGAGACGATCGACGGGCTGGCCACCGTGCTGGCCGAGGTCGGGCTGTGGTACGCCGCGGCCGCGCTGCTCGACGACGCCGCCGGCCGCTTCCGCGAGCCCCCGATCACGATGCTGCGCAACCGGGTCACGGTCCACATCTGGATGCAGGACCGCGGCGGCGCCGAGCGGGCGCTCGACGCCCTCCGCGAGGAGGACCCGGCCGACCCCGAGATCCAGACGATGGAGGCGATGATCCGCGCCACGCGCGCGGGCCGCTTCGAGCCGACCGAGAAGGTCGTGATGCTGGCCACGGCCCAGACGATGGACGCCGAGCTGGCCTCGCGGTTCGCCGCCTGGCGCTGGCTCCCGGTCGACCAGCGGCGGGACCTGGTGGCCGCCGAGCTGGCCGCCGGCGACGTGGCCGGCGAGATCGCGGTCGGGCCGCTGCGCTTCGAGGGCCTGCGCGGCGACTGGGACGCCGAGCACGGGCTGCTCGAGGTCGAGGACCGCCTGGACCGCACCTGGCGCGTGGCGATCACCGGGCTGGACGCCCACGGCTCGGCGCTGGCCCACGCCGGCGGCTACGAGCCCCCGGAGCCGCTGGTCCGCGCCAACAACCCGATCCTGCTCGGCGGCGCGTTCCCGCTGCACCCCTACCCCGGCTCGACCGAGATCGACGAGGTCTGGGTCCGCCCGATGTACTACTCGATCGAGCGCGAGATCCCCGACCGGCTGCGGCTGCTGCTGTTCGTCCGCACCGGCGACGCCCTCGCCCAGATCGAGATCGACGGCCCGATCGGCCTGGCGCGGGAGGCCCGCCCGGGGATGGCCAGCGCCCCGCAGATCACCGAGATGCTGCTGCTCGCCGCCCGCCCCGCGGGGGCCGACGAGACCCAGGAGGAGCCGTGAACCGCTCCCCGCTCGCCCCGCTGATCGCCGCGCTGCTGCTCGCCGCCGCGCCGGCCTCCGCCGCGATCCGCGTGGCCGCCGAGCAGCCCGGCCCCGACTGCGGCCACTGAGGCCGCAACGGGCCGCAGGGTACTGTGGCGCAGCTTCAGGACGACACCTACTACGACTTCGAGCCGGTGGTGGTGCTCGCCGCGGAGCTCGACACCGCGGCCGAGCTGGCCCAGTGGGACGTCGTGATCCTGGGGGACAGCGGCTACAACACGGCGGACTGGACGCTGTTCGACGCCGAGCTCGAGGCGTGGGTCCAGGGCGGCGGCGGGCTGGTCGTCACCGGCTACGCCGCGCGGACCACGGTGTGCAACGCCCAGCCCGTGGTGGCGGGCCTGCTGCCCGTGGCGTGCGACGCCGCCACCGGCGTCGGCGACACGATCAGCGCCGTGGCCCCGACCCACCCCGTGGTGGACGAGTTCGGCGGCTTCAGCGTGGGTCCCTCGGTGACGTTCGACGTCAGCGGCCAGCTGGCCGTCGACGGCCTCGGGCTGGCGGTGGACTCCGGCGGGGACTGGGCGGTGGCGGTGCGCGACGCCGGGCTGGGCCGCGTGGTGTACCTCGCGCCGGTGTACATGGGCGCGAGCTACTTCGGCTCGTCGTACCTGCGCTACGGCGCCCCCGACCACCTGCTCGAGGAGGCGGTGGCGTGGGCCGGCGGCTGCGTCGACGTCGACGGCGACGGCGGGCTGGACTGGCGCTGCGGCGGCGACGACTGCGACGACGCCGACCCCACCCGCCACGCCGGCGCGGTCGAGGACTGCAACGCGGTCGACGACGACTGCGACGGGGTCGTCCCCGACGGCGAGCTCGACGGCGACGGCGACGGGCTCGCCGCGTGCGAGGGCGACTGCGACGGCGCCGATCCGGCGCTGAACCAGCTGGACGAGGACGGGGACGGCTGGACCAGCTGCGACGGCGACTGCGACGACCTCGACGCCAGCTACAACCTCGCCGACCTGGACGGCGACGGCTGGGCCAACTGCGAGGGCGACTGCGACGACGCCGATCCCGGCCGCTTCCCCGGCGCCCCAGAGGTCTGCAACGCGATCGACGACGACTGCGACGGCATCGTCCCGGGCGACGAGCTCGACGACGACGGCGACGGGGACGCCGAGTGCGAGGGCGACTGCGACGACGGCGACCCGGAGCTCAACACCTTCGACGTCGACCAGGACGGCTGGAGCACCTGCCACGGCGACTGCGACGACCACGATCCGGCGCTCGACCTCGACGACGCGGACGGCGACGGCTGGGACACCTGCTCGGAGGACTGCGACGACACCGATCCGTCCTCGTCGCCCCGCGGCGAGGAGGTCTGCGACGGCCGCGACAACGACTGCAACGGCACGATCGACGACGTCGACGCCGACGGCGACGGCTACCTCGCCGCGGCGTGCGGCGGGGACGACTGCGACGACAGCAGCGCGACGCTGAACCCCGGCGACCACGACGGCGACGGCTGGTCCAGCTGCGGCGGTGACTGCGACGACGGCCTGGCGTCCACGCACCCCGGCGCGGTCGAGGACTGCCTCAACGGCCTCGACGACGACTGCGACGGGATGGTCGACGGCCGCGACCTCGCCGACTGCCCCGACCCGGTGGTGGAGCCGTCCAACCGGACGCCGCCGGCGGGCTGTGCCTGCGACGGGACGAGGAGGTCGTCGGCGCCGGCGACCGCGGTGGTATGGTGGATCGCCGCCGCCGCGTGGCTCGTCGCCCGCCGACGGGCCTGAGAGCAACGCAGCGGCGGGGGAGCCGACCGATGACGCCGAGATCCGCCCTGCTGCCGCTGCTGGCCCTGCTGCCGTCCCTGGCCCTGCTGCCCACCGCCGCGGCCGACGAGGAGGCCGACGAGCCGATCCAGCTGGACATCGACTTCGCGACGATCCAGGCCGCCACCGAGCTGGAGCAGGCCGGCGACGTCCCGGGCGCGCTGGCCGCCCTCGACGCCGCGATCGCCGATCGGCCGGCGGACGCCACGCTGATCGCGTCGCGGGGCGCGGTGCTGCTGCAGTCCGGCGACCTCGACGGCGCCCGCGCCGAGTTCGACCGCGCCGTGGAGGCCAACTCCGACGACCCGTCGGGGTTCGCCGGGCGCTGCTGGTTCGCGACCCACGACGGCAAGCAGGGGCTTGCCGACAGCGCCTGCTCGGCGGCGCGGACGCGCAACCTCGAGGACCCGATCTACCGCCAGGTCGGGGTCACCTCCGGGATGCTGACCAGCGACTCGAACCCCGCCGCGGCGGCGACGCTGGACACCCTGGTCAACGCCAACCCGTTCGTCCCGGCGCTGCGGCTGGTGTCGCTGGAGGCCAACCTGCGCGCCGAGCGGTACGGGCAGGCCAAGGTCGACCTGCAGATGGCGCGCCAGATGTTCCAGCCCGCGCAGGGCCCGCCGCGGATCATCGACCGGCTCGCCGCGTACCGGCTGGCCGACCTGGTCGGCACCGACATGGACTGCTTCCTGTCCAACGCCGCGCTGACGATCGCGCAGGGCGAGGGCCGCGAGCCGGACCTGGCGACGCTGGAGCGGATGGCCCGGTGCCGCCCCGACGATCCGAGCCACGCCGAGAAGGTGATCGAGCACCAC
This sequence comes from uncultured Rickettsiales bacterium, assembly GCA_964584075.1. Classification (GTDB taxonomy): domain Bacteria; phylum Myxococcota_A; class UBA796; order UBA9615; family CAYRNR01; genus CAZOYV01. Next base: position 8,430 of record CAZOYV010000230.1, on the reverse strand, counting down.
AACCGCGAGGGGCTGGCCGCCCGCGGCAAGGGGGAGTACGCCGCCGCCGTGGAGCACTTCCGCGCGGCGCTGGCGCTGCGCCCCGACGACCCGGTGCTGTGGACCAACCTGGCGGTCTCGGCGTTCGAGGGCCAGGACCTCGAGACCGCCGAGGAGGGGCTGGCCAGGGTCCTGGAGCTGACCCCCGACGACGCCGAGGCGCGCAAGAACTACGGGGTCGTGCTGATGATGTTGGGGCGCGAGGCGGAGGCCCGGCCCTACCTCGAGGGGGCGCAGCAGGCGCCCTAGGACGGAGGCTGCGTGCGCCGCATCGCCGGGTACGGCCCGACCGTGGCCCTGGTCCTCGCGGCCCTGGTCGGTCCTCGCGCCGCCGGGGCGTTCCCGCCCGCGGAGCTGCTCCCCGCGGAGGCCCCGGACGACTCGCCGTGGTCCGCGCTGAACGAGATCGTCGAGGTCCGCGCGGGCTGGGATCACGCCACGCTGACCTACGAGGTCGACTACACGATCGAGACCAACGCGGTGGTGACGATGGTCGCGGCCGGGACGCCGGGGGGCGAGGACGCGTTCGCGTCCTGGGACGGGTACGGCGGCGCGTTCCCCTCCGACGTGGACACGTCGCTCGGCGTCGACCACATGGCCGCGTTCTGGGGCTGCAACGACCTGTTCGTCTACCAGGTCCACGACGGCGCCAGTACCGACGTCTCCACCGATCCCGGGGTGAACGCGTTCCGCTCGGCGCCGACCTGCGACGGCAGCGGCGGGACCCTCCACGTGGCGATCGACTGGGACGTGCTGACCGGCCAGCCGCTGGGCGTCCCCGCCGGGCTGACGCTGTACCTCGCCGCGTTCATCCGCGCGGGGGACGACACCGCGCCCGCGGACGTCGCCCCGGACCAGCCGGTCGCCGGGTTCCACGACACCTGGTACGAGATCGAGGTCGACGGCGACCGCGACGGCCTCGCCGACGGCGCCTGGACGCCCCCCGTCAGCGGCGCGGTGGTGCCGGACCCGGTGGACCACGACGGGGACGGCTACGCCGCCTACGACGGGGACTGCGACGACACCGACGCCGCCGTGTTCCCCGGCGCCGTCGAGGTCTGCGGGGACGGCGTCGACAGCGACTGCCTGGGCGGCCTGGCCGCGGAGACCGACGACGACGGCGACGGCTGGTTCGAGTGCAACGGCGACTGCGACGACGCCGACGACACCACCTACCCGGGCGCGCCGCTGGGCTGCGACGGCGGGGACCACGACTGCGACGGGGTCGTGGACCTCGACGAGGCGGACGTCGACGACGACGGCGACGGGTACACGGTCTGCCAGGGGGACTGTGACGACACCGATCCGCTGGTGTACCCCGGCGCGACCGAGAACCCGTGCGACCAGGTCGACACCGACTGCGACGGGGTGCCGCACCCCGACGAGACCGACGACGACGGCGACGGCTGGGACGAGTGCCAGGGGGACTGCGACGACGCCGACGCCAGCCTGCACCCCGCCGCGGCCGAGGTGGCCTGCGACTACGTGGACAACGACTGCGACGGCCTGCTGCACCCCGAGGAGGTCGACGACGACGGCGACGGCTGGGACGAGTGCGACGGCGACTGCGCCGACGCCGACAGCGGCGTCCACCCCGGCGTGGCCGAGGACTGCGCCGACGGGGTGGACAACGACTGCGACGGGCTGACCGACGGCGCCGATCCGGACTGCGGGGGCGACGACGACAGCGGCGACGACGACAGCGGCGACGACGACAGCGGTGACGACGACACCGCCGACGACGACAGCGGCGACGACGACACGGGCGACGACGACGCGGCGGACGACGACGCGGCGGACGACGACGACGCGACGGACGACGGCGACGACGACGCTGGCGCGGACGACGGAGGCTGCGCGTGCCGCACCGTCGCGACCCCGCAGATCCCCTCCCCGCTCGGGTTCGCCCTGCTCGCCGGCTGGCTCCTGATCCGCCGCCGGACATGATCGACCGCCCCGCCGGACAGAATTGACGCGTCGATCGCCCCGCCCCGGGGGTTTGTTCTTGGTGAGAGCGTGGAGGGAGCGCCATGCACCGATCGAGGTGGACCATCGGACGGATCGCGCCGGTCCTGCTCGCCCTGATCCTCGGCACCGCACCGGCGGTGGCGGCGACGGGCGACGCGGGCGCGCCGTGGAGCCTGTGGCTCGGGGACCGGTACCTCGGCCCGGTGGCGGCGCCCCGCGACGCGCAGCGCTCGATGCCGGGGCTGATCGAGACGCGCCAGGAGCTGGTGATCGTCACCACCGGGGCGCTGGTCGCCGGCAGCGAGCTGCTGCCGCGGTTCGTCGAGCTGCGCGCCGCCGAGGGCTGGGACGTGCACGTCGCGATCGAGGCCGACTGGGACGTGCCGCTGGGCAGCGGCAGCGACGAGCGCGCCGACCGGATCCGGGCCTACCTGGCCGAGCACTACGCCGACGACCCCGGCGCGTACCTGCTGCTGATCGGCGATCCCGATCCGTGGGCCGGGGACGTCCCGATGAAGCACGTCCACCCGATGATCGGCGTGATCGAGTGGTACGACGAGTGGCTCGCCGAGGAGATGGACCCGGTCCCGACCGACTTCTACTACGCCGATCTGAGCGGCGAGTGGGACTGCGACGGCGACGGCCTGGCCGGCGAGTACCCGGACGACGACGGCCCCGGCTGCGTCGACTGGGAGCCGGAGCTGATCGTCGGCCGGCTGCCGGTCTACGGCGGAGACGCCGCCGAGCTCGACGCCCTGCTGCGGCGGGCGATCGACCGCGATCTCGAGCAGGACAAGTCGTACCGCGCGCGGTTCCTGCTGCCGGGCGCGCTGTTCGGGCTGGCCGGGGCGCCGGCCCCCGGCGGCGACGAGTACCCCGAGCACGACGACGGCGCCTGCATCCTCGACGCGGTGTACCGCGACCTGCCGCCCGAGCAGCAGGCCCAGACGACGCGGCTGTACGAGAGCGACGGGGTGCTGACCAGCCCCTACGAGCACGACGGCCCGCTGCGCCGCGACGAGGTCGTGGCCCGCTGGCAGGAGGGCCGCGGGATGGTGATCTGGGCCGGGCACGGCTCGCCCACCGGGGTCTACCGCACCTGCTGGGACGACGACGCCAACGGCAACGGGCTGGCGGAGGTCGAGGAGTGCTCGTACCCGGCGTTCCTCGAGTCGGGGGACCACGAGGACCTGGTCGACGTCCCCGGGGCGTTCACCTGGCACGTGTCGTGTAGCAACGGCACCCCCGAGATCGACTTCAACATCGGCACGATGCTGCTGTACGGCGGCGCGGCGGCCACGGCCAGCGCCAGCCGCGTCGCGTTCGGCGTCACCGCCCCGTTCGGCGAGCCGTTCGAGCCGCGGCCCGAGCTGGCCACGTCGTCCACCGCGGGGTTCTACTACGCGCGCCACGTCGCCGCCGGCGCCACCGCCGGCGAGGCGCTGGCGTACACCAAGTACGCGCTGCCCGGCGACGGCTGGACCGAGGACGAGTACGGCATCGACTTCACCGGCGCCGCCTGGCACACCAAGGTCCAGTTCAACCTCTACGGCGACCCGACCCGCGCGCTGGAGCGCTGCGAGACCGCCGCCGACTGCGACGACGGCTCGCCGTGCAACGGCGAGGAGGTCTGCGACGGCGGGTTCTGCATCCACGACGGGGAGATCCCCGACTGCTCGCACCTCGACGACGCCTGCACCGTGGGCCAGTGCGAGCCGGACAGCGGCGAGTGCGTGGCGGTCCCGCGCGCCGACGGGCTGGCCTGCGACGACGGCGACTGGTGCACCGAGGCCGACGAGTGCGACGCCGGCGCGTGCGGCGGCGTCCCGCGCGACTGCGGGAGCCGCGAGGGCTACGACGTGACCTGCGACCCCGACCTCCAGGAGTGTGTCTTCACGCTCGCCGAGGAGGAGGAAGGAAACGGCGACACAGGATGTACCTGCACGACAGACCGTGCCAGCCCGCGCCCGGGGGCGCTGCTCCCTGCGGCGCTGCTGCTGGCCTGGATCGGGCGGAGGCGAGCAAGTCTCCGGTCACGGGGGAGGTGAATCATGGAACAGCGTGAGCGAGGGTTCGGCGGGGTCACCTGGATGCTGGCCGCGGCCGTGATCGTGGCATCGCTGGGCGGCTGCGAGCCCGGCGGGACGCTGCCCCAGGACGAAACCCTGATCACCCTCGAGGGCACGATCGTCGATCCCGTGCTGGACGACGCCGGCGTGGCCGACGCGTGGATCGTGGTCGACACCGGGGACGAGCTGATCTCGGTGCGCTCGGGGGCCGACGGGGGGTTCTCGATCCCCGACGTGCCCGAGGACCGCGCGATCTCGATCACCGTCGCCGCCGAGGACCGCCGGGCGCTGACCGACGGCGCCGTGGTGCTCGCCGACGAGGAGCTGCCGCTCGAGATCGGCTGCGCGTACCGCAGCAGCGACTACTACGACTTCCCGACGATGACGATCTCGGGGACGGTCGAGGGCGCGCCGGTGGGCTCCTACCTGTTCTTCAACGGCTCGGACTACTGGGGCGAGGACTACCTGCCGGTGGAGTCGTCGGCGCCGGTGCCGTTCGAGATCGACGTGACGGTGTACGGCTCCGACCGCGAGGTCTACACCCTCGCGGCGATGGCGATCGACGGCCAGAGCGGCGAGATCCTGGGGGCCGCGGCGGCGCAGATCGAGGTCGCCGCCAGCGCCGACGTCGCGCTGCAGTACAGCGGCGGGCTGGCGGACCTGACGATCACGACCAACCAGCCGGTGCTGGACGGCGTGCCGCTCGAGGCGCTGGACAGCAGCGACGCGCTGGCCAACCTCAGCGTCGTCAGCGCGGGCGAGGACAGCGGCGCGATCCTGGGCTGGGCCGACGGCTGGGAGGCCGTCTCCGACGGCTTCGAGATCGCGGCGTGGTACGCGCCGGTGGACGGCATGCCGCACCACGTCAGCGCCTACCTGACCGACGACATCTACGCCGACGGGCCGTTCGCCTACGCCTCGGTCCCGCTCCAGGCCGGCGCCGAGACGCTCGAGCTCGACGTGCTGGACTCCCCGGCGCTGCACGACCACGGCGCCTTCGGCCCCGGCACGACGCTGGGCTGGGACGCCGTCGAGGACGCCACGAGCTACGCGGTCTACGTGCTCGAGGGCGACGAGCTGGCGTGGTGGCTGCTGGGCGACGGCCCCGAGGTGGCGTTCCCGCGGCTGCCCGACGACTTCGACACCGCGATCATCGCCGGGGGCGGGCAGTGGCACGTGCGCGCCACGCAGTACGTCGAGGTCGACGGCGAGATCGATCTCGAGCAGCCGTACCTGGTCTCCGAGACACCCGGGGGCGAGCTGGCGTTTTGATCCCGTTTGATTCGCCTTGATCCCTGCCGGGGTCGAGAACCTCCGTGTCGGACGCGGGGACGCGTTCAAGGGCGGCGGGATCCACTTCGGCGACCACGGGTTCACCGTCGGCACCGGGCAGATCGTCGACCGCGTGCGGATCCCCGACACGGCGAAGTACGAGGTCACCGAGCGCTGCCTGATGCCGGCCGACCAGCTGTTCGCGCTGGGCAAGCTGACCGAGCAGAACGCGATCGGCTCGCCGTCGTGGGCCAGCCTGATGCTGCAGCCCAGGCAGCGGGACGAGCTGCTGGCCGGCACGAGCCGGTTCGCCAACCGTCTGCTCGCCGGGGGCGGCGGGGTCAGCGCGCTGGGCACCTTGCTGCTGCTGATCGGCGTCGTGATCCAGGTGGTGAGCGGCTGAACTCCGTCGATCGGATCCTGGACACCGCTGGATTTCGTGTAAGCTCGGCACCCAGGAGGGATCCATGGGTGCCGAGTCCCGCCCCCGGGCCATCGTCGCGGCGCTGATCGCGGTGCTGCTGCTGCCGGCGCTCGCCGCCGCCGACGACCTGGTCACGACCTACAACAACGACAACTCCGGCCACAGCGGCTGCATCTTCGACATCGTCGCGCTGCAGGACGCCGTGATCGACGGCTTCTCGACCAACGTCTCGGGCAGCAGCAGCTGCGACGCCCAGGTCTGGTTCAAGCCCGGCAGCGGCTACGGCGACGTGACCAACCAGGCGGCGTGGACGTCGCTGGGCCAGACCACCGTGACGGCCCAGGGCTCGGGCAACCCGACGCCGATCCCGGTCGTCGTCGACGTCGAGATCCTGGCCGGCGAGACGACCAGCTTCTACGTCGAGGTCTGGAACTGCGGGGTGTTCCAGGGGCTGCGCTACAGCTGGGGCGACGGCGTCGGCGACGTGGTGGCCCAGGACACCAACCTGCAGGTGCTGGACGGCTACTGCCTCGACCACGCGTTCACCAACGAGGACGCGCCGCGGACCTGGAACGGCACGGTCCACTACACCCCGGGGCCGGCCTGCCTCGGGGTCGACGGCGACGGCGACGGCTACACCGACTGCGACGACTGCGACGACACCGACGACACCGTGTACCCGGGCGCGCCGGAGCTGTGCGACGGCCTGGACAACGACTGCGACGGGATCGCCAACGACACCGTCGACGACGACGGCGACGGCTACACCGTCTGTGACGGGGACTGCGACGACGGCGACGACCAGGCCTACCCCGGCAACCCCGAGGTCTGCGACGGCGTCGACAACGACTGCAACGGCACCGTCGACGACGGCGTCGGCGACGACCTCGACGGCGACGGCTACACCACCTGCCAGGGGGACTGCGACGACGACGACGACGCGATCCACCCCGGCGCCACCGAGGTCTGCGGCGACGGGATCGACTCCGACTGCGGCAACGACCTGTACCTCGAGAACGACGACGACAACGACGGCTTCAGCGAGTGCGAGGGGGACTGCGACGACTCGACCTCGACGGTCCACCCCGGGCACCCCGAGGAGTGCGACGGCCAGGACAACGACTGCGACCCGAAGACCGACGAGTACGAGGACGTCGACGGCGACGGGTTCCACCCCTGCAGCGGCGACTGCGACGAGAGCGACGACCAGGTCCACCCCGACGCCGAGGACGTCTGCGACGGGATCGACAACGACTGCGACGGGGTGGTCGACAACGCGTTCGACGACGACGGCGACGGGTGGTCGACCTGCGGCGAGGAGGGGTCGGACTGCGACGACGGCGACGCCTCGATCCACCCCGGGGCCGACGAGGTGCCGTACGACGGGATCGACCAGGACTGCGACGGGTCGGACCTGACCGACGTGGACGGCGACGGCTACGACGGCGGCCCGGGCGGGGACGACTGCGATGACACCGAGGAGATGGCGCACCCCGGGCTGTGGGAGGTCTGCGACGACGGGATCGACAACGACTGCGACAGCCACTGGGACCTGGACGACTCGGACTGCTGGGACGACGACGGCGACGACGACGACGGCGACGACGGCGAGCACCCCGGGTTCGGGTGCACCTGTCGGGTCGCCGGCGATGCGGCGCGCGGCGTCGCGCCGTGGCTGGCGCTGGCGCTGCTGGGATCGATGCGCCGGCGGGGCAGGTAGTCCGACCCCGGGCGCGGGTCAGAAGCTGGACCCGTCCAGCACGACCCCCCACTCCACCGCGGTGAACCCGTCGCGGACGAACATCGCCGTGGTCGGCGCCGGGAGCGGCGTGCAGCTCTGCGCGCCCTCGACCACCAGCCACAGCCGCAGCAGGCTGTCCGGCGCGGGGGCGATCGCCAGGCCCATCGTCTGGTCGATGGCGGCCTCCGGCTGGGGGTAGACGTGGTAGCAGCCGGCCAGCGGCAGGTGCACCGTCCAGAAGTCGAGGAAGTCCTGCGTCTCGTCGGCGGACAGCCCCATCGCCGGCAGCTCGGCGGCGAACCAGTCGAAGATCTGCGCGCCGTCGACGGCCCACCCCGCGGCGGTCTGCCAGACCCACATCACGGTGGCCTCGTAGTACAGGTAGTCCAGCTGCCCATCGAGCAGCCCCGAGGGCTCGGCCCACACCGACCAGCCCCCCTGGTAGGGCGGATCGGAGGTGTGGATCACCATCCCCGGCGCCGGCTGCAGCGTCACGTCGACCTGCTGCGCGGTCTCGGGGTAGAGGTACACGTACGGCGCGTCCACGTCGTCCATGTAGACGTACAGGTCGAGCTCCACCTGCTCGCCGACCCCGACGGTCACGTTGGGCACGTCGAGCAGGTAGCCCCACACCGTGGCCCGCACGTCGTACGTCCCGGCGGGTAGCGGCAGCTCGTAGTACGCGGTCTGGGCGTCCGAGACGACCGGCCCGAACGGGACCTGCTGCGCGTCCACGGCGACGACCTCGACGCCGCCGGTGAGCGTCCCGTACTGCTGGGGCGGGCTCATGTAGTAGGTGTAGGTGTGGCCGAACAGCATCGACGGGGCGCCCGTGTCGTCGTCGCCCGTGTCGTCGTCGCCCGTGTCGTCGTCGCCCGCGTCGTCGTCGCCCGCGTCGTCGTCGCCCGCGTCGTCGT
>CAZOYV010000229.1:0-13730 GCA_964584075.1 uncultured Rickettsiales bacterium | reverse complement strand
CCGAGCTGTGCGACCAGATCGACAACGACTGCGACGGCCAGATCGACGAGGGCGTCGGCGACGACCTCGACCAGGACGGCTGGAGCACCTGCGACGGCGACTGCGACGACGACAACGCCGACACCTACCCCGGCGCCACCGAGATCTGCGACGGCGAGGACAACGACTGCGACGGCGTGCTGCCCGCCGACGAGGCCGACGACGACGGCGACGGCCAGCTGGTCTGCGAGGGGGACTGCGACGACGCCGACCCCACGGTCGGGCTGGGCTTCCCCGAGCTGTGCGACGGGCTGGACAACGACTGCGACGGCGTGATCGACGAGGGCACCCAGGACGACCTCGACAACGACGGCTGGACCGCCTGCGACGGGGACTGCAACGACAACGACCCGCTGATCTATCCCGGCGCCCCCGAGCTGTGCGACGGCCTGGACAACGACTGCGACGGGATCGTGCCCGCCGACGAGGCCGACGCCGACGGCGACGGGTGGCGGATCTGCGAGGGGGACTGCCACGACGGCAGCGTCAACAGCCACCCCGGCGCACCCGAGCTGTGCGACGGGCTCGACAACGACTGCGACGGATCGCTCCCGGTGGACGAGGTCGACGACGACGGCGACGGCTACCTGGCCTGCGCCGAGTGCGACGACACCGACCCGATGGTCTACCCCGGGGCGCTGGAGCTGTGCGACGGCGTCGACAACGACTGCGACGGCGTCGTCCCCGCCGACGAGGTCGACGACGACGGCGACGGCTACCTGATCTGCGACGACGACTGCGACGACGGCGACGCCACCGTCTACCCCGGGGCCCCCGAGCTGTGCGACGGCGTGGACAACGACTGCGACGGCGTCGTGCCCGCCGACGAGGCCGACGACGACGGCGACGGCTACCTCGTCTGCGCGGACGACTGCGACGACACCGACGACGAGGTCTACCCGGGCGCGCCCGAGCTGTGCGACGGCGTCGACAACGACTGCGACGGGCTGGCCCCCGACGAGGTCGACGACGACGGCGACGGCTGGATGATCTGCGAGGGCGACTGCGACGACGACAGCACCCTGGTCTACCCCGGCGCCCCCGAGATCTGCGACGGGCTGGACAACGACTGCGACGGCTCGATCCCGCCGCTGGAGCAGGTCGACATCGACGGGGACGGCTACCCCTACTGCAACGACTGCGACGACGGCGACGCCAGCGTCCACCCCGGCGCCACCGAGGTCTGCGACGGGGTCGACAACGACTGCGACGGCGCGATGCTGCCCGGCGAGGACACCGACGCCGACGGCGACGGCCACCTGGCCTGCGACGACTGCGACGACGGCGACGCCAGCAGCTACCCCGGCGCGCCCGAGCTGTGCGACGGCCTCGACAACGACTGCGACGGCGTGGTGGGAGCCGAGGAGACCACCGACGCCGACGGCGACGGCTACGTCCAGTGCGAGGACTGCGACGACGGCAGCGCGGTGTCGTACCCCGGGGCGACCGAGATCTGCGACGGGCTGGACAACGACTGCGACGGCTCGATCCCGCCCCAGGAGCTGATCGACACCGACGGCGACGGCTACCTGCTGTGCGAGGACTGCAACGACGCCGACCCGCTGACCTACCCCGGCGCGCCCGAGCTGTGCGACGGGATCGACAACGACTGCGACGGCCAGGCCGAGAGCAACGACGACGACGACAACGACGGGGTCACGATCTGCGACGGCGACTGCGACGACGGCAACGCAGCGACCTACCCCGGGGCCCCCGAGATCTGCGACGGCCTCGACAACGACTGCGACGGCAGCGTCCCCGTCGAGGAGACCACCGACGGCGACGCCGACGGCTACCCGCTGTGCGACGACTGCGACGACGCCGATCCCGACACCTACCCCGGCGCCACCGAGCTGTGCGACGGGATCGACAACGACTGCAGCGGCGGCGTCGACTCCGCCGAGCTGCTCGACCAGGACCTCGACGGCGTGCTGCTGTGCGAGGACTGCAACGACAACGACCCCGACATGTACCCCGGCAACCCCGAGGTCTGCGACGGCAAGGACAACGACTGCGACGGCACCGTCCCGGCCGACGAGACCACCGACGCCGACCTCGACGGCTACCCCCAGTGCAACGACTGCGACGACGGCAACGCCCAGAGCTACCCGGGCGCGCCCGAGCTGTGCGACGGCGAGGACAACAACTGCAACGGGATCGTCCCCGCCGACGAGAGCACCGACGCCGACGGCGACGGGTACTACCTGTGCAACGACTGCGACGACGGGGAGGCGCTGACCTACCCCGGCGCCACCGAGGTCTGCGACGGCGCGGACAACGACTGCGACGGCAGCGTGCCGGTCGACGAGACGACCGACGACGACAACGACGGCTGGGTCACCTGCGCCGACTGCGACGACAGCCACTACACCGTGTGCCCCGACCCGGCCCAGTGCCCCGAGATCTGCGACGGCCTGGACAACGACTGCGACGGGTCGCTGCTCGCCGGCGAGGACACCGACGCCGACGCCGACGGGCACTACCTGTGCGACGACTGCGACGACGGCGACCCGGACACCTACCCGGGCGCGCCGGAGCTGTGCGACGGCGTGGACAACGACTGCGACGGCAGCGTCCCGGCCGACGAGACGACCGACGGCGACGGCGACGGCCACGTCGCCTGCGACGACTGCGACGACGGCGACGGCGACACCTACCCCGGGGCCGTCGAGCTGTGCGACGGCGTGGACAACGACTGCAACGGCCAGATCCCGCCGGCCGAGCTGGTCGACTCCGACAGCGACGGCTACCCGGCGTGCGACGACTGCGACGACGGCGACGCCAACACCTACCCCGGCGCCCCCGAGATCTGCGACGGCGAGGACAACGACTGCGACGGCACCGTCGACGAGGGGGTCGGGGCGGACAACGACGGCGACGGGTTCACCCCGTGCCAGGGCGACTGCGACGACACCAGCGACCTGGTGTGCCCCGACGACGTGCAGTGCCCGGACGTCTGCGACTACGACGACAACGACTGCGACGGCGAGGTGGACGAGGGCTACCTGTTCGGCGGCAAGTACACCAACTTCGAGGACTGCGGGGCGTGCGGCAACGACTGCAACTCCTACAGCTACGACAACGCCGACACGATCTGCGACACCGCGCTGGCGACCCCCGACTGCCTGCCCGACTGCTGGCCGGGATACCACGACGCCAACGGCGACCTCGGCGACGGCTGCGAGTGCCAGTACATCGGCCCCGTCGACGAGCCCTACGACGGCGTCGACGCCGACTGCGACGGCGAGGACGGCGACCACCTCGACGCGATCCACGTGGCGCTGTGGGGCACGCCGTCCGGCACCGGCTCCGAGCTGGACCCGCTCAACAGCATCCAGGACGGCGTCGACGAGGCGGTGCTCCAGGGGCTGGACTACGTGCTGGTCAGCCAGGGCCCGTACTTCGAGTCGGTCGAGCTCGAGCCGGGGATCGCGCTGGTGGGGGGCTGGGAGCTGTTCTTCGCGGAGCTGGACCCGGCCAACTACCTGACCACGATCAACGGACGTGACACCACGGCGGCGATTCCGGGTGCGGTCACGCTGCGCTGCGATCTGCTGGAGACCAACCGCATCCAGGGGTTCCGCATCGTCGGCACCTCCCCAGCGGTGGAGGGCGATTCCAGCTACGGCGTGTTCCTCGAGGACTGCGAGGACAACGTCGTGGTGACCGATAACGACATCCAGGCGCGCCCCGGAGCTGCGGGAGAAGACGGAATCGCCGGTGGCAACGGGACCGACGGTGACGATGGGGCCAACGGAGCGGACGTGCAGTGGTTCCAGTGCGCGCCGGGCCCCTCCGGAGGCACCGGGGGTTCGCTGACCTGTGCCAGCGGCCCGGTCGATGGTGGCGACGGTGGCGGTACCACGTGCCCGTTCCTGTTCTCACCCAACCCCAACCCGAACTTCCAGCCCGACGGCATAACAGGCTTCGGTCCCAGCCCGGGCGCAGGCGGCACGGGCGCCTCCATCGGCGTCCACTACTCCTCCAGCTGCGGGCTCTGCACCATCGCGTCCGGCACGTTCGGCCCGGGCGGTAACGGCGACTCTGGCGACGACGGCGCACACGGTCCCGGGGGGGACGGCTGCACCGACACCAGCGGTACGATGGTCGGCGGAGTCTACGTCGGTGGTGCTGGCCAGGCCGGAGGCAGCGGCATCGACGGCTCCGGCGGTGGAGGCGGCGGTTCCGGCACCGGCGCCGAGGACCGGTGTTCGAGCGACGACGTCTCCGGTGGCACCGGTGGCGGCGGTGGTAGCGGGGGCTGCGGGGCCGAGGGTGGCCTGCCCGGCACGGGCGGCGGCGGCTCGTTCGGCGTGTTCGTCTACTACGACGCCATCGCTCCGGTGGCCTACCCCGAGATCAGCGACAACGAGGTCTGGGCCGACGCCGGCGGGTACGGCGGCCTCGGCGGCGAGGGTGGTATAGGTGGCAATCGCGGACTCGGCGGCTACGGCGGCATCATCAGCCAGGATCCAGAGCTGTTCTGCGGCTTCGAGGGCGGCAACGGCGGCCACGGCGGTGAGGGCGGTCACGGCGGCGGCGCCGGCGGTGGCTGCGGCGGCCCCTCCTTCGCGCTGTACGTGTGGGGCGCGACCCCCGCCCCGACCTACGGCGACAACAACGACCTGACCTACGTGGGAGGCGGAGCCGGCGGTGAAGGGGGTACTGGCCCCGGCGGCACCAATGGCCTCGACGGCATCGATGGCGCCGAGGGAAACAAGAACTTCTGATCCCCGATACACGCTGCTCCTTCGATATCGCACCCATACTCCCAGCGCAGCGGGCTTGCGTGGAGCCGGCCTCCGTGCGAAAAAGGCCCGCGCCACGATGGGGGGATGCGATGCTGACCAAGACCGCGCTCTGGTGGCTACGGATCGCATCGGCGTCGTCGATGCTGTGCCTCTGCGGGGGCTGTCCCCTGGAATCCGTCGTCGACGACGACCCCGCTTCCGGAGACGACGACACCGGCGAAGAGGAGCCCCTCGCCGGCCAGGTCCACGGCCCGCTGGACGTGGACTTCGGGTACGTCGAGGCCGGAACCGCCGCGGAGGTCGATCTCGAGATCCGCAACAGCGGGATGTACTGGCTCGAGATCACCGCGGTGACGATCACGGGCTGCGAGCCGGGGATCTTCGAGGTCGACCACACCGCGCCCGTACTCGTCGCCCCCGAGACCTTCGAGATCTACGCCCCGATGACGGTCCGCTTCACGCCCCCCGCCGGCGGGCTCGAGGAGGCGGACCTGGAGATCTACTCGTCCGACCCCCACTACGAGGACGGCGAGCCCCACGTGATCCCGCTGCGCGGCACCGGGACCGTCGACGCCGACGGCGACGGCTACTTCGACGGGACCTCCTACCCGGAGCCGGACGCCGACTGCGACGACGGCGACCCCGCGATCTGCCCCGATCCCGTCTACTGCCCGGAGATCTGCAACGGGATCGACGACGACTGCAGCGGCGGGCCGGCCCCCGACGAGGTGGACAACGACAACGACGGCTACCGGGTCTGCGACGGGGACTGCGACGACGGCGATCCCGGCCAGCACCTCGACGACGAGGACTTCGACGGCGTCAGCCCCTGCGACGGCGACTGCGACGACCACGACACCGCGGTCCACGCTGGGCTGGCCGAGGTCCCCGACGGCAAGGACAACGACTGCGACGGGGTCGTGGACGAGGACACCGCGGCGTACGACGACGACGGCGACGGCGCCTGCGAGGGCTTCGACCTGCACGGCAACGGCCCCGAGTGCAGCGACGGCGCGGTCCCGGGCGACTGCGACGACGCCGACGCCGGCGCCAACCTGCTGGACCTGGACGGCGACGGCGTCGACACCTGCGCGATGCCCCCCGACTGCGACGACGCCGACCCGGTGCGGTTCCCCGGAAACCCGGAGATCTGCGACACCCGCGACAACGACTGCGACGGCTCCCCGGACCCCTCCGAGGTCGACCTCGACGCGGACGGCTACATGGCGTGCGAGGGCGACTGCGACGACGGGGACCCCCAGCTCCACCCCGGCGACCTCGACCTCGACGGGGCCAGCCCCTGCGACGGCGACTGCGACGACGCCGACCCGGCGCTGAACCTCGACGACGCCGACCTCGACGGGTTCTCCACCTGCACCGGCGACTGCGATCCCGGCGACGGCGCGGTCCACCCGGGGGCCCCGGAGCAGTGCAACGGGCTGGACGACGACTGCGACGGCGCGCCGCTGGCCGACGAGGTCGACGGCGACGGCGACGGGGTCCGGATCTGCGCCGGCGACTGCGACGACGACGAGCCGCTGGCCCACCCCGGGCTGACGGAGACCTGCGGCGACGGGATCGACAACGACTGCGACGGCGGCGCCAACGGGTGCCTGCCCGAGGGCGAGATCGACCTGGCGGAGGCCGACGCGAAGCTCCTCGGCGCAGCCTGGCATGATGGAGCCGGTGTGGCCGTCTCTGCGGCCGGAGACGTGGATGGAGACGGCTTCGACGACATCCTCGTCGGTTCGTGGACCTCCCATCTCGGCGGAAATGAGTCCGGCGCGGTCTCTCTCATGAAAGGGCCAATCACTGCGGAGATCAGCCTGGCTACCGCCGACGCGACGTACTACTATAATGTGGCGATGAGCCACGTCGGGAGGAGCCTCTCGAGGCCCGTCCGCTTCCCCAATGATCCGATCCCGAAGCTGCTGATTGGGAGCTACTTCGCCTCCATCGAGGGCGACTACAACGGCGCTGCGTTCCTGGCGGATTCCTCGGGAACGGGCACAATCGATCTGGCAGGCTGCACTGCAAGGTTCCTGGGGGACGACTGGTCGCTCTCTGGCACGCCGGTCGCGCTGGCGGGGGACACGAACGGGGATGGTGTCGAGGAGTTCCTCGTGGGCACCCAGACCAGTCACTCCTATCTCTTCGAGAGCCCACAGCAGGGGGACATCGGTCCCAGCGATGCCATCGCGCATTTCCAGGGAGAGAACTCGTCGGACTCCGCCGGTTTCGCCCTCGATGGGATCGGGGACATCGATGCGGACGGAAACGACGACCTGCTGATCGGCGCCTTTGGGGAATCGACGAACGGCGACTCCGCCGGTGCCGCCTACATCCTGTATGGACCCGTCGTCGGCGACATCGACCTCGCAACCGCCGATGCGAAGCTCCTGGGACCCCACGAGGACGCGTGGGCAGGGTTTTACGTCTCGCGAGCTGGTGACGTTGATGCGGATGGGGATCCGGACTTCCTCGTCGGCGTGTTCTACGACGACACCGCGGGAGAAAAGGCGGGGGCCGCGTTCTTGGTGTACAGCCCCGTCTCCGGTGTCCACGACCTCCAGGACATCGGAATCTCCATCCTCGGAGAGGCAGCCGACGACTGGGCATCGGTGGTCGCCGCCGCCGGCGACGTCGACGGCGACGGGTACGACGACATCCTCGTGGGCGCGAGCGGCCAGGACGCCGGCGGCGCCGACGCCGGGGCGGCCTACCTGCTGTACGGTCCGGTGCTGACCGACCTCTCGCTGGCCTCGGCCGACGCCAAGTTCGTCGGCGAGGCCGCCGGCAACGGGGCCGCGATCGTGGCCGGCGCCGGCGACGTCGACGGCGACGGGTACGACGACATCCTGATCGGAGCTCCCGGAGAGGACACCGCCGGCGAGAACGCAGGCGCCGTCTACCTGATCCTGGGGGGGGCGCTCTGACCTCTTCGGCGAGGCCCGCTACGGACACAGGTCGGACGCGAACCGCTTGTAGACCGGTTCGTCCTTGTCCTTCTCGATCTCCACCCGCTTGGTGACCACCGGCCCCTCGCCCATGCAGCGCAGCTCGACGGTGTGCTCGCCGACTCCGAGCTTGGCGCTGACCGGCGTCTCGCCGTAGCTCTTGCCGTCGATCGTCACCGAGGCCCACGGCTCGGCGTCGATCACCACGCGGCCCATCCCGCTGCCGCCGCTGCCGCCGCCGGTCTTGCCGCCGGTCTGGACGGGCTTGGGGGTGCGGGGTTCCGGTGTTCTGGGCTCCGGCGTCTTGGGCTCGGGGGTCTTGGGCTCGGGGGTGCTCGGCTCGGGCGTCGTCGGGTCCGGTGGCTCGGCGGTGGGGGACTCGACCGGGGGCGTGGACGGCTCCACGGGACCGGGGGTGGGCCGCTCCCCGCCGTCGAGGCCCGGCCCCGGCTCGCCGGCGGTCGGGGACTCGAGGGTCTGTCCCGGCGTCGGGTCGGTCACCGGCAGGCCGCCGCGGTCGGCCACGCGGCCGCCGCCGACCCCGCCGCCGATCAGCGCGCCGATGCCCACCACGCCGCCGACGATCAGGATCAGCACCAGCGGCACCGCCAGCGCGGCCACCAGGCTCCAGTTGGCCCCCTGCTGCACGGTCACCGACTGGCTGGTGTCGGCCGAGATGCGGGACATCGTGCCGGTGTGGACCGCCGGCCGCGCCGTGCCCGTGGCGACCTCGCCGGTGCCGCGGGTGACCGGCGTGAACCCCGCCCCGGTGCCCAGGTTGGTGCTCGGGGTCTCGCCGGTGTGGGGGCCGATCCGGGTGTGCTTGCCCGAGATCAGCTGGTCCGGCTTGCGCGGCAGCGGCAGCGTGGCGGGCAGCGTCGCCGGGTCGAGCGGCAGCTCCTGCGGCACCTCCGGAGGGGCGGCGCGGGTGGCCGCCGAGTACAGCGAGGGGGCCGACGGTCCCGAGATGTCGCCCTGGGCCAGCGCCGTCCCCGAGGGCGCCCAGCCGGTGGCGTAGCCGGGCTGGAAGTACTCGGGCAGCTCGGGCTCGAGGTCCAGCTCCGCCTTGTACTCCTGGACCAGCTGTGCCAGGTAGACCATCGCCGCGTCGCGGTCGCCGTGGGCCTCGAACAGCGGCCGCAGCGCCTCGAGCACCTGCTTGGCCGACGAGAAGCGATGGGGCACCTGTCGCGCCAGCAGCTTGGCGAACACCGGACCCATCCCCGGGAACCGCGCGCCGACCTCCTCGATGGCGTCGTCCAGCGGCAGGTGCAGCACCAGGTCGAGGGCCTCCTGACCGGCCCGCGGCGCGAACAGCGGATACAGGCAGACCAGCTCGTACGCCACGATGCCCAGCGAGAACAGGTCGGACGCCGGGGTCAGCTGCATCGGCGTCTCGATCTGCTCGGGGCTCATGTAGCGCGGGGTGCCGCGGATCGCGCCGCTGGTCTCCATCCCGCCGCGGTCGACCGACGCGCGGGCGATCCCGAAGTCGAGGATCTTGACCCGGCCGGCGCCCGAGATGGCGATGTTGGACGGCTTCAGGTCGCGGTGGATCACCCCCAGCAGCGAGCCGTCCTCCTCGGAGCGGGCGGTGTGCGCGTAGTCCAGGCCCTCGAGGATCTGCTGCAGGATGTACAGCACCACCGGCTTGGGGACCTCGGTCTCGACCTTGCGGTGGCGCTTGACGAGGTACGACAGGCTGATGCCGTCGACCAGCTCCATCGCCAGGTAGTAGCGGCCCTTGATGTGGTTGAACTCGTAGACCTCGACGATGTTGGGGTGCTGCAGCTGGCAGCCCAGCAGCGCCTCGGTCACCAGCGCGCGCAGGAACTCCTCGTCCTCCACCAGCGCCGGACGGATGACCTTGACGACCAGCCGCTTCTCGAAGCCCATCGGCCCCGGCAGGACGGCGCGGTAGACCGTCGCCATGCCGCCCTCGCCGGCGATCCCGGTCAGGCGGTAGCGGCCGAAATCGGTAGGGAATTCGAGCACACGGACCCCTCGCGGCCAACTCGAGCCGCTACAATGGTAGCACCTGGGCTGGGCCCTCGACAGCCGCGGGGTGGGTACACCGTTGCTGCCGCTGCCGTCCCGATCGCGCCCTCTTCCGAACGCCCAGCGGACTGCCCTGATGCTGGGACTGCTGGCCGTCGGGCTCGGTTCCCTGGGCGTCTCCGCGCCCGCGAGCGCGCGCGATGTCGTGTTCCTCTACGGCGGATACTCCGACGACGTCGCCTTCAAGCGCACGGTGCGCGAGGGGCGCCTCGATCACACCGGCGATCGGGTCGTCGACGTCATCGCCGGCGAGGATCTCGAGGAGCTCTACGACGACCTGATCGTGCTCGAGGGCGAGGGCGAGATCCTGTGGTGCGGCGGGGGATCGCCGCCGGACATGAAGCTGCTCGAGATCGAGCTCGAGGAGCTCAAGCGCCAGCTGGACTTCCAGGGCCAGGTGGACGCCTACACGCGGGCCATCGAGCAGCTCCCCTGCGCCGGCGAGCGGTTCGACGCCGCCGAGGCCGCCGCGCTGTACGTCGCGCGGGCGATGGTGCACTACAAGAACGGCGACGAGGACCTGGCCCAGGACGACTTCTGGTCGGCGTTCGTGATCGATCCCGGCCACCAGTGGGACAAGCGCCACACGCCCAAGGCCAAGCCCGACTTCGAGGCCGCCAAGGCCGAGGCCGACGAGGCCTACAGCTACTCGGTGTACGCCGCCGACGACGGCCCGTTCGGCAGCGGGATCAAGATCGACGGCCGCCCGCTGCGGGCCGGCGAGCCGGTCTACCTGCTGCCGGGCGACCACCTGATCTCGTGGCGCGGCAAGGGCAGCGGCGACAGCGGGATCCTGCGCATCGACGGGTCGGTGACGCTGATCGCCTCGCCGGGACTGCTGGACTTCCTGTTCCGCGAGCCGGCGGACCGCGTCGAGGAGTGGCTCCGCGAGGAGGTGCTCGACGAGCTGCGCTGGCGCGAGGACGTGGACGACGTGGTGCTGCTCGAGCCCAAGTTCGCCGCCGGCTCGCTGTCCAAGGGGGGGCGCTACGCCTCGCTGGCGCGCGCCGCGGTGGGGGGCGGGTACACCCGCTACTCGACCTTCGACTACGGGGCGATCCCGCTGGACCTGTGGATCCGCATCTCGGGGCCCGTCCACGCCGAGCTGCGCGTCGAGTTCGCCCTCACCAGCGGCTCGGTGACCACCGCCGGCGGGACCGCCGCGCCCCCCGACGACGGCGAGACCGCCGGCGAGTCCAGCGACTACTACGTGCTGCCCGCCGTCCAGATCGGCGTCGGGTTCCGCGAGACCCACGGCCCGGTGCAGCCCGGCGGGGGCATCGCGGCGCGGTTCTACTTCACCGGCCCGAGCCTGCTGCTGATGCCCGCCGTGGTGGTCCCCGGCGGGGTCGACATCCGCGCCTGGGACGCGCCCGTCGCCGTGCGCATCGGCGGCGTGATCGGGGCGATCGTGGCCAGCGACGGCAACGACCCGCTGGGCCGCGACCTCGACGCCGAGGGCGAGTCCGGGCGCCTGGTCGCGGGGTTCAACCTCAGCGCAGCGTTCATTCTGTAGTGGCTTAGTGACTCTGTCTTGAGTTACCATGGCCGGCGGAGGCCACGATCGATGACCCGCCACGCCCTTCCCCTCGTCCTCGCCTGCTGGCTGCTGCCCTCCGCCGCCACGGCGTTCGCGCCGGTGGCGATGTCGCCGCCCGATCCTGGCGACGACTCGCCATGGTCGGCGCTCAACGAGCTGACCGAGATCCGGCTGGGCTGGGACGCCACCGCGCTGACCTACGAGGTGGACTACACGATCGAGACCAACGCGGTGATCACGCTGATCGCCGCAGGGGTGCCCCACGGGGAGGACGACTTCCTGTCGACCAGCGGCTACGGTGGCGCGTTCCCCTCGGCGGTGACCACCACGCTGGGCATCGACCACATGAGCGGGTTCTGGGGCTGCAACGACCCGTACGTCTTCGAGGTGGTCGACGGCGGCAGCAGCGACGTCACGACCCAGCCGGGGGTCGTCGCCTCCCGCTCTGCGCTGACCTGCGACGGCAGCGCGGGCCACACCCACGTGGAGATCCCGTTCGACGTGCTGTGCGGGACCAGCCCCGGCGAGGTTCCGTCCGGGCTGACGCTGTTCGTCGCGTCGTTCATCCGCGCCACGGACGACTCGGCGTCGGCCGACCACGCGCCGGACCTCGTCACGGCGGGTGCGATCGACGCGTACTACGCCGTCGCGGTGGACGGCGACTTCGACGGGATCCCGGACGGCAGCTGGCCGGGCAACACGGTCTTCGACGGCCTGGCCCCCGACGGCGACGGCGACGGGCTCAGCCCCGCCGAGGGCGACTGCGACGACACCGACGCCAGCGTCCACCCGTTCGCGGCCGAGGACTGCGGCAACGGGATCGACGACAACTGCAACCAGCTCACCGACGGCGCCGACCCCGAGTGCGCCGGCGACGACGACACCGCGGGCGACGACGACACCGCCGGCGACGACGACACCGCCGGCGACGACGACACGGCAGACGACGACGACACCGCCGGCGACGACGACACCGCGGATGACGACGACACCGCCGACGACGACACCGCCGGCGACGACGACACGGCAGACGACGACACGGCAGACGATGACAGCGGCGACGACGACATCTTCGCCGACGACGACGACACCGGCCCCCCGGACGGGGGGACCACCACCGGCTGCAGCTGCGGCAACCCCGGGTTCCCCGAGATGGCGCTGCTGCCGTTCCCCGCGCTACTCTTGGCGCTGGGCCTGCGCCGCCGCCTGGCCGCGATGGACTAGGCGCCCCGGGCGGGGCCCGAGGAGTGTCCCGTGACCCGACCCGTCCTCGCCCTCGGCCTGACCGCCACGCTGACCCTGCTCCCCGGCTGCCCGTTCACCATCTCCGGGGGCCCGCTGGAGGGCACGATCGCCGGCGAGGACTGGGCGATGGAGCAGGGCGAGGCCTGGTACGACGAGGCCGGTGGGACCTACGCCGTCGAGCTGTACCCGGAGCTCTACGTCGACTGCCTGACGCCCCCCGCCGGCGTGTCGTTCCTGCGGCTGACGATGCCCGACGCCCTCGGGGAGTACGACCTCGACGGGACCAACGCCTTCACCTTCGAGTTCGTGGCCTGGGAGGACGGCGGCAAGGTCGAGTACGACCCGGTCCGGGCCCGCATCGAGGTGATCGAGGTGAACGACGAGGGCGTCAGCGCCGGCGTCCACGCGCAGCACAGCGACGACCTGGAGGTGGACGGTCGCTTCGAGGTCCCGCTGTGTGAGTGAGCCGAGAGCGGCTAGCAGCCTGTCGCACATTGGCGCGTGCCGAGCCGCGCTCGACTGGCGAGTCGGATCTGGACCGCCTCGACCGACGCATATCGGGCATATGGGGAGGGAGGGGCTGTTCAGAGGCGGCCGGCAGGCGAGATGCGGGCGGTGCGTGGCAATCTGCGACAGGCTGCTAGTCCTCGTCCCAGAACAGCACGTCGGGGTTCTTCTCGGAGATGTAGCGACGCAGGGCCTGCAGCGCGGGCCGCTGGATCTGCACGAACTCGAGCCCCATCCCGGACGGGGAGTCGGGCCCCAGGTCGGGCCGCAGCCACTTGACCCGGCAGCGCATCGAGTGGAGCTTGCCGTCGCCCTCGATCTTCAGATCGACGTCCACCAGCATCTGCGTGTTCCAGTGGTCGCGGGTGGCGACGAACAGCCCCCCCTCGCTGATGTCCTCGGCGAACCCCAGCCACAGCGCGTTCTCGCTGGCCCCGCCGATGTCGATGGTCAGCTTGCGGTCGGCCATCAGCCCGTCGGCCACCTCGTCCTGGGCGGCCGGGGCCTCGGGGGCCGGGGCCGGGGCCGCGGGAGCCGGGGCCGGCGCGGGAGCGGGAGCGGGGGCTGCCTGCGGCTGGGGCGGCGGTGCGGGAGCGGCCGGCTGCGGCGGCGGCTGCGGGGCGGCCGGCTGCG
>CAZOYV010000228.1:0-13798 GCA_964584075.1 uncultured Rickettsiales bacterium | reverse complement strand
CACCGGGGACGACGACACCGGGGACGACGACACCGGGGACGACGACACCGGGGACGACGACACGACGGGCGACGACGACACGGTCGGGGACGACGACACCGGCGACGACGACGACGCCGACGACGACGCGGCGGACGACGACGACGTCGCCGCCGGCGGCTGCGAGTGCGAGGGCAACCTCGCCGCCACCGCCCCGGCCTCGGCGGCGCTGCTCTTCCCGGCGCTGCTCGGCGTGCTCATGATCCGCCGGCGGAGGTGAACGTGACCGTGGACCGACCGGCCCCCGCCGGCGGGTCCTGCGACGACGAGGAGCTGACCCGCCGCGCGGCCGACGGCGATCCCGCCGTGTTCGGCGAGCTGATCCGCTGCTACAGCGAGCGCATCCTCCACGCCGTCGAGGCCCGCTGCGGCAACCCGGAGGATGCCCAGGACGTGCTGCAGGACACCTACGTCGCGGCGATGCGCTACCTGCCCGCGTTCCGCGGCGAGGCCACCGTCCGTGGCTGGCTCTACCGCCTGGCGTTCAGCGCCTGCACCAAGCGCCGCCGCGGCCGCAAGAACGATCCCAGGCTGCACGTCTCGGTGTCGCTGCCCCCGGGCACCGATCCGGGGCCCTCGGTGGAGCTGAGGGGAGACGAGGACCCCGAGCACGAGGCCGCCGTGGGCCAGGCCCTGGATCGCCTCGGGGACATGCTGCTCGAGCTGAACGACCTCGACCGCGCCGTGCTCGTCCTCGTCGACGGGGAGGGCCGCCGCCCCGCCGAGGTCGCGCCGATGCTGGACCTGACGGTCTCGGCGGTGAAGTCGAGGCTGCACCGGGCGCGCAAGGCGATCCGCGAGCGGGCGGAGCAGATCGCGCTGCCGACCTAGGACTCTGGCCACTCCGCGTCGTTGTCCGTCTCGTCGCACTCGAGGATGAACCCCGTGCCGCTACCCGTGTCGTCCGCGCGCGCGAGGAAGTCGTCGGTGGCGTCCGCCGCCTCGTAGGGGATGTACAGCGGCGCCGAGCGCACGCCGGCTTCGATCGCCTCCGGGTAGGTCTCCACCGCCAGCGTCTGCGGCCCCCCGCCGCCCAGCGCGTACAGCGCGACCACCGGGTCGGCGCCGGTGCCCGCGGCCCCGTCGTTGACCAGCCGCACCCCGAAGCGCACGTCGCCGGCGCCGTCGGGCCCGAGGCACGGGCCGGTGGGCTCGACGCGCAGGTTGGGCGCGGGATAGCCGGCCCAGCTGTCCGGCGGGAAGTTCTGGCGGAAGCTGTTGTGCACGTCCCAGGGGTCGACCTGGGTGGCCGGCACGGTGCCGTCCTCCTCGATGTGGGTCGAGAAGTAGGCGTGCTGGTTCCAGATCCGGCGGGCCTTCCACCAGCCCTGCTCGCCGGTGGAACCCAGCACCGTGATGCCGTTCCAGCCGGGGGTGAAGATCGGGTTGCTGCCCAGCACGATCTCGGCGTGGTGGTCGTTGTCGATGTCGACGATGGTCGGGTACTCCGACTGGGTGCGGCTGGAGTGGCCGGTCTCCTCGAGCAGGATCGCGCCGTCGGTGCCCTGGAAGATGTAGAGGTTCTCCTCGTCGGCGTAGACCACCTCGGCGGTGCCGTCGCCGTTGAAGTCGAACACCGCCGACCCGGTCCAGCCCGACGAGGTCTCGGCGGTGGGGTGGGACCACAGGAAGCTGCCGTCGGTGTCGAGCACCGTGTAGTAGTGCTTGTTCGCCGCGCCGATCTCCGGGTAGCCGTCGCCGTCGTAGTCGGCGATCGTCGGGTTGCCGCCGAAGCCGTCGCCGTCGATCTCGAAGGGCCCCCACAGCACGTTGCACTCGTGGTCCTGGAGCCGCACGGCGCCGTGGGAGACGACCGCCACCTCGGGGTCGCCGTCGAGGTCGAAGTCGGCCACCGCGGGGAAGCCGTCGGTCTCGCCGTTGCTGCACTCGGCGACGCCCCACATGTCGTAGATCGCGTTGCCGGCGATGACCTCGAGCTCGCCGTCGTCGTCGATGTCGACGGCGAAGGTCATGTGTCCGCGGCCGTCGTTGGAGCCGCTGCCGTGCTCGCCGATCCCGAGGATCTCGCCGATGGAGGAGAGGATCACGCGGCCGACGACGACCTCCGGGGAGCCGTCGCCGTTCATGTCGTGGATCGCCGGGGCGCCGCGGTAGAGGTCCTCGCCGGGGTCGGTGCGCCACAGCTCGCCTCCCTCGTGGTCGAGGCACACCACCACGTCGTCGAGCGTGATGATCACGATCTCCGGCCCGGGCACGGTGGGGTCCAGGTCGGCGGCGGCGAGCTGGTTGTTGGGGGCCACGCGCTTGTCGCCGTCGTTCTGCGTCCACAGCTCGCTGCCGTCGGCCCCCGAGACCGCCCGCGTGACGCCGTCGGCGAAGTCGCCGCCGGTCATGCAGTGGAACACCACGTCGGGCACGTCGTGCTCGTCGATCTGCCCGTCGCCGTCGTCGTCGGTCAGGTTGATCACGATGGGGGTCGCCACCACCTCGTCGAACGCCGCGGCGGTGGTGGACTCGAACCACTGCCACTCCACCTCCTGGGCCGGGTCGAACTGCTCGTAGGGCTGCAGCTGCACGCACCCGTCGTCGGCGGGAATGGTCTCCGCTCCCAGGGTGTCGTCGCAGGCGTCGAGGGCCGGGTTGCCGGACGAGTCGTCGTCGGCGTCGTCGTCGTCCGCGGTGTCGTCGTCACCGCCGGCGGTGGTGTCGTCGTCCCCGAACGGGTCGGGGCAGCCGGCGGCGAGCAGCAGGGCCAGGCTGGCGGCGGTCAGGGAATGCGTCCGCGAGGTGGGCATCGGTTCGGTCCTCCCACGTCCTGCCGGGGGCACGCCGAGTCTACCACCGGCCAGGAGGGCGAGAGAGAAGGGCAAGGAGAAGGCGCCCGCGGCGGTTCCACGAGCCCGGCACCTCCGCGAACGCTTCGGTTGTGATAAGGATCGCGCACTCTGGCGTTCCATCGAGAGGGCACCCCATGTCCGTATCCGCATCCTTCGGCGAGCGCATGCGCTACCGCGTGGACAACTTCCTGGGCAAGGGCAGCAAGGCGCTGTTCATCGCGCTGACCGCGGCGTTCATCCTGACCCTGTGCGGCATCGCGCTGCTGCGCTTCGCGCTGTTCGCCGTCGAGGCCGGGCTGGGCGCGGTGGGCCTGGTCGACACCGGGTTCTCCAGCGTGTTGGACGGGGTCAACACCTACCTGCACTACGTTTGGTTCACGTTCCTGCAGCTGACCGACCCCGGCAACATGGCCCAGGACAACGACACCTGGACCGCCTACAAGATCTCGGCGATCACCGCCGGGATGGCCGGGGTGGTCATCTTCTCCGCCCTGATCGCGTTCCTCACCACCGCGCTGGATCAGGCGATCGCCAGCCTCAAGAAGGGGCACAGCCGGGTGCTCGAGTCCGACCACACGCTGATCATCGGCTGGGGCCCGCGGGTGATCGAGATCCTGCGCGAGCTCGTCGAGTGCAACGAGGCGGCCAAGGACGCCGTCGCCGTGGTCCTCTCCGAGGAGGAGAAGGAGTTCATGGACGAGTACCTCCTGGACCACTTCACCGACCGCGGCCCGGTGCGGGTGGTGACGCGCCAGGGGCCCACCGCCTCGCTCAAGTCGATGGAGAAGGTCGTCGCCGAGCAGGCCAAGTCGGCGATCGTGCTGGCCAGCTGCGGCGAGGCGGCCACCGAGGCCGAGAAGCTCAACAGCGACGCCAAGGTGATCAAGACCGTGCTGGCGCTGGTCGCCCACGTGGGCGACGAGCACGAGATCAACATCGTCGCCGAGATCTTCGACCCGCGGAACCGCCAGGTGGTCCAGGACATCGATCCGGAGCGCATCTCGGTGATCGACGCCCAGGAGATCCTGGCCAAGATCATGGTCCAGACCTCGCGCACCAGCGGCCTGTCGGTGGTCTACGCCGAGCTGCTCAGCTTCGAGGGCTGCGAGATGTACTTCTACAGGCCCAAGACCTGGAACGGGATCACCTTCGGGCACGTCCAGTTCCACTTCCCCGACGGGGTCCCGGTGGGGGTCCGCAAGCTCGGCGGGGTGCTGGAGATGCGCCCCGAGCCGGAGAAGGTGATGGAGGACGACGAGGAGGTCCTGATCGTCGCCGAGGACGACTCCACGATCGACTTCAAGCCCAAGCCGGTGTACCAGCCGCAGGACATCGCGCTGCGCCCGGGCCGCATCGAGCAGCGGGCCGAGAAGATGCTGATCCTCGGCTGGAGCCCCAAGGCCCCGATCGTGATCGGCGAGTACTCCGACTACGTGCTCGAGGGCAGCCGCGTCGACGTGATGATCAAGGACCCGCCGCAGGCGATCCTCGACGAGATCGCGGAGCTGAACGAGGACGACAACATCACCGTCGCCCACATCGACAAGGACCCGCTGTCCAGCGAGGAGCTGGAGACGGTCTACCCGTTCAGCTACAACACCGTGATCATCCTGCCGCAGAAGCCCACCGAGGAGCTGGACCCCGAGCGGGTCGACAGCGAGACGATCATCGTGCTGCTCCACCTGCGCAAGCAGATGCAGGCGCTCAAGGCCCAGTACAACCAGGAGATCGGGACCAAGCTGATCACGGAGGTGCTGGACAGCTCCAACCAGGAGCTGATCTCCCGCGCGGGGGTCAACGACTTCATCATCAGCAACCGGATGATCTCGATGATGTTCGCGCAGATCTCCGAGGAGCCCGACATCCAGGACGTGTACGACGACCTGTTCCAGGAGGAGGGCTCGGAGATCTACGTCAAGCCGGCGTGGCTGTACTTCCACGAGCTGCCGATCACCTGCCGCTTCGGCGACCTGATGGCGCTGGTCCAGAAGCGCGACCACGAGGTCTGCATCGGCTACAAGCTCAAGGACCTCGAGGACGACGCCGAGGCCAACTTCGGCGTCGAGCTGATCCCGCCCAAGGACACCGAGATCACGCTCACCGCGGCCGACGGCCTGGTGGTCGTGGCCGAGGACGACATGTAGGGACCGCCGATGGGGCTGTTCGAGGCGCTGGGGCTGGGCGGCAAGGGCGACGGGAGCCGCCGGCAGGTCGAGGGCGACACCAGGACCGTCCGCAAGATCGTGCGCAAGCTCGAGGCGCTGCCCCCCGAGCGGGCGCGCTACCTGGCCGCGTTCGCCTACGTCCTGACCCGCGTGGCCAACGCCGACCGCGTGATCCACGACGTCGAGGTCGAGGAGATGGAGCGGCTCGTCGCCGAGTACGGCGGGCTGTCCGAGGACCTGGCGGTGCTGGTGGTCCAGATCGCCAAGGCCCAGAACCAGCTGCTGGGCGGCACCGAGGACTACCTGGTGACCCGGGAGCTGGCGCAGGTGGCGAGCCGCGAGCAGAAGCAGGAGCTGCTGCGCTGCCTGTTCGCGGTGGCCGCGGCCGACGGATCGATCTCGGTCGCCGAGGAGAACGAGATCAGCCGGATCCACAGCGAGCTGCGAATCCCGCGCGCCGATCTGGTGGCGGCCAAGGAGCCGTTCGCGCGGTACCTCGAGACGATCCAGAAGGGGCCCACTCGAGGGTAGCCGACGGGCCGTGCCTGCGGTAACATGCAGGCCCGTAGAGCCGGTCCCCGGGAGAACGACGTCAGGGTCTCCCGGGGCCTCTTTTTTTCCCTCAGTACGATCTCCTCGCGGGCGCTCCCCGAGGGGGGTCGTGTTGGCGGGAGCCGATGACCGATTCCAGCGCAGCCGTCCCCGCGGCCGAAGCCCTGATCGAGGCGCTCGGCGCCGACCGCGTGATCACCGATCCGCGGGAGGTCGGCCTGCTCGCCCGGGACATGGGCGAGCCCCCCGAGACCTTCCAGCGCCTGCTCGGCGCGATCCCCCCCCAGCTCGGGGTCCGCCCCCGCGGCAGCGGGGAGATCGCCACCGCGGTGCGGGTGCTGGCCGGCGAGGGCGTGCCGTTCACCCCGCGCGGGCTGTCGTCGTCGGGGCTCGGCGGGGCGGTGCCGGTCTCCGGCGGGGCGTCGCTGGACCTGTCCCACCACCGCGGCGTCGTCGACCTCGACGTGGACGGGGCGCGGGTCACGGTGCGGGCCGGCTCGACGTTCTACTTCTTGCAGCACGCGCTGGACCGCCACGGGCTGGTGCTGCCCTGCCGGCCGACCAACGCGTTCGGCACGGTGGGCGGCTGGGCCTCGTGCGGCGGGATCGGGCTGGGGAGCCTGGCCGCCGGCCCGCTGATCGAGCAGGTCGACGAGATCGAGGTCGTGCTGCCCGACGGCACCGTGGAGCGGCTCGCGGCGGGAGACGGCGGGTTCCCCGACTTCTTCGACACCGAGGGCCAGCTGGGGGTGATCACCGAGCTGCGGCTGCGGCTGCGGCGGCTCGCCGACGGCACCGCGGTGCGCGGCTGGGTCCTGCCCGACATGGCCGACGCGGTGTCGTTCGCCGAGGCCGCGATCGCCGCCGAGGCGCTGCCGCGCACGGTGATGATGGCGGGGCACACCCGTGAGCTGCAGGGGCTCGACGGGCAGCCCGCGGGCGAGGTGGTGCTGATCGAGGCCGAGCCGGGGCACCCGGCGCTGCGCGGCCACGGCGGGGTCCCGCAGCTGGCCGCCGGGCCGACGCAGAAGCTGTGGGACCACCGCTACTTCCCGATGGACAACCCGCTGGGGCCGGTGTTCCTCGCCAGCGAGGTGCTGCTGCCGCTGGACACCGCCGCGGACTTCATCGCCAGCGCGCGCAAGACCGCGAAGCGCTACGGGATCCCGCTGCACGGCCACTGCTACGCGGTGGTGGTCGACGAGCAGCCGCGGCTGCTGGTGCTGCTGATGTACCCCACCGACCCGCGCCAGGGCTGGCAGCACCTGGTGCTGACCCCGCTGGCGGCGGCGCTGACCGAGTCGGCGCTGCGGCGGGGCGGGCGGCCGTACGGGATCGGGATCTGGAACGCCGCGTTCGCCCGCCTGCGGTTCGGCGACGCGCGGCTCGGCGAGCTGCTGCGGCGCAAGCAGCAGCTGGACCCGCGCGGGCTGTGCAACCCGGGCAAGTTCTTCCGCGTCGGCCAGGACGCGGCGATGCTCTCGACGCTGATGAAGCCGGGGCTGTACGCCCCGTCGCTGCGGCTCGCCACGGTGGCCTCCCCGCTGGTGGTGGGGCGCAGGGACCCCTCGGAGCGGCCGGCGACGACCGCCGACCGCTGCATCAACTGCGGGGCCTGCGTCCCGGTCTGCCCGGCGGTGGCGGCCACCGGCGCCGAGAGTGTCTCGGCGCGCGCCAAGCTGGCGCTGATGAAGCGGCTGCAGGCCGGGGAGTCCGCCGGGGAGGAGGAGCTGCTGGGGTCCCAGCGCTGCCTCGAGTGCGGCCAGTGCGCCGAGGTCTGCGCCCGCAGCCTCGAGCTGGTCGAGGCGTGGGACGAGCTGGAGCAGATGGTCCTGTCGCGGCTTGGCGAGCGCGGCGCCTTCGAGGAGACGATCCGGGCGTTCGCCGAGGCCGTGGATGCGCAGGAGGACGCGGTCCTCGGGGTGGCGTTGCCGTAATGGGTGGCAAGTTCGAGTTGCACACGGCTCTGTGCGAGCCGCTACGGACACCGGAAGGCCTGTTCCAGGTGCTGCGCAGCGAGCGCTGCATCGGCTGCGGGGAGTGCATCCGCCGCTGCATCTACGGGGTGCACGTGCGGGAGCAGGGCGACCCGCGGATCATGGCCGACCCGCTCTCGGGGCTGTGCCGCGGGTGCCTGGTCTGCCCCCAGCAGTGCCCGCGCCGGGCGCTGGAGGTGGTCCCCAACCCGGCGCTGGAGCAGATCGGCACCGAGCCGTTCGACGCCCCGTCGGTGCTGACGGTCTGGGGCGAGGCGCTGGAGGGCAAGATCCCGGTGCGCGGCGCCGGCTACCCCGGGCCGTTCCGCGGCCAGGGGTTCGACGGGATCTGGACCGACATGTCGGAGATCGTGCGGCCCACCCGCGACGGGATCCACGGCCGCGAGTACATCTCCACCGAGTTCGATCTGGGGCGCAAGCTGCCCGATCTGTGCGGCCTGCGGTTCGACCGCGAGGGGCGGCTGCGCGACCGGATCCCGCTGACCCGCGAGATCCCGGTGCCGGTCCTGTTCGGGCCGATGCCGATGGCGCCCCGGGGGCTGCTGGTCAGCTCGGCGCTGGTGCGCGCGGCGATGGAGCTGAAGACCTTCGCGGTGATGGACCTGGCCACGGTGCGGGCGCTGCGGCGGCCGGCGGACCCCGACGAGCACGAGCTCCGCGCGGTGCGCTACCTCGAGGAGAACCGCAACCACCTGGTGCTGCGGCTGCGCGAGGAGGACTTCGGCGCCGACGGCCGGCTCCCCAACGGAGAGGCCCAGGACGAGGATCTGATCCTGCCGCTGAGCGAGGCCACGCGCTGGGCCGCGGTGCTGGAGCTGACCGACCACCCCGGCCTGCTCGAGCGGGTGATCCAGCTGCGCCACGACAACCCCGACCTGATCGCCATCGCCCACGTGCCGGCGAGCCCGGACGCCCCGGCGCGGATCGTCGAGCTCGCCCGCGGCGGGATCGACGCGATCCACCTGGGCTGCGGCTGGCGCGGCACCTGGGCCGACGGCAGCGGCGATCCGACGGTGATCGTGCGGGCGATCCGCGAGGCCCACGTGGCGCTGGTCGAGGCGGGGCTCCGCGACCAGCTGACGCTGCTCGCCTCGGGCGGGATCTCCCGCGCCGAGCACGTGCCCAAGGCGATCCTGCTGGGCGCCGACGCGGTGGTCCTCGACGTGCCGCTGCTGGCCGCGCTGGGCTGCCGGGTGTGCCGCAGCTGCGAGCGCGACGGCAGCTGCGTGCAGGAGCTGGACTCGCTGGACCCCAAGTGGTGCGTGCGGCGGATGGTCAACGTGATGAGCGCGTGGCGCAACCAGCTGCTCGAGGTGCTCGGCGCGATGGGGATGCGCGAGGTGCGGCGGCTGCGCGGCGAGGTCGGCCGCGGGCTGTTCGCCGACACCCTCGAGGCCGAGTTCGCCGCCGAGCTGACGCCGCTGGGGGAGGGGGAGCAGACGCTGGCGCCGCCGTCGCTGGGCCCGGGGGACGACGAGGTCCCGCCGGCGCTGCGCAGCCGGATGCGCAACTTCTACGGCCCCTACCTGGTGGAGCGCACCGACGCCTGCATCGGCTGCGGCACCTGCGACGACGTGTGCCACCGCGGCGCGATGCGCTGGCCGGGGGGGACCCACGAGCCCCCCCCGCCGCGCTCCGAGCTGTGCGCCGGGCCGGAGTGCACCGACGGCTGCCTGGAGCGCTGCCCGGCGGGTGCGATCCGGATCACCCGCGACGAGCGGCTGCAGACGATGGGCCACCACCGCTGGACCCACCGGATGATCGTCGAGGCCTGGCACCGCGCCGAGGGCAAGCGGCCCACCGAGCACGGTCCCTACGCCGAGTCCGGGATCTCCGACGGCGGGTTCGACCGGCTGCGCATCGTGCACAGCGGGGAGGCCACCGTCGACGCCGACGCCGTCGACCTCTCGCTGGCGCTCAACCGCCGCGCCGAGGGCCCGCGGATCACGATCCCGCTGCCGGTCTACGGCGGCGGGATGTCGTACGGCTCGATCTCCAACCACGTGATGCAGGGCCGCGCGATGGCGGCCCAGCAGATCGGGACCTTCACCTGCACCGGCGAGGGCGGCTTCCCCGAGGAGCTGTTCCCCTACATGGACCACGTGATCACCCAGATCGCGACGGGCTACTTCGGGGTCCGCGAGGAGACGATCCAGGGCGTCCGGATGGTGGAGTTCAAGTATGCCCAGGGGGCCAAGCCGGGGCTCGGCGGGCACCTGCTCGGCGACAAGAACACCCCCACCGTGGCGCGGCTGCGCGAGGCGGTGCCGGGCACGGCGCTGTTCAGCCCGTTCCCGTTCCACTCGGTGTACTCGATCGAGGACCACCGCAAGCACGTCGACTGGGTGCGCGCGATCAACCCGGACGTGCTGGTCAGCGTCAAGGTCAGCACCCCCGGGGACGTGGACATGGTCGCCGTCGGCAGCTACCACGCCGGGGCCAACATCGTGCACCTCGACGGGGCCTACGGCGGCACCGGCGCGGCGCCCGAGATCGCCAAGAAGAACATCGCGATGCCCATCGAGCTGGCGCTGTCCAAGACCCACCGGTTCCTGACCAGCGAGGGGATCCGCGACGAGGTGGTGCTGATGGCCTCGGGCGGGGCGCGCACGCCGATGGACATCGTCAAGGCGATCTGCCTCGGCGCCGACGGGGTGGTGGTCGGCACCGCCGACCTGATCGCGGTGGAGTGCGTGCTGTGCCGCAACTGCGAGAAGGACCGCGGCTGCCCGCGGGGGATCGCCACCACCGACGAGCGGCTGGTGACCCACCTCGACGCCGCGTGGTGCCGGGACCGGATCGTGAACCTCTACACCGCCTGGATGCGGGAGCTTCGCGCGATCGTCGCGGGCCTCGGGTTCACGGCGGTGGGGGAGCTGCGGGGGCGCAGCGAGCTGCTGCGCTACCTGCCCCGCGGAGAGGAGGTGGCGCGATGAGGCCCGAGGTGACCCGCGCGCTGCTGGCGTCCCGCCACCGCTTCCTCGCCGAGGAGGGCCGCGGCCGGCGGGCGATGCACAAGGACGCCGACGAGGGCGGCTGCGGCGTGATCGGCATCGCCGCCAGCGAGCCGGTGCCGGGCAAGCACCTGCACACCCCGCTGGCGCAGATGAACAACCGCGGCAACGGCAAGGGCGGCGGCGTGGCCGTCGCGGGCTGCTTCCCGGCGTACCCCGAGCACTTCGCGCTCCACGTCGCGCTGCTCGACCCCGGGGCCCGCGCCGAGGTGGAGCGCGAGTACGTCGAGCCCCACTTCGACGTGGCCCACGCCGAGGCGCTGCCCCACGCCCCCGACCACCGCGACGTGGGCCGCCTCGAGATCGCCCCGCCGGACGTGATGCGCTACTTCGTGCGCGTCCGGCCCGGCGTGCTCGACCGCTTCGCCGCCGAGGCCGGCCTGGCCGACGCCCCCGGGGACGCCGAGGCCGAGCTCGTGGCGCGCAACTCGTTCCGGCTGAACAAGGCGCTGTACTCCGTCGGCGAGCAGCCGCGGGCGTTCGTGCTGTCCCACGGCCGCGACCTGATGATCCTCAAGGGGGTCGGGTTCGCCGAGGACATCGTCGAGTACTACCTGCTCGACGACGTCCCGGCCCACATCTGGATCGGCCACCAGCGCTACCCGACCCGCGGGCGGGTGTGGCACCCCGGCGGGGCGCACCCGTTCGCCGGGCTCGACGAGGCGCTGGTCCACAACGGCGACCTGGCCAACTACGCGGCGATCGTCGAGTACCTCGGGCAGAAGGGCGGGGAGCCCCAGTTCCTCACCGACACCGAGGTCGCGGTGCTGCTGTTCGACCTGTACAACCGCGTCTACAAGTACCCGCTGGAGCACATCACCGAGGCGCTGGCGCCCACCACCGAGCGGGACTTCGAGATGCTGCCCAAGGACCGCCAGCGGGTGTACCGCGCCCTGCGCGCCAGCCACCTGCACGGCAGCCCCGACGGGCCGTTCTTCTTCATCATCGCGCGCTCGCTGCCGCGCGACCGGCAGCTGCAGCTGGTCGGGATCACCGACACCTCGATGCTGCGGCCGCAGGTCTTCGCGCTCCACGAGGGCGAGGTCCAGGTGGGCCTGATCGCCAGCGAGAAGCAGGCGATCGACGCGTTCCTCGAGTCGCTCAGCGGCGCGGACCCGCGGGTCGCCCCGATCGCCGACCGCTACTGGAACGCCCGCGGCGGCAGCTACTCCGACGGCGGCTCGTTCGTGTTCACCCTCGCCGCGGGGAACGGCACCCGCCCGCTGGTCTGCAGCGACAAGTTCGGCGAGCGCGTCGAGGCCCCCGAGCCGCGGCTGCAGCCGGCGTTCCCGGTCGCGGTGCCGGCCGACGTCCAGGCCGAGGCCGGCGGCGTCGTCGACTGGGCCACCCTGCTGGAGGCCGCCGAGCCGACGGCGGTGTTCGACCGCGCCACCGCGCGGATGCCGGAGTGGGGCTTCGCCGACATCGAGCGGATGCTCGGCCAGGTGGTCGCCTGGTCGGGCCAGCACCCCGCCCACCGCGCCCGCGCCCTGCAGTTCCTGACCCTGCTGCTGGACCAGCGCTACGACACCGGGGAGAAGAAGCCCTCGGCGCTGCGGGTCTACGCCGGCGCCGCGATCGAGGCGCTGTTCGCCCGCTTCCCCGCCATCGGCGCCGGCACCGCCGACCCGGTCCGCCGCGTCGACCGCGCCACCGCCGACCGGCTGCGCGCCCCGCCCCCCGGCGACGAGCTGCTGGCGATCGACGCCCGCGGCTTCGACATCGAGGGCCCGGGCTCCGTGGCCCGGCTCGTGGTCCGCGCCCACCGCCTGGGCTGGCGCGGCATCGCGGTGTACGCCTGCCACGGCGATCGCTTCCTCGGCTGCGGCCTCGGCCCGGACTCGGGCGGCACCCGGATCGACGTCTACGGCAGCGCCGGCGACTACCTCGGCAGCGGCCTCGACGGCGCCGAGATCCACGTCCACGGCGACGCCCAGGACCAGGTCGGCCAGATCCTCAAGTCCGGCACGATCGTGATCCACGGCAACGTCGGCCAGACCCTGCTGTACGGCGCCAAGGGCGGCGAGGTCTTCATCCGCGGCAACACCGCCGGCCGCCCGCTGATCAACGCCGTCGGCACGGTGCGCGTGATCGTCAACGGCACCTGCCTCGACTACGCGGCGGAGTCGTTCATGGCCGGGCTGCACACCGGCGGCGGGTTCCTCGTGATCAACGGCCTGCGCGACCTGGACGACGGCCGCTGCTACGGCCTGGAGACCAAGTACCCCGGGACCAACCTGTTCAGCCTCGCCTCGGGCGGCTGCTGCTACCTCAACGACCCGTACTTCACGGTCAGCGAGGCCCAGCTCAACGGCGCCCGCTTCGACCCGTTCCTCCAGGAGGACTGGAACGTGATCGAGCCCTACCTGCGGCGCAACCAGGAGCTGTTCCGGATCCACACGCGCTACGACCTGCTGATGGTCGACGGGGTGCTGCGGTGGCCCAAGGAGGTCTTCCGCAAGGTCGTGCCGGCGACGGCTCCGAAGCCGGTGGAGTAACGACGGCCCGGTATCTGGTCGGGCCCGAGCGATCTACCAGGGAGTGCTCCCGTCTCCCGAACTCGACAAGCTGGATTGCTCTGTCCCTCGGCGGAAGCCGAGGTTCGTGGACCTATCATGGCTCCACCGGTTCGAACGAGAGGTCACTCGATGATGCCACGAATGCGATTTTCTTCCGGTAGTAGCGCAGCATCGTTTCTGCCTCTTCGCGTGAATCGTTCTCGGGGCCACCCCAAGCCGTCGAGCAATCTTCGAGGACAACGATCGTGATAGGAACTCGCAGTGAGTCGATCCCCGCCAATCGATTGATGCCTGTGTCTCGGTGGAGCATGCACTCGTCGAGTGCTCCACCGATGTACAGCAGCAGGGTGATCTGCTCCCGCCACAAGACATACCGGAACTCCTCGTAGGACTCGAGCACGTATTCGTCCGGAAGTGGCGCCAGGTGTGGAGAGATGTTGGGTTTGGACTGTGGCACCTCGTAGGCGGGGCTTCTCCCTTGCTGACGCACGGCTTTCGCCTGGATCGCGACGTCGTTGTCCGCTGCTGGCCAGTCCATGAATGGTGGCTGGTCCTCGAGTTCCAGATCGTAGCCGTCGAGGTACGTCCGAACCTCGGCTGACAGGTCCCGATACTGGTCGTATTGCTTCACAGCGGGAAGATTGGGGGCGTGAATGACAGTGACTCCAGACCTCCTGACATAGATCCGCGCAAACTCAGCAATGGCGGGGATTT
>CAZOYV010000227.1:0-13820 GCA_964584075.1 uncultured Rickettsiales bacterium | reverse complement strand
ACTTCGGCGGCGGCACGTTCGACATCTCGATCCTCGAGGTCGGCGACAACGTGGTCGAGGTGATGAGCACCGCCGGGGACACCCACCTCGGTGGCGACGACATCGACCAGGTGCTGATCGACTGGCTGGTGGCGGAGTTCAAGAAGGACAACGGCATCGACGTGTCCAGCGACCGGATGGTGCTGCAGCGGCTCAAGGAGGCCGCCGAGAAGGCCAAGATCGAGCTGTCCACGGCCCAGGAGACGGAGATCAACCTGCCGTTCCTGACCGCCGACGCCTCGGGCCCCAAGCACCTGCAGATCAAGCTGACGCGCTCCAAGTTCGAGCAGATGATCGAGGGCATCGTCCAGAAGACGATCGCGCCGTGCCGCCAGGCGATCAAGGACGCCGGGAAGAAGCCCGCCGAGATCGCCGAGGTGCTGCTGGTCGGCGGCTCGACGCGGATCCCCAAGGTCCAGGCTGCGGTCAAGGAGTTCTTCGGCAAAGACCCCAACCGCTCGGTCAACCCCGACGAGGTGGTGGCGATGGGCGCCGCGATCCAGGGCGGCGTGCTCGGCGGCGAGGTCCGCGACGTGCTGCTGCTGGACGTGACCCCGCTGACGCTGGGGATCGAGACCCTCGGCGGCGTGATGACCCCGCTGGTCCCGCGCAACACGACGATCCCGGTGGAGAAGTCGGAGATCTTCAGCACCGCCAGCGACAGCCAGACGGCGGTGGACATCCACGTGCTGCAGGGCGAGCGCCCGATGGCGAACCAGAACAACACGCTGGGCCGCTTCCAGCTGGTGGGGATCCCGCCGGCCCCGCGCGGCGTGCCGCAGATCGAGGTCAAGTTCGAGATCGACGCCAACGGCATCGTCAACGTGCAGGCCACCGACAAGGCCACCGGCAAGGAGCAGCGGATCACGATCACGTCGACCTCCGGGCTGGACAAGGGCGAGGTCGAGCGGATGGTCAACGAGGCCGCGGCCAACGAGGCCGAGGACCAGAAGGCGCGCGAGAAGATCGAGGCGCGCAACCACCTCGACAACATGGTCTACGGCGCCGAGAAGCAGCTGTCCGAGCACGGCGACAAGATCCCGGCCGAGATGAAGTCCAAGATGGAGGACGCCCTGCGGGACGCGCGCAACGCGCTCGAGGCCGACGACGCCGACGAGATCAAGGCCGCGTCGGAGAAGCTGGAGAAGACGCTGCACGAGATCGCGGCGGCGATGTACCAGGCCACCGGCGGGGGGCAGCCCGGCGCCGGCCCGGACATGGGCGGCATGGGCGGCATGGACCAGGCGGCCGCGGGCGCCGACGGCGGCGACAACGGTGCGGGTGGCGGCGACGAGGTGATCGACGCCGAGTACGAGGAGGCGTAGGAGCCTGTCGGCCCTTGGTGGACAGGCTCCCGGGGCCCCCGCGATCACGACCGAACCCGGGTGAGAGTCCCGGTTGACGATACCCGGCCGGGGGTCCACGGACCCCCGGTCGTGCGTCCGGAAGCGAGCGGAGCTCGATGGCCGACAAGCGCGACTACTACGAGGTCCTCGGGGTCGAGCGCTCGGCCGGCGAGACCGAGATCAAGAAGGCCTACCGCAAGGCCGCGATGAAGTTCCACCCCGACCGCAACCCGGACGACCCGTCCGCCGAGGCCCGGTTCAAGGAGGCCTCGGAGGCCTACGAGGTCCTCAGCGATCCCAACAAGCGGCAGCTGTACGACCAGTTCGGCCACGCGGGGCTGTCCAACGCGGGGTACCAGGGGTTCGGCAACGCCGGCGTCGAGGACATCTTCAGCAGCTTCGGCGACATCTTCGCCGACCTGTTCGGCTTCGGCGGCTTCGGCGGCTTCGGCGGGGGCGGCCGCCGCGCCGGCCCGCGGCGCGGGCGGCACCTCGAGCAGCTGCTGCAGATCACGTTCATCGAGGCGGCGTTCGGCACCGAGAGGCAGGTGGCCGTGACGCGGCCGGAGACGTGCGGCGAGTGCGGCGGCAGCGGCGCGGCCAAGGGCTCCGGGCCGACGACCTGCCCCACCTGCGGCGGGATGGGCGAGGTGATCCACCGCCAGGGCGGGCTGCTGCAGATCCGCACGACCTGCCCCCAGTGCCACGGCAGCGGGCAGGTGATCGGCGACCCGTGCACGGCGTGCAACGGCCGGGGCCAGGTCCCCGTCGACGTGACGCTCAAGGTCGAGGTCCCGGCGGGGGTCGAGTCGGGGATGCGGATCCGCTTCGCCGGCAAGGGCGAGCCCGGGTCCCGGGGCGGCCCGCCGGGGGACCTGTTCATCGTGCTGCAGGTGGAGCCCCACGAGCTGTTCGAGCGGGACGGCAACGACGTGCTGTGCCAGGTGGAGGTGGGCATCGCCCAGGCGGCGCTCGGCGCCGACGTGGAGGTGCCGACGCTGACCGGCAGCGAGACGCTCCAGATCCCGGGCGGGACCCAGCACGGCGCGATCCTGCGCTTCCGCGGCGAGGGCATCCCGCGGCTGCGCGGGGGCGGGCGCGGGGACCAGGTGATGCAGGTGCTGGTGCGGGTGCCCGGCAAGCTGAGCGAGCGCCAGCGGGAGCTGCTCGAGGAGTTCGCCGAGCTCGAGGGCAACCAGGTGCGCAAGGACAAGGGAGGGCTGCGCGGCTTGTTCGGGAAACTCAAGAACTGACCGCCCGTCCGGGCGCGCCGGCTTTGCTCCACCCCACCTCTGCTGCTAGCGTATGCCGGCGACGCGTGGACGCGCGGGCGTGTGAAGCGTCGTAGGTGTCGAGGAGGACGCGATGAGCGAGGACCGGTTGGCCCGCATCGAGGAGGCGGTCAAGGCGCGCTTCGGCTTCGTCCAGGCGCTCAAGCAGGAGCTGGCGCGCACGATCGTGGGCCAGGCCTACATGTGCGATCGGCTGATCCTGGGGATGCTCAGCGACGGCCACGTGCTGGTCGAGGGGGTCCCGGGGCTGGCCAAGACGCTGGCGGTCAAGACGCTGGCCCAGGCGGCGGGGTGCAGCTTCAACCGGATCCAGTTCACCCCGGACCTGCTGCCCGCCGACCTGATCGGCACCCAGATCTACCGGCCCCAGACCGGCAACTTCGAGACCAAGAAGGGGCCGATCTTCTCCCAGGTCGTGATCGCCGACGAGGTCAACCGCGCCCCGGCCAAGGTGCAGTCCGCGCTGCTGGAGTCGATGGAGGAACGCCAGGTCAGCCTCGGCGAGGAGACCTACAAGCTCGACGAGCCGTTCCTGGTGCTGGCGACGATGAACCCGATCGAGCAGGAGGGCACCTACTCGCTGCCCGAGGCGCAGGTCGACCGCTTCATGCTCAAGCTCGACGTGGGCTACCCCAGCAAGAAGGAGGAGCTGGGGATCCTCGATCGCCACAGCCAGGGCTTCCCCGAGGTCAACGCGGTGGTCGACCCGGCGCAGATCAACGACGCCCGGCGGGTCGTCGAGGTGGTCCACCTCGAGGACCGGCTGCTGGAGTACATCGTCGACCTGGTGCACGCCACCCGGCGGCCCAAGGAGTACGGGCTGGACGCGCTGGCCCCGCTGATCGCGTTCGGCACCAGCCCGCGCGCGGCGATCTACCTGCAGAAGGGCTCGCGGGCCCAGGCGTTCATGAACGGCCGCGGGTTCGTGCTGCCCGAGGACATCAAGGCCGTGGCGCCGGACATCCTGCGGCACCGGATCCTGCTGAGCTACGAGGCCGAGGCCGAGGACGTCACCACCAAGGAGGTGGTCGCCCAGCTGCTCAACCACGTCCCCGTCCCGTAGGAGTCAGCCGGATGCTCGACCCGGACGTCATCGCCCGGATCCGCAAGATCCACATCACCACGTCCCACCAGGTGGACGACCTGATGGCGGGCGACTACGTCTCGGTGTTCAAGGGCCGCGGGATGGAGTTCGAGCAGGTCCGCGAGTACATGCCCGGCGACGACGTGCGCAACATCGACTGGAACGTCACCGCCCGCTCCCAGACCGCGTTCGTCAAGGAGTTCCGCGAGGAGCGCGAGATGACGGTGATCCTCGTCGTCGACATCTCCCGCTCCCAGGACTTCGGGACCGCCGAGGACTTCAAGCAGGACCTCGCGGCGCGGTTCGCCGCGGCGATCGCCTACACCGCGATCCGCCACAACGACAAGGTCGGGCTGCTGCTGTTCTCGGACCACGTCGAGACCTACGTGTCGCCCCGGAAGGGCCGCGGGCACGTGTGGCGCGTGATCCGCGAGGTGCTCACCGCCCGGGCCACCGGCCAGGGCACGGACATCGCCGGGGCGCTGGGCTACCTCAACCGCGTGGTGCGGCGGCGGGCGGTGGTGTTCCTGGTCAGCGACTTCCTCGACGAGGGCTACCACAAGGTGCTGCGCGTCACCCGCGCGCGCCACGACCTGACCGCGGTGAGCATCACCGACCCGCGCGAGCTGGAGCTGACCCCGATGGGGCTCGTCGAGCTCGAGGACGCCGAGAAGGGCGGGTGGGTGATGGTCGACACCCTCGATCCCACGTTCCGCCAGGCCTACGCCAAGGCGGCGCGGGCGCGCATCGCGGACCGCAAGCAGGTGCTCAAGGGCTGCGGGGTCGACGAGATCGAGCTGCGCACCGATCAGGACTGGATCAAGCCGCTGATCACGTTCTTCCGCATGCGGGGGCAGCGCCGGTGAGACGCAGGGGGGCGATCGCGGCGCTGCTGCTGGTGCTGGCCGCGGGCTGCGCCGGCGAGGAGCCGGTGTGGGACGAGCAGCGGCCGGACCTGGTGGTCCGCGCCACCGTCGACCGCTCGCTGGTGGAGCCCGGCGACGTGATCACCTACACCGTCGAGCTGGACTGGGCCCCCGGGGTCACGCCGGCGATCCCCGAGTTCGGGCGCGCCATCGATGGCCTGCGGATCGAGGACCAGACCCGGGTGGGGCCCGAGGAGGTCGACGGCC
This sequence comes from uncultured Rickettsiales bacterium, assembly GCA_964584075.1. Classification (GTDB taxonomy): domain Bacteria; phylum Myxococcota_A; class UBA796; order UBA9615; family CAYRNR01; genus CAZOYV01. The sequence continues at coordinate 8,926 of CAZOYV010000227.1, read as the reverse complement.
GCAGCACCGAGGTGTTTCGCTACGAGCTGGTGGCGGACAAGCCCGGGTCCTACGAGCTGCCCGGCGTGGATGTGCCGTACACCACCGACCAGGGCGATCGCGGCACCGCCGGGACGGGGACGATCCTGGTGGAGGCCAAGGACCTGCCCGGCCCGGCCGACGATCCCGACGCCCCGCCGATCCAGCTGGACGAGCAGCTGCGCGACATCGAGGGCGTGCAGCCGATCGCCGACCCCAACCCCGCGCTGTGGCTGGTGATCGGCGGCGTGCTGTTCCTCGTCGTGGTGGGCGGCTGGGCGTTCGTGGTCTACGGCCGCTGGGCGGCCCCGCCGCTGCCGGCCCCGCCGCCGCCGCCCCACGAGATCGCGCTGCTCCAGCTGCGAGCGCTGCGCGAGCAGGGGCTGCTGGCCGCCGGCGAGTACCAGCCGTTCGCCTACCGGCTCAGCGAGATCTTCCGCACCTACCTCGGAGCGCGCTTCGGGTTCCCCGCGGTGGAGTCGACCACCACCGAGATCCTGCAGGGGATGCCCGAGCCGCTGCAGCGGCTGCGCCGCGAGGGCGACATCCGCCGGGTGCTGGACGCCACCGACTACGTCAAGTACGCCGGCCGCGCGATGGACCCCGCCGAGCTGGACCGGCTCGCCGACGTCTGCGCCGACCTCGTCCAGGCCACCCGGCCGGGGGATGAAGACGAGGTGGCCGCATGACGCAGGTGTGGCATCTCGATGACCCGTACTGGCTGGGCGCGCTGGGCCTGGTGATCCTGATCGCGGTGCTGGGCGTGCTGCGCGCCGGCAGCGCGCGGGTGCGCTTCCCCCACCTGGCGACGGTGCGCGCCACCGGCCACACAGTCGGGCCGATCCGCCGCTGGCTGCCGCTGGCGCTGCGGGTGGCGGCGCTGGCGCTGGTGGTGTTCACGATGGCGCGGCCCCAGGGCGGCAACCGGATGACCGAGGTCACCACCGAGGGCATCGACATCGTGCTGACGGTGGACACCTCGGGCTCGATGGAGGCGCTGGACTTCGAGGTCGAGGGCAAGCAGGCGACCCGGCTGGAGGTGGCCCAGCAGGTGGTCCTGGACTTCATCGAGGGCCGCGGCAACGACCGCATCGGCGCGGTGGTGTTCGGCGCCGAGGCCTACACCCAGTGCCCGATGACGACGGACTACACGATCCTGCAGATGATGGTCCGCGACCTGTACATCGGGATGGCCGGCGACGGCACCGCGATCGGCGACGCGATCGGCGTGTCGGTGCAGCGCCTCGAGGACCTCGACAGCAAGTCGCGGATCGTGATCCTGCTCACCGACGGGCGCCACAACATGGGGCTGCTCGAGCCGGCGGCGGCGGCGGCGATCGCCCGCGCCAAGGAGGTCAAGATCTACACCATCGGCGTGGGCACCGAGGGCGAGGCCCCGTTCCGCGTCGAGGGCATGTTCGGCTCGCGGATCGTCTACAAGCCGGTCGATCTGGACGAGGCCACGCTGCAGATGATCGCCGAGACCACCGGCGGCGCCTACTTCCGCGCCACCGACACCGCGGCGCTGCAGCAGGTCTACGACACGATCGACGAGCTGGAGAAGACCAAGATCGAGACGGTGGAGCACACCGACTACCACGAGGCGTGGGCGCCGTACCTGCTCGCCGCGCTGTTGCTCCTCGTCGCGGAGATCGTTCTGGTCAACACGAGGCTGAGGAAGGTGCCGTAGCGATGGGCACGCTGAACGTCTTCGGCATCGACGTGTTCCACCCGCTGTGGCTCGCGGGGCTGGTGATCGTCCCGGTGCTGGTGGTGTTCGTGGTCCGCGCGTTCCGCGCCAAGGACCGGCTGATGGCGCGCTTCGCCGAGCCCAAGCTGTTCCGCCGGCTGCTGCCCGACGTGTCCCGGGCGCGGCAGATCCTCAAGGCGGTGTTCCTGCTCGTCGCGGTCGGGCTGATCGTGGTGGCCCTGGCCCGCCCGCGGTTCGGCTACGAGTGGGAGGACATCAACCGCAAGGGCGTCGACATCGTGGTGGTGCTCGACCTGTCCAACTCGATGCTCGCCGAGGACGTCGACCCCAGCCGCCTGGAGCGGGCCAAGCGCGAGCTGGCCGACCTGCTGGACATGCTCGAGGGCGACCGGCTGGGGCTGGTGGCGTTCGCCGGGACCGCGTTCGTGCAGTGCCCGCTGACGGTGGACTACCGGGCCTACCGGCTGTTCCTCGATCAGCTCCACCCGAGCATGATGCCGGTGCAGGGCACCGATCTCGGGGCGGCGATCGCCACGGCGGTGCAGACCTTCGACGAGGAGAAGCTGTCGTCCAAGGCGATCATCCTGATCAGCGACGGCGAGGACAACGAGGGGCTCGGGCTCGAGGCCGCCGAGAACGCCGCGGAGCAGGGGGTCAAGATCTTCGCCATCGGGATCGGCGGCGAGGAGGCGGTGCCGTTCCCCGATCCCGAGCGCGGCGGCAACAAGCGCGACCGCTACGGCAACCTGATCGAGACCCGCTTCGACGAGTCGGGGCTGAAGAAGATCGCGCTGGCCACCGGCGGCGGCTACGAGCGCTCCCAGAGCGGGGACATGGATCTGGAGGCGATCTACCGCCAGGACATCAAGCAGGGCATGGAGGCCTACGAGATCGCCACCAGCCGCAGCCAGAACTGGAAGGAGCGCTACCAGTGGCCGCTGGGGCTGGCGCTGCTGCTGCTGGTGCTGGAGAGCCTGCTGCCCGAGGTGCGCGGCCGTGGCCGGTTCCTGCCGCTGGTGGCGCTGGCGCTGGCGGGCGCGCTGGCGGCGCCGGCCCCGGCGCTGGCGGCGTGGCGCAACCCGTTCGCGCCGTCGGCGGTCAAGCAGGGGCTGCGGGCGTTCGACGACGGCGAGTACGGCGACGCGCTGGACTACTTCCACCAGGCCCAGCTGGACCGCCCCGACGACCGCAAGCTGGAGTTCAACATCGCCGACACGTACTACCGGCTGGGGGACTACGCGCGCGCAGAGCAGTCGTTCGGGCGCGTGCTGTCGCTGGGCGGGGACGACGACCGGCTGGCGCAGCGCAGCTACTACAACCTGGGCAACACGCTGTACTTCCAGGGGCGGCTGGAGGAGGCGGTGGACGCCTACGAGCGGGCGCTGGAGCTGGACCCCGACGACGAGGACGCGCGCCACAACCTGGAGTACGTCGAGCGCGAGCTGCAGCGCCGCCAGCAGGAGGCCGAGGAGCAGCGCCAGCAGCGCCAGGAGCAGCGCAAGAAGCAGCCGCCGCCGCAGCAGCAGGAGCAGACCAAGAAGGAGGAGCGACAGGAGCAGGCCGAGCAGCAGGAGGAGCAGGAGGGCGCCGCCGAGGACATGGTCAACGTCGACCCGACCCGCGTCGCCGACGAGGACGAGCCCCAGGTCGAGGACGGTCCGCCGCCGGTGCAGCTGACCCCCGAGGAGGCCGAGCGGCTGCTCGACGCCCTCGACGAGCGGCAGCCGGACCGCACGCGGCCCAAGCGCAACCGCGACAAGGAGAAGGATTGGTAGCCAGCCGACCGCGCCCGGGCCTGCTGGTCCTCGCCGCCCTGGCGGCGCTGGGCATCGCGGGGTCCGCGCTGGGAGCCTCGGCGACCCTGCAGCTGGACGCGGGGCAGGCCCGCGAGGGGGCGGCGATCACCGCCCAGATCACCGTCTCCGGGGCCCAGTCGGTGGGCCAGGTGCGGTGGCCCGAGATGCCCAACTTCGACGTGCTCGCCGGGGGCAAGTCGATCCGCTCGGGGTGGGTCAACGGGCGCGCGACGACCAAGATCGTGCTGACCTACTACCTGTATCCCAAGCACACCGGCGAGTACACGATCGGACCGGTCGGGGTCGACGTCGGGGGCGGCACGATCTGGACCGGCTCCAGCGAGGTCACGGTCCGCGAGGCCAAGCGCTCGGGCAAGGCCGCCGACCACTTCGTCGAGGCCTGGAGCGAGCCGGAGCTGCCGTACGCGGGCCAGCCGCTGGTCTACCACCTGCGGTTCGGCTTCAGCGCCAGCATCAAGGGGTTCTATCGCGACGATCCGGACTGGGGTGGGCTGGTCAAGGAGGCGATGGTCGAGGAGGAGGTGCTCGACCGCCTCGAGGTCGTCGGCGGCAAGACGTTCCGCATCCTGGAGTGGAAGATCCCGCTGTTCACGCTGCGGCCGGGGCGCTACGAGGTGGGGCCCGCGACGGTGCACTTCGACCAGGTGGTGGGCTACCAGCGGCGGACCCACCCGCTGTTCAACGATCCGGTCTTCGACCAGTTCTTCTCGACGGCCAAGCTCGAGCCGGTGCTGCTCGAGACCGAGCCGGTGACGGTGGAGGTGCTGGCCCTGCCCGAGGCCGGCCAGCCCGAGGCGTTCTCGGGGCTCGTCGGCGCGGCGCGGCTGCAGGGCGAGCTGTCGCGCAACCGCTGCCAGGTGGGCGAGTCGGTGACGCTGTCGCTGGTGCTGCAGGGCAACGGCAACGTCCAGGACGTGGACCTCGACGTGGTCGTGCCCGAGGGCGTCAAGGTCTACACCGACGACCCCGAGCTGCGCTTCGCGTGGGGCAAGACCGGGCCGTACGGCACGGTGACCCGCAGCTTCGATCTGGTGCCCGTGGTGGCCGGCGAGGCGATCATCCCGGCGATCCGGGTCAGCTACTTCGACCCCGAGCGCAAGCGCTACGAGGACACCGAGGTGGGGCCGTTCCGGCTGCACGTCGAGCCGGGGGACGAGGAGGGCGGCCACGGCGCCCACGCCGCGGAGCTGCTGATCGACGAGCGGGCCATCGAGCTGCTCAACGCCGAGCCGTACCCGGCCGTCGAGGCCGGCGGCCACGTCCGGCGCGCCACCCCGCTGCACGCCGGCGTGCTGGGGCTGGCGCTGCTGATCCCGCTGGGGGGCTTCGGCGCCGCGGTGGTGGTCCGCCGCCGCCAGCTGCGGCGGGCCGACCCCGAGCTCCAGCGGCGCAACCGGGCCCGCAAGATCGCGGCCAGGGGCTTCCGCCACGCCGAGAGCCTGGTCACCGATCGGACCGGCGCGATGGCCGCCAGCGAGGAGGTGCTGCGCCGCTTCCTCGCCGAGCGCGCCGCGGTGCCCACGGGGGCGATGACCCCCGAGGAGCTCGGCGCGGCGGTGGCCGAGGCCGGCGCCCCCGGGGTGGCCCCCGAGCTGACCCGCTGGATGGCCGACATGGGGGCGATCCGCTACGCCGGCCGCGCCCACCCGTCCACCGCCGAGATGGTCCAGCGGGCGCGCGAGCTGCTCGCCGAGCTCGACGAGGAGCTGCCGTGATCGGGCGAGCTCGTCCAGGACGCGCCAGAGCGCGGAGGGCGCCCGTCCGGGGCGCGCAGAGCGCCGAGGTGGGGAGGACGGTGGCTGGGTCGTTCCTCGTGGGGCTGCTGGCGGCGCTGGTGCTGTCGGCGACGCCCGCGCGGGCCGGCGAGGACGACTCGCTGGTGTTCGAGTCGTGCAACGTGCTGTACGCCGCCCAGCAGTACGCCAAGGCCGCGGACTGCTACCAGACGATGGTCGACGACGGCGTCCACAACGGGCCGCTGCACATGAACCTGGGCAACGCCCACCTGCACCTGGGCAACCTCGGCGAGGCGATCTTCCACTACCGCCAGGCCCAGCTGTTCCTGCCGCGCGACAGCGAGCTGAAGGCCCACCTCGCCGAGGCGCGCGCCGCGGCGGAGATCGGGCACGTCGCCCCCAGCGGGCCGGTCCTCGGCCGGGTGCTGTTCTTCTACGAGAGCCTGTCCCCGGGGGAGCTGTGGGGCGTGGTCGCGGTGCTCAACGCGCTGCTGTGGGGGTTGCTCGCGATCCGCCAGTTCCGCCGCGGCGAGATCCTGACCTGGAGCGCCGCGGTGGTGGCGCTGGCGCTGGTGGTGTTCGGCATCACGGCGGGGATCCGCCAGGTGGAGCTGGAGAGCCGGCCCCCGGCGGTGGTGCTGTCCGGCACCGCGGTGGTGCGCTCCGGTGCGGACCGGGCGGCCTCGGAGCTGGCCCGGCTCGGCGAGGGCGCCGAGGTGCGGGTCCGCGCGAGGCACGGCGCGTGGCTGGAGGTCGTGCACCCCGGCGGCGTGCGCGGCTGGGTCGAGGAGGACACCCTCGGTGTGGTCGAATACCGGCGCCCGGCGCCCGTCCGTGGGGAGCAGGAGGAGCCCGCCGAGGACCTCCTCGAGCCCCCCCCCGGAGGCCGACGTCGCGGCGCCCCCGCCGGCGGCCGACGAGGGGCCCGCGCCGTGAGCGGGTTTGCACGCGCGGCGACGGAACACTTGGCCGAACCCGCGCGGTGTCGTAGAACGCGGGTCGTGATGGGAGGACTTCAGACATGTTGCGTCGAGTGACGATCACGTTGGGGGTCGCGCTGCTGGCCGTGGCCTTCGCCACACCGGCGGCCGCGCTGAACATCGACCGGGCGATGAAGAAGCTGCCGGAAGAGGACCGCAAGGTCATCGATGCGGTGATGATCTTCATGCAGGAGGACGAGATCGAGGCCTACTTCGAGCTCGAGGACTCCGCGGCCCGCAAGGAGTTCCTCCAGGAGACCGGCTACTACCGGAAGTGGGAGAAGATCCGGGACGAGTACCGCAACCACGTGGTCCGCGGGGACGTGGTCAAGGGCATGAACAAGGACGAGCTGTGGATGACCTGGGGCAAGCCGGTCCAGGTGCGGCAGACCTTCTACAAGAAGAACTACGTCGACATCTACACCTACTTCTTCTACGAGGACCGCAAGGGCAACGCGATCCCCACCGCCGACCCCGACGATCCCAAGTCCTACAACCGCCCGCAGTGGAACATGAACGTGTACTTCCACAACGACCGGGTGGTCTCGATCCTCGAGGAGGGCGAGCTGTTCAACCCCGCCGAGCTCGAGGACAAGCCGGTGCAGCTGCTCGACGCCGCCGACCAGCAGGCCCTCGAGGAGGAGAAGAAGGCCGCCGAGGAGGGCGAGGAGGGCGAGGAGGGCGAAGAGGGGGACGAGGAAGAGGAAGAGGAAGACGAAGAGGAAGACGAAGAGGAGCCCGGCTCCGACATCCCCTAGCGCTCACGCCACCCGACGCAGCGCGCCCGCCCGGGGCGTCGCCTCCGCCCGTTCCCGCCGCCCGAGCCACCACTGCCCCACGCCGAACACGCCCCACCCCGCGGCGATCCCGCAGGTGGCGAGGAACGCCGGGTTGTTGGCCATCGCCGTGATGCCCAGCAGCCCCACCAGGGCGTAGGCCGCCACCGAGGCCAGCGCGCCGGCGACCACCGCGCCGCGGCGCGCGCGGGGCAGGAACATCCCGGCGCACAGCGGCACGCAGCTGGCGGTGATCAGCAGGTACACGCCCAGCTGGCCGAAGATCGCCACCGACCCGCCGGTGGGGTGGGCGATCTGCCAGCGGGCCAGCGCGAAGGTGCCGACCCCGAGCGCGACGATCGAGGCGCGGCCGACCCACAGCGCGGCGCGGGCGCGGCCGGCGTCGTCGCGGTGGGGCAGCAGGCGGCCGGCCAGCCCACCGAGGAACAGGTCCACCGAGGTGATCGTGCTCAGCGCCAGCAGGATCCCCTCCAGCGTCGAGATCCCGGCGCACAGCAGGCCGATCGAGATCACCACCTGCAGCGCCGGGCCGAAGCGGGTCGCGATGTAGGTCGGGACCACCTGGTCGATGGGCGTCCCGGCCGGGATCGCGGTCCGCGCCACGAGCCCCACCGCCAGCACCGACAGGAACACCACCCCCGCGGCGATCGCGACCCCCAGGAACGGCTTCAGGTGCCGGTCCTCGCGCAGGTACAGCGCCTTGGACAGGATGTGGGGCTGGCACACCAGCGCCATCCCGACCAGCGCGTTGCAGGCGAACACCTCGAACCAGTTGCGGAAGTACGGGCTGGCGGGGTTGGTGGGCTGGACCAGCGCCGGGTCGAGGGCCCGCAGCTGGGCGAAGACACCCTCGCCGTGCCACAGCGACGGCGCGATCGCGACCAGCAGGACCAGCGCCACCACCAGCATGATCACGGCCTGGACGGCGTTGGTGTAGGCGTGGGTGTTGACCCCGCCGAGCAGCACGTAGGTGAACACGAACGCGATCACCCCGGCGGCGGCGGCCCACGCCGGGACCCCGAGCAGGGCGGCGAGCACGTGGGCCAGCGCCACGACGATCAGCACCGCGAAGGTCACCAGCGCCAGCGACAGCACGCCGAACCCCAGCGCCAGCGGCTTGCTGCGGTAGCGCGCGCCGATCCACTGCGGCACGGTCAGCGCCGTGACCTGCGCGCCGACGCGGCGGAACGCCTTGCTGAACAGCACCAGCCCCAGCGTGATCCCGCCGGCGGCGGCGACGCCGAAGCCGAGCAGGCCGGAGAGCCCGTAGGCGTACACCAGCCCCGGGTTGACCACGAAGGTCGCCACCGAGGTCAGCTGGGCCGACAGGGAGAGCCCCACGACCCACGGCGCGATGTCCCCGTTGCCCACGGCGAACGACTCCAGGGACCGCGTGCGGCGCCAGCCGCGGTAGGCCAGCGTGGCGGTGATCGCGGCGTAGACGCTCAGGGCCGACCAGGCCAGGGCTGCGGTGCTCATCGGGGGTCCTCCGATCTGGATGTTGCGATGCAACAACGGCAAGAATAGTTCAAAACATGAGCATGTCAAGCCAAATATGTTGCAATGCAATATCACCCGCCGGGCACCGAACGGCCCGTGCGCCGCGATGCACGCGCACCGATCCGCCCGTCCGCGATCGGGGTTCGCTGCCGTAGCCTGCTGGTCAGGGACTCCATGGAGGGGTCCCGGCACTCGGGTGGAGGATCCCATGGGCAAGTTCTGGACTGGGCTGATGATCGCGTTGCTGGGGACGGCGTTCCTCGGCTTCATGGTGGGCTGTCCGTCGGTCGACGACGACGACGACGCCTCGGACGACGACGACGCCGACGACGACACCGGCGACGACGACACCGGCGACGCCGACACC
>CAZOYV010000226.1:0-13964 GCA_964584075.1 uncultured Rickettsiales bacterium | reverse complement strand
CCCGCCCCCTGAGCGCACTCGCAGCCGTCCCCCGCGCCCCCCGGCGGGGAGGCCCCCCCCGGGCCGTCGTCGTCCGCGCCGTCGTCGTCGCCACCGCCGTCGTCGTCCCCGGCGGTGTCGTCGTCCCCGGGGAAGCAGTCCGGATCGGGCTCGTCGCAGCGCTCGTCGCAGTGGCCGTCGCCGTACAGCCCGCTGGCCTCGCACACGTCCCGCGTGCCGTGGACCGCCTCGACCTGGTCGAGCAGCCACTCGTGGGAGGTGTCCACCCGCGCGTGGCCGGTGAACACCGTGCAGCTGGTGTCGGCGAACGAGTCGAGCCCCCACTGCAGCCAGTCGCCGCCGCCGAGGTCCTCCAGCAGCGGCGCCCCCGAGTCCCCGTTGCAGCCGTTGGCCCCACCCGGGTTGCTGTCGCTGTAGCTGTACAGCCACATCTCGTCGATCTGGTCGACCGTGACCCGTGCCGAGCGCTTGTGCCCCGCGTCCCCCGCCGCCGGCCCGGTCAGGCCGTAGCCGGCCAGGGTCAGCGTGGCGCCGAGGTCCCCGTCGCCGAGGGTCTCGGCGCGCATCCACGCGGGCCGGTAGGGGGCCGCGTCGGCCAGGACGTAGACCCCGAGGTCGTACTCCCCGGGGTCGCCGCCGTCGAGCGGCACGTAGCCGGGGTGCACCGCGCGGCCGACCACGGCGGAGGAGAAGTCCGGCGCGCCGATGTCGAAGCCGAACCACACCGCGCCGTCGCCGAGGATCTGCTCGTCGCTCAGCGAGTACCCGCAGTGCCCCGCGGTGAGCAGCACCCGCGGCGTGATCAGGTTGCCGCTGCACAGGATCTCGAGCCCCAGCGGCTGGTCCCGCCCGAGGCAGGCGACCGACGGCAGCCCGTGCTCGTCGGCGCCGTCGACGATCGGCTCGCCGCCGGTCCAGGAGGGCCCCGGCTCGCACCCCGCCAGCCCCAGCGCGAGGGCCGCGATCGCGGCGATGATCGTGTGGCCGTGCATCGGCCCCTCCCTCTGCCGCCATCCTAGCAGGGCAAGCGGGGCGACACGGGCATGCTCCGCCCCCTCCCCGGAAGCCCACCCCAGGCCGTGGGCGCCGGAGACGGCGTGGCCGCGCTCAGCGCTCGAACTGGCGCTGGAACTCGTGCCGCTGCTCGCGCGTGCCCAGCAACAGCAGCTCGGTCCCGGGCTGCAGCGGCTCCGACGACGAGGGGACGCCGTCGGTCCGCCCGTCCCGCTCCAGGCCGATCACCAGCAGCCCGGTGCGCTTGCCGATCCCGCTCTGGGCGAGGGAGACGTGGTGCAGGCTCTCGGGCAGTCGCGTGCTGAAGATCTCGACGTTCTCGCCCAGCACGATCAGCTTGCCCTCGAGCAGCACGCTGACCAGCAGCTTGGCGCCCAGCGAGCTCTCGGAGAGCACGAAGTTGGCGCCGGCGCGGTGGATCGAGTCCAGGTTGTGCTCGTGGGTCACCCGGCTGACGATCCGGCAGCCGGGGTTGAGCCGGCGGGCGTAGACCGTGATGAAGATGTTGGTGGCGTCGTCGCGCGTCGTCAGCAGCACCGACGGCGCCTCCTCGATGCCCCCCTCGATCATCGTGTCGAGGTTGGCCGCGTTGCCGATCACGACCCGGTCGGCGACCTCCTCCAGCGTGGGCCGCAGCGCGGGGTCCCGCTCGATGACGTGCACGGTCTGGCCGTCGGCCTTCAGCGCCGCCGCCGCGGCCTGGCCGACCCGGCCGCCGCCGATGATCAGGATCGGGTCTCCCGTGGGCTCGGTCACCAGGATGTCCCGGTCGAGCACGTCGAGCTGCTCCTCGGTGCCCACCACCACCACCACGTCGTCCTGGCCCAGCACGCGATCGGGGTAGGCCGGCTGCAGGTGGCCGCGGTCCCACACCCCCACCACGTTGAGCCCGGTGGCGTCGCGCAGGCCGCTGTTGCGGATCGTGCGGCCCGACAGGTCGGTGTTCAGCGTCGAGAACTCGGCGAGGATCAGCGAGCCGAGGTTGCCCACCCGGTGGGGGTGGTCCGCCCCGGCGGTGGCGTGCGCCGCCAGGTGCTCGCCCAGGCGGTGCTTCAGCGCGATGACGTGGTCGGCGCCGGCCAGCTCCAGCACGTCCACCGCGTCGATGTCGTCCACCAGCGCCGCCACCGGGACGTCGGGCTCGGCGTCCCGCAGGGCCAGCACGATGTTGGAGTTCTGGATGTCGTCCAGGTTGGCGACCACCAGCCGGGCCCGCCCGGCCCCGACGGCGTGCCAGGTGTCCACCGTGTCGGGCTCGCCGAGCACGACGCGGAGGCCCTGGTCGGCGTAGACCGCGGCGCGGGTCGGGTCCGGCTCGATCAGCACGTAGTCGAAGCCGCGGACCGCGAGGCGCTCGATCAGCACCTGTGAGACGGCGTCGTAGCCGCAGACGATCACGTGGTCCCCGGTCGTGTCCGGCACCTTCCGCGGGGCCTTGTAGCGGACCTGCGCCTCGATCCACGGGGCATAGAAGTAGCGGATGAACGCGAACGGCAGCACGATCATCAGCAGGATCAGGCCGGACACCAGCACCAGCAGGCTGAACAGGCGCCCCAGATCGGTGTGGAACGTGATGTCGCCGAAGCCCAGCGTGCTCATCACCGTCAGCGTCCAGTAGACGCCCGTCAGCCAGGTGTGCTCCTGCCCCTCGTGCAGCATCAGCACGTGGAACAGCACGGAGTAGATCGCGATGACCACGACGAGCACGGCCACGGTCTTCAGCAGCGCCGCGAGGTTGAGCCGCATCTCGCGCTGCTGGAAGATCGCCAGCACCTGGGGACTGATGAACTTCATGATCTCCGCACCACGGCCCGGAGGCCGTCGGAGACGCCCAATACCTCAATTGGCCCCACAAGGCCACGGAATTGATGGGGTTGCCGCGGGCGGCTACTCCAGGTCGAGGCCGTCGGCGACGCTGCGCTCCACCAGGATCATCGCCGAGGAGGCCGGCACCTCCAGGGTGATCGTGCCGTCGGACGCCACGCTGTGGGTCCCACCCACGTCCCACCACAGGTCGGCGAGCTCGGTGCCGCCGGCGAACCCGGTCTGCATCGCGTCGCCCTCGAACGAGGTGGAGCTGGTGCCGTCGAAGCTGGTGTTGAACACCACCAGCGCGGTCTGGCCCTCGTAGCTGCGCTCGAAGGCGAAGATCCCGGCGTCCTCCTCGCCGGCGACGCGGTCGGTGGCCCAGCGGATCGTGAGATCGCCGCGGCGCAGGGCGTCGACGGCCTTGCGGATCGCGATCAGCCGCCGGGTCTTCTGGAACGTCTCGCCGTCGGTGGCGAAGCCGGTGTCCCACAGCCGCTCGCGGTTGCCCGGGTCGTTGCCGCCCTCGAAGTCCTGCTCGGTGCCGTAGTACAGGCACGGGATCCCGTCGATCGTCATGATGAACGCCAGCGCCAGGTGCAGCCGCGTCACGTCGGGCTGGTCGAACAGGAAGCGGCCGACGTCGTGGTTGTCCATGAAGTTGACCAGCACCTGCTGGGGCGGGACGCCGACGCCGCCGGGGTGGGCCTCGTCGCCGTAGTTGGTCTCGCGGGCGGTCCACAGCGCCTCGATCCCCGAGGTCGCGCCGCCCCACTTGAAGACGTTGTCGAAGACCTGGAACTTCTGGCTGAAGTAGAACGCCGAGTCCATCTCGCCGTCGAAGGTGAACGAGCCGATCAGCTCGTCGTCGCCGTCGAACGCCTCGCCGAACATGAAGAAGTTCTGCTTGCCCACCGCGGCGGCCTTCTCCCGCATCCGCGGGCACCACGCCTGCCAGAACTCGTGCTCGACGTGCTTGAGCGTGTCGACGCGGAAGGCGTCGAAGTCGACGTTCTCGATCCAGAACTCGAAGGCGCGGATCAGCGCGTCCTCGACGTCGGGGTCGGAGGTCCGCAGATCCTTGAGCCCGCCGGGGAAGTCGCCGAGCACGACCTGGTCCATCTGGTTCCAGTCGTAGACCCGGCCGCGGCGGTTGTACCAGGTGGGGTTGGCGAACTCGGCGGGGCTGGGCGGCACCCGGTTGGAGCCGGGGTAGTTGACGAAGTAGATCGGCGCCAGCCCGGCCTCGCCCAGCGACGTCCACGCCTGCACCCCCCGCGGGTCGAAGTCGGGGTCCCACTCCGAGACGTGGATCACGTCGGAGCTCATCCCGTCGCCGTAGACGTTCTCGTCGGGCACGCCGTTCATGTTGATGTCGTAGTAGAACAGCTGACCGATGTGGTTGGTCACCACGTCGCAGATCACGGCGATGCCGTTGTCGTGGGCCAGGTCGACCATCTCGCGCAGCTTGGCCATGTCGCCGAAGTGGGGGTTGGGCTCGTCGAACGCCTGGGTCCAGTAGCCGTGGTAGCCGTGGAACCCGGCGTCCTCCTCGACGTTGCGCACCACCGGCGAGATCCAGATCGCGGTGACGCCCAGCTCGACCAGGTAGTCCATGTGGTCGATCACGCCCTGCCAGTCGCCGCCCTGGTAGTGGCCCAGGTGGCCGGGATCGACGTTCCAGTCGTTGTTGACGTCGCCGTTGGCGTAGCGGTCGACCATCATCTGGTAGATCACCTGGTCCCGCCAGTCGTCCACGAGGTTGACGCGGTTCACCTGCTCCACGTCGTCGGTGTCGACGCAGCCCGCCGCGAGGAGGGCCGCCAGGGTGCTCAGCACAGCGGTCGTGTGGGTGCGCATCGTGGTTCCTCCTAGTAGCTCGAGCTGTTGATCCACCACTCGACCCCGACGCCGAGGTAGTGCTGGACCGGCTGGTCGCGGCGGGCATCCTGCTCCGCGTAGAGCCGGCGCGCGTTCTCGTCGAGGATGCTGGCGGTGTAGACCAGGTGGAAGCGGGGGCGCGCGTAGGTGGCGCGCTCGAAGGCCAGCGACGGCCCCACGGAGAGCTTGAGGATCCCGCTGGGCTCGCGCACGAACGTCTCCGGCGAGAGCCCGTTGGGGATCTCCCGCTGGTAGCTGATCTCGGCGAACGGCTGGAAGAACCGCCCGACGAACACGTGGGGCCGCGCCGCGACGATGAACTCCCACTCGTCGTCCAGGTCGTACAGGTTGGGGTCGGCGTCGACGAAGTTGCGGGCGTAGGCCCCACCCATGATCCCGAACGCGCCCACCTCGGCGTTGACCGACAGCCCGACCAGGAACTCGCGGGCGCGCGTCGTCTTCTTCTCCGCGTCGAGGCCGAACGGGACGCCGAACTCGCCGTACGCCGCCAGCCCGCCCGCGCCGCGGACGAACAGGTTGGCGAACGAGTTGCGGCCCCAGCCCCAGATCCCGAACTGCCCGCCGACCATCCAGCCGAAGTCCGAGGGCAGGGGCTCGACGGTCTGGCCGTCGTCGTCGAGCAGCACGCCGGCGGGCAGGCCGTGGACCTCGCCGTAGAGCTTGCCCTTGATCCCCACGTCGCCGCCGCCCGGGTGGCCCTCGACGGTGGCCTTGAGGCTGACCACCGTGCGCTGGCGGTCGAGGTACACCACCTGGGTCGTCACCGGGGTGTCGGTGGTGACCTCGATCTCCTGGTACTGGAAGTCGTCGTCGAGCCGGTTGGTGCCCACGTGCACGGCGATCCGCACCGGCTGCAGCGTCAGCTCGGCGCCGCCGCCGTAGGTGTTGAGGTTGTCCAGCGGCCAGTAGTCGAACAGGTAGATGTCGTCGCCGCGGTACATCCGCGAGCCGGCCCACACCCCCAGCCGCCCGCCGAGCAGCCCGCCGGCCCAGCCGTACAGGTTGCGCAGCGCGAACGACTGGTCGAAGTCGCCGGTGAAGTGGAACAGGTCCTCGAGGAACGCCAGCGTGATCACCGCGCCGACCTGGATCGGCTGCTCCTGATCCTGGGGCAGGTCGTCGAACGACTTGCGGTAGTACAGGTCGACCTCGGCGTAGGGCGGCAGCTCCAGGCGGGTGCCGTGGCTGACCAGGTTGGCCGGGCGGCCCTTGCCGCCGCGCAGGTTCCACGAGGGGTGGACGCGGCCGTAGGTGCCGGCGGTGAAGCAGCCCCAGGCGTGCTCCTTGCACAGGTCCGGCCCCTCGCCCTCGGCCGATGCGGGCGCAGCCCAGCTGCACGCGGCGAGCAGGCCGGCGGCGGCGATCGCGGTCGCCAGCACCCTGCCCCAAGATCCCCTGGTCCATGTCATCATCGTGACTCACTCTCTGGTGTCGGGTCGCTCTACCATAGCGGCCTGAGGCGAGTTGATAGTAACTCACTCTTGAGTCACGCTCAAGACTCTGCTAAACAGGGACCATCGAGATGGTGCGGATTCTCCCGGTGCTGTGGATCGCGACGCTGCTGCTCCCGGCGGGGTGCGCCCCGTCCCGCGACTGCACCGCCCGGATCTACGCCAAGCCCCACCGGCCGGTGGACGGCGTGGTGGCCCGCGGCGAGTGGGACGGCTGGGCCGGCACCGCGCTGGACGAGATCTGCCCCTGCGTGTGGTACGCCGGCCTCGACCTGGAGCCGGGCGACTACCGCTACGAGCTGGAGGTCGACGGCAAGCCGGAGCTCAACGATCTGGAGCCCCTGACCGCCTACGACGACGATCTCGAGACCGAGTACTCGCTGCTCCGCGTCGAGGACTGCGCCGTCCCCGCGTGGCAGGTGGATCGCGTGGACGCGTGGGCCGACGGGACGCTGGACATCCAGCTGACCTTCCTGCAGGCCAGCAGCGGCGCGGCGCTGGACCTCGACGCCACGGTGGCCACGTTCCGCGACGGCAGCGAGGCGACCGTCACCGAGCGCCCCGGGGCCGGCGCGATCCAGATCCGCGCCGAGGGCCTGCCCCACGGCAAGCACACCCTGACGATCGAGGCCGCCGACGCCGGCGGCGTGACCGCCGAGCCGCTGCTGCTGCCGCTGTGGATCGAGGACGAGCCGTTCCGCTGGGAGGACGCGATCCTGTACCAGGTGGTGCTCGACCGCTTCGCCTCCAGCGCGGGTCCGCTGGACGATCCGTCCGCCCCGGCCGAGCAGATCGGGCTGCGCTACGGGGGCGACCTGCCCGGCCTGACCGAGAAGCTCGAGCAGGGCTACTTCGAGCAGCTGGGCGTCCGCGCGCTGTGGATCTCGCCGCCGTACGACAACCCGGACGGCACGTTCCCCGGCAGCGACGGCCGCGAGTACGAGGGCTACCACGGCTACTGGCCCGTCGCCGCGCGGGAGATCGAGCCGGAGTTCGGGACCCCCGACGACCTCGACGCGCTGGTCTCCGCCGCCCACGCCCGCGGGATCCGCGTGCTGATCGACGTGGTGCCGAACCACGTGCACCTGGAGCACCCCTACTGGCAGGACCGCGCCGCCGGGGACTTCCACGAGGGCTGCGTGTGCGGCTCCGAGGGCTGCCCGTGGAGCGAGCACATCGAGACCTGCTGGTTCACCGACTACCTGCCCGATCTCGAGCTGCGCGACACGGCGATCACGGCGCGCCAGGTGGACGACATCGCCTGGTGGATCGAGCGCTACGACCTGGACGGCGTGCGGGTCGACGCGGTGCCGATGATGCCGCGGCTGACGGTGCGCCACCTGTCGTACGAGCTGTCGCGCCGCTTCGAGCGGGGCGGCACCGAGCTGTACGTCGTCGGCGAGACGTTCACCGGCTCGTTCGGCTGGGACCAGATCCTGCGCTACCTGGGGCCCCACGGCCTCGACGGGCAGTTCGACTTCCCGGTGATGTGGGCGCTGCGCGACGCGCTGGCGTGGGAGTCCACGACGATGGTCGACCTCGAGGCGCACCTGGACGAGAGCGAGCGAGCGTGGGCCGGCCCCGGCGCGCTGATGGCGCCGTTCGCCGGCAACCACGACGTGACCCGCTTCCTGTCCGAGGCCGCCGGCGACGTGGGCCAGGCGTGGGACGACCCGCCGCCGGCCCCCGACGACGACGAGCCCTACCGGCGGCTGGTGCTGGCCCAGGCGGTGGTGCTGACCGCCACCGGGCTGCCGGTGATCTACTACGGCGACGAGATCGGGATGCCCGGCTCGCGGGACCCCGACAACCGCCGCCCGATGCGCTTCGGCGACGAGCTGGGCGAGCGCGAGGCGTGGACCCTGGAGCAGGTCCGGCGGCTGGGCCAGGCGCGGGCGTGCTCGCCGGCGCTGCGCCACGGCGTGCGCGAGACCGTGGCCGTCGACGACGACCTGCTGGCCTACGCCCGCGACGCCGGCGACGGCGCCCCGGCGCTGGTGGTGATCAACCGCGGCGACGAGCAGCAGCGCAGCATCCCGGTCCCCCCGGGGGCGCTGCTCGACGACGCGGAGACGATGGTGGACGTGCTCTCCGGGGCTGCCGTGACGGTGGCCTACGGAGCGACCGAGGAGCTGGTGGTGCCGGCGCAGACCGCGATGGTGCTGGTGCCCGAGGACAGCGGCTGTGCCGCACGGTGAGGACGGGACGATGCGCGACGAGATGCGATGGTGGCTGGGCCTGACGGCGGTGGCACTGACCGCGCTGCTGGCGGGGTGTCCGGACCCCTGCGCCGACGGGGCCTGCGACGAGATCCCCGACGACCCCTGGACCCCCGACGACGACGACGCGGGCGACGACGACGCGTACGGCGACGACGACAGCGGAGACGACGACGCCGGCGACGACGACACCACGCCGGAGATCGTGGTGGTCCGCGACTGCGTCTCGCACCTGGAGTACGACCCGCCCGGGGACCCCGCGACGGTGACCGTCGCCGGCGAGTGGAACGGGTTCGACGACACCGCGGACCCGATGGAGGACCCCGACGACGACGGGGTGTTCACCTTCGACATCGAGCTGCCCGCGGGCGAGTACGGCTTCAAGTACGTGATCGACGGCAGCTGGGAGGGCGACCCGCCGCCCCAGGTCTACACCCACTGGAACGGCAGCTCCGAGAACCGCAACCTGCGCGTCGGCGACTGCACGGTCCCGCTGCTGCAGACCGTCTCGGCCAGCGCCACGGCGGCCGGCGACCTCGAGGTCGTGGTCCAGTTCGCCTCCGCCGCCGACGAGGAGCCGCTGGACGCCGGCACGGTGGTCGCCACCGTGGGCGGCGACCCGGTGACCCCGTCGATCGACGTCGCCAGCGGCGAGATCGTGATCTCCGCCACCGGCCTGCCGCTGGGCAAGCACTCGGTGCGGGTGTGGGCCCGCGACGCCGCCGGGCGGGCCAGCGAGAACGAGCCGCTGTTCGTGCCGCTGTGGGTCGAGGACGAGCCGTTCGAGTGGACCGACGCGATCATGTACTTCGTGTTCACCGACCGCTTCCGCAACGGCGACTGGGGCGAGGACCCGCCGCTGTTCGACCCGGTCCCCGGCGTGCCCGACGCGTCCAACTACGCCGGCGGCGACTTCCTCGGCGTGATCCACGCGATGGACGAGAACTACTTCGAGCAGCTCGGCGTCCAGCTGCTGTGGCTCTCCCCGATGTACGAGAACCCCGACGACGGCTACGTCGGCTCCGACGGCAACATGTACTCCGGGTACCACGGCTACTGGCCGGTGCTGCCGACCACCCCCGAGTCCCGCTTCGGCGACGTGGACGCCGACGCCGAGGACCGGCTCCACGAGCTGATCGACTACGCCCACGACAAGGGCATCCGCGTGCTGTTCGATCTGGTGCTCAACCACGTCCACGAGGACCACGTCTACGTCGGCCAGCACCCCGGCTGGTTCCCCGGCGGCGGGTGCGTCTGCGGCGACCCGGGGTGCGGCTGGGACGATCACGCGATCGACTGCTGGTTCCGGGACTACCTGCCCGATCTCAACTACAAGGAGCACGAGATCGTGATGCAGCAGATCGCCGACGTGGAGGCGCTGGTCAAGGAGTACGACGTGGACGCGTTCCGCGTCGACGCGGCCAAGCACATGGACCACGTGATCATGCGCTCGCTGTCGATGCGGCTGCGCGACGACTTCGAGCTCGGCGGCGGCGCGCCGTTCTACCTCGTCGGCGAGACCTACGTGTTCACCGACGGCCACCAGCTGATCATGGACTACGTCGCCGACTACGAGCTCGACGCCCAGTTCGACTTCCCGCTGCTGTGGACCGCCCAGGACGCGTTCGCCGGCTGGACCGGGTTCGACACGCTGGAGGCCCAGGTGGTCAACGGCGAGAACTGGTACGGCGGGGCGCCGATGTCCCCGTTCATCGGCAACCACGACATCCCGCGCTACGCCACCGAGCTCGCCGGCAACGACGGCGGGCCGTGGGGCTACACGCCGGACCTGATGGCCGACGGCGGCCAGGTGATCACCCAGTGGGACATCATCAACCGCATGTCGATGGGGCTGTGCTTCGTGCTGACCCAGCCCGGCGTGCCGCTGATCTACTACGGGGACGAGATCGGCCTGGCCGGCAGCGGCGACCCGGACAACCGCCGGATGATGAACTTCGACCCGTACCTGTCGGCCAACCAGGCCGAGCTGCTCGACCGGGTGCGGGTCCTCGGCCAGACCCGCGCCGGCTCCGAGGCGCTGCGCCGCGGCAGCCGCCAGCAGCTGTGGGTCGACGGCGACCTGTACGTCTACGCCCGCGACGCCGGCAACGGCGACGTGGCGATCGTGGCGATGAACAAGTCCGGCGGCAACCGCAGCGAGGCGGTCAACGTGCCGCAGGCGCTGGGCGTCGAGGGGTCGACGCTGACCGATGCGATCGGTGGGGGCACGATCCAGGTCAGCGGTCAGAGCGCCACGATCAGCCTGGACAGCATGCAGTACGCGATCTACCTGCCCTGATCCCTCCGCCACCGCCGCCCTCCGAGCCCGCCGCGCGGCCGGTCACCGTTCCGCTGCGGACTTGAAACATTCTTGACAATCCGTAGGCTGTCCACGCTCGCGGTGGGGGATGGGCCGGTCGTCCCACCTGAAGGAGGCTCCGTGTTTTTCCAGCAGTTGCGCACTCTCCGGGCGGCGTCCGCTGCCCTGATCCTGTCCGTCTGTGTGCTGCCGGCCCTGTCGGCGCGCTCCGCCACCGGGGGTCCCGACGGTGGCGGTTACTACTTCGAGGACTCTGCCGAGGTGGGCACCACCTACAGCTGGATCGACATCTCCGCCACCGGGACGCTGTCCACGGCGGGTGACACGACCTACGAGACGGTCACGCTGCCGTTCACGTTCTCGTACTACGGCACCGGCTACACCGACGTCACGATCGACGGGGACGGCGGCCTCGCCTTCGGCACCGACGAGGCGATCTCGGCCTACATGGGCTGCGTCCCCAGCGACAACTCGATCGGCGGCGACGCGCTGATCGCGGCGCTGGTCGACGACCTCGACCCGGGCGACGCCAGCGCCGACGGCGTGTACTACGAGACCATCGGGACCACCCCGAACCAGGTCTTCGTCGTGTCGTACCTCGACGTCCCGCAGTGGTATGGCGACGTGTACTTCACGTTCCAGATCCTGCTGTACGAGACCACCAACGAGATCGTCGTGCAGTACGAGTACGTCACCGACGTCAAGTACGCCGAGTCCCAGGGCGCCGAGGCGGTGGTCGGGATCCAGGGCGACGACAGCACCGGGCTGAGCTACTCGTGCAACACGGCGTCGCTGACCGACGAGCTGGCGATCCGCTACTACCAGGCCGGCTGCGCCGACGACGACGGCGACGGCTACACCACCTGCGACGGCGACTGCGACGACGACGACGCGGCGATCAACCCCGGCGCGACCGAGACCGACGACGGCGTCGACGAGGACTGCGACGGGCTGGTCGACGAGGACTTCGTGGCGGTCGGCGACCTGATCGTCAACGAGTTCCTGCCCGTCGGGCTGGCGGTGACCACCGACGACGCCCAGTGGATCGAGATCACCAACACCTCGATGCGCGACATCGACCTGATCGGCTGGGAGCTGGCCGACGACGGCTTCGACAGCGTGGTGTTCGACACCAGCGTGGTCGTGACCGCCGGGGCCCACGCGCTGCTGGTGGCCAACGACGACCCGGCCGCCAACGGCGACCTGCCCGCCGCCGACTGGGCCTGGGACCCGCTGGACTTCGCGCTGTCGGCCACCGACGACGAGATCGTCCTGCTGATGGACGCCACCGAGATCGACGTGGTCGAGTACGACCTGGCGACCTGGCCGTGGGCCGACGGGCAGTCGACCTACCTGGACCCGGCGTACCTCGACGCCACCGCCAACGACGACCCGTACCACTGGTGCGTCACCCCGATCGACAACGCCTACGACTACGGCCTGACCCCCGGCGACTGGGGCACCCCGCTGGCCGACAACCCGGCCGGGCTGTGCTGCACCGACGCCGACGGTGACGGCGTGTCCACCTGCGACGGCGACTGCGACGACGCCGAGGCGGCCGCCTATCCGGGGGCCGACGAGATCTGCGACGGGATCGACAACGACTGCGACGGCGGCGTCGACGAGGGGCTGCTGCACTACGCCGCCGTCGACTCCGACGACGTCTCGGGCCCGACCTACAGCTGGATCGACATCTCCGGGACCGGCACCGACACCGCGCTGACCGACGACGGCGAGCTGACCGTCACGCTGCCGTTCACCTTCGAGTTCTACGGCCAGCAGGTCACCGACATCACCATCGGGGCCAACGGCGCGCTGGTGATGGCCCCCGACGAGGGGCTGA
Organism: uncultured Rickettsiales bacterium; assembly: GCA_964584075.1. GTDB lineage: Bacteria > Myxococcota_A > UBA796 > UBA9615 > CAYRNR01 > CAZOYV01. The sequence continues at coordinate 1,409 of CAZOYV010000226.1, read as the reverse complement.
GCACCTCCAACCAGTGCCTGCCCGGCGACAACAGCTCCGGTGGCGACGCGCTGATCGCGGCGCTGTGGGACGACCTCAACCCGTCCGACGCCGCGGCCGGCGGGGTGTTCTACGAGACGCAGGGCACGGCGCCCAACCAGCAGTTCATCGTGCAGTGGGAGCAGGTCCCGCACTACAGCGACGCCGACCTGTTCACCTTCCAGGTGATCCTCCACGAGACGACCAACGAGATCCTCGTCCAGTACCACACCGTCTCCGGCGCCAACACCGACTACGCCCTCGGGGCCAGCGCCACCGCCGGCGTCCAGGGCGACGAGATGACCGGGACCAACTACTCGTGCAACACCGACCAGGTGCTCCACGACGGGCTGGCGGTGCTGTACTACGACGCCTCGACGACGGACATGGACGGCGACGGGTTCAGCTCCTGCGACGGCGACTGCGACGACACCACCACCGACGCGTTCCCCGGCTGGCTCGAGATCTGCGACGGGATCGACAACGACTGCGACGGCGAGGTCGACGAGAACAACCTGGGCTACACGTTCCTCGACAGCGACGACGTGGGCGGCCCGACCTTCAGCTGGGTCGACATCTCCACCACCGGGACCAACACCAAGCTCACCGACGAGGGCGAGGTGACCGTCACGCTGCCGTTCGCGTTCGACTTCTACGGCAGCGCGGTGACCGACATCACGATCGCCGGCAACGGCGCGATCCTGATGGCCGGCAGCGACGGCCTGTCGCTGAGCAACCAGTGCATCCCGGGCGACAACAGCTCCGGCGGCGACGCGCTGGTGGCGCTGCTGTGGGACGATCTCAACCCGGGCGACGCCGACGCGGTCGGCGTGTTCTACGAGACCCAGGGCACCGCGCCGAACCAGACCTTCGTGGTCCAGTACGAGCAGGTCCCGCACTACAGCCAGGACGACCTGTTCACCTTCGAGGCGATCTTCCACGAGACGACCCACGAGATCCTCGTGCAGTACGACGTCGTCTCGGCCAGCGAGATGGCCTACAACAACGGCATGAGCGCCACCGCCGGCGTGCAGCAGAGCCCCGACGTCGGCACCGAGTACTCGTGCAACACCGATCAGGTGCTCCACGACGGCCTCGCGGTGCTGTACGCCGACCAGTCCTCCGTGGACGGCGACGCCGACGGCTACTCCGTCTGCGACGGCGACTGCGACGACGCCGACGCGGCGATCAACCCCGGCGCGGCCGAGGTCTGCGACGGCGTCGACAACGACTGCATCGAGGCCACCGACGAGGACGGGGACTACGACGGCGACGGCGAGACCATCTGCGACGGCGACTGCGACGACATGGACGCCGCGATCAACACCTCGGCGGTCGAGGACTGCGGCGACGGGATCGACAACGACTGCGACGGCGACGTCGACGGCGAC
>CAZOYV010000225.1:0-14015 GCA_964584075.1 uncultured Rickettsiales bacterium | reverse complement strand
TGTCGTCGTCCGCGGTGTCGTCGTCGCCGCTGTCGTCGTCGCCGCTGTCGTCGTCGCCGCTGTCGTCGTCGCTCGCGTCGTCGTCGCTCGCGTCGTCGTCGTCCGTGGGGCAACCGCCGAGGGCGAGGAGCAGGCAGAGCGCTGCAAACAGGATCGGGCTGGACCGACGCATGGGCACGACCTCCACTCTTGCTGTCGTGCCTCCACGGTATCACCTCGGCAGGTCACGCGCCGTGGCGTGGTGCTATCGCAGGAACCTCTCGATCTCCTTCTCCGTCGGCTCGCCGCCGGCGGGGGAGATGTGGACCGCCTTGCCGCTGCCCACGACGATCACCACGTCCTCGCCCAGCGCGGCGTAGGAGCGCAGCGCGGGGCGGGCCCGCAGCAGGGCGAAGTAGGCGTCGGAGAGGGTGCGGATCTCGAGCACGTCCATGCCGAGCTCGAACGACTCGTCGACCCAGGCGCCGTCGGCGTAGAAGAACACCTTGTCGCGGACCACCTGGGTCAGCGCGTCGGACTCGTCCTGGTCGGCGTCGCGCAGCGCGCCGATCGCCTCGCTGGCCGCCACCGCGCCCTCGCCGCTGTCGGCGGAGAACCCGCTCATGTCCAGCTTCTCGGCGTCCTTGGCCGCCTTCTTGGCCCGGCCCCAGCCGCCGCCGCGGCTGCCCCGTGACGCCGACGGCGCCGCCAGCGGCGCCGGATCGGCGGACTCCTCGCGCATCCGGCGCTCCTCCTCCTCGCTCCACTGCAACACCTCGCCGTCGACGGTGGCGTCGTCGAACTCGAAGGTGGTGCGGCTGACGCCGGTGGCGGCGGTGCCCGGCATCGTGATCCGCGGCCCGTCGAACACCGGCTGCGGGCGCTCGGCGACGGGGATGTCCTCGACCACCAGGAACGAGGTGTAGGGCGTCATGATCCCGAAGCGCTTGCTCAGCTGGACCACCGCGTCGACCAGCTCGGGCTGCTCGCCGCTGCGGCGGATCTCGTCGAGCAGGAACCCCACCCGCCGCTGGGCCCACATCCGCGGGATGAACTCGTGGTCCACGGCATTGGAAGCGAACTGGACGCTGGTGGTGAACGCCTGCGGGTCGCCGGCGGAGACGCCGCTCATCTTCACCCTGGTGCTGGCGCTGTTCTTGTAGCGCCCCATCACGATCAGCTGGCTGCCGCTGAACAGGTCGGGCAGCTCGCGGGGGTACACGTCGTAGGCCCCGGCGCCGGCCAGATCCAGCGCCACGTCGGCCAGCACCGGGCGGCTGATCTTGCGGTAGAAGCCGCTGATCTCGACCTCGATGTCCTCGCCGGGCTCGAGGTACTCGGCGGTGCCACGGTTGTCGAACGCCAGCGCGTCCAGCAACTGGGTGTTGACGTCGTAGCCGACCCCGAAGCTGAAGAACCGCACGGCCCCGTCGGCCGCCGCGATCGGGCCGCCCACCTGCCGCAGGATCGCGTCGGCGCTGGTGACGCCGACGGTGGGCAGCCCGTCGGTGAGGAACACCACGTAGTACGGGCGCCCGGGCGACGGCTGGTGCTGCAGCGCGGTGTCCAGCGCCTCGCTGATGTTGGTCCCGCCGAGGGCCTCGAAGCGCTCGACGAAGCCCAGCGCGCGGCCCACGTTGTCGGGGGTGGCGTCCACCAGCCCGATCGAGAACGGCTCGACGCCGGTGGAGAACCGCACCACGTTGAAGCGGTCGTTGTCGCCCAGCGACTGCAGGCAGAACCGCAGGCCGTCCCGCGCCCCGCGGATCTTGTCGCCGGCCATCGACCCCGAGGTGTCGACCACGAAGGTGATGTCCTTGGGCATCGCCGAGGCCGTGGGGTCCTCGCCGGGGGCGGCCATCAGCAGGAAGTAGCCGTCCTCGCCGGGCACCTTGTAGCTCACCACCGAGACCCCGACCGGCTCCTCGCTGAGCGTGTAGTACAGCTTGAAGTCCCTGTCGAAGCGGGCGCCGACCTGCTCGAAGCCGGCCACCACCACCCCGTCGCCCTGGTGGGCCACGTCCACGGCGTGGCTCGGCGAGTACACGCTCTTGACCGGGATGTCGCTGTGCAGCTCGACCTTGACCGTCAGGTCGCCGGTGGTCCCCGACAGCGCCGCCGGGGCGCGCAGCGGGTAGTCCACCAGCGCCAGCGAGCCGTCGACCTCGACGAGGCTCTCGAAGATCACCTGGATCTGCTGGGTCCCGTGGGGCTGGATCGGGAAGATCCGGGCCTTGATCAGGTCCTGCCCCGCGTACTCCAGCACGCCGGGGTCCTTCATCCGCCGCACGATGTCCTCGTAGATCGCCACCGCCTGCTGCCGCTCCAGCAGCTCGCCCTTGGTCTTGACCCCGTTGACCCACATCGAGAACTCGGCCAGCGAGGCCCCCTCGGGCAACGGGAAGTAGAACGTCGCCTCGAGCTGGCTGGCGGTGTTGTTGCGGAACGTCTGCTCCACCTGGTAGCTCGCCACCCCGGCCTCGACGGCGATCAGCACCCGCTGGCTCTCGAGGCCGAACGTGCCGCCGCTGGGCGCGACGTGGTCCTGGGGCGGGACGAGGAAGCCCTGCGCGGCGGCGAGGCCGGGCAGCAACCAGATGGCGAATAGAGTGCTCAGAAGGACGGATCGGTGGACGGACATGGGCGAGCCTCCGGGGACTTGGACAGCGATGGTAGCGACAAGTTCCCCGACGCGTCTCGCACGCCGCTCGGGGGCACCGGCGGTTCGAGCACGTAGACCGTCCTCGGGCCCTCCTCCAGCACGGTCCATTCGTGGCGGTAGTCCCGCCACAGCCGCTCGAGGTCGAGGTCCTTGCGGCGCAGGCTGCGGTCGGTGGGCGGCTCCGGCTCCACGGCCTCCCACGTCCAGAACACGGTGGCGCCGTCCCCCCGCCAGCACTCGATGCTCTCGTGGACCCAGTCCTCGGCCCGCTCGCCGTCGAGGGGCACCTGGACCAGGTTCAGCTGCGACGCAGGCGTGAGCTGCATCACGTACCAGTCCATCATCCACGCCCGGCCGGTGACCACCAGATCCCCCGGCCGCGCTCGATCCGCGACGGGCCCCAGCGACGCCCGCAACAGGTCGTTGTCGGGGTCCCCCACTGGGCGGATCGTCCCCACGTAGACCACCGTCGCGAGCACCACGGCGAGTACCGCCAGCGCCGCCCGGACCCCGCCGCCGACGCGCGCTCGCCCCTCGCCTGGGCCCCACAGCAGCAGCAGGACCAGCAGCCACAGGACCAGCGTCTGGGTCTGCCAGAACTCGTGGTTGACCGGGACCCACAGCGAGAACAGCGTCGCGTAGACCGCCAGCCAGCTGGCCAGCACCGCCAGCGCCCGGCCGCGACCACGCCAGGGTCGCTCCCGCAGGCGCACCGCCAGCGTCCCGAGCGCCAAGCCCGCGCCGGCCAGCGTCGCCGCGAGCAGCGCCACGGCGCCGCCCGTGCCCAGCGACCGCGTCAGATAGCGCTCGTCCGCGAGGTAGTGGTCCGGAGCCACCCGCTCGATCCACGCATCGACGCCGGGCAACGCCAGGACCCAGCCGCCCCCCACCAGCGCGCGGCCCCATCCGATCGCCACCGCCGGGAGGGTCCGCCACCCGGGGGGCTGGAAGTACTCCCCCCGCAGTGCGGGCTCGACCGCCCAGCGGGCGGCCTCCCCGGCGGTCTCCGGCCGCACGCCGAGGGCGAGCGCGAGTCCGTACGCAGCCAAGACCATCGGAACCACGCCGGCGGCGTACGCGGCCAGCGCCCGCGCGTGCGTCGCCACCCGGCGCTCTGGCCCGACCGTCACCAGCCCGACCAGCACCGGGACCGCGAACAACACGTGCACCACGTGGAACACGATGGCCACGCCGTGCAGCGCCCCGACCGCGGCCCACGCCCGGTACGAGGGGCGCTGCCGCAGCAGCAGCAGCGCCGCGCCGAGCAGCGCCGGCATCGCGAAGACGTAGACGTCGACGGTCACCGCGAACGTCCACGTCACCGCCGACAGCGCGGGGAGCGCCGCCGACAGCACGGCCCACCGCGGCGGGATATCGAACCGCCGCACCAGCACGGCGACCAGCAACGCCGCGGTGACGCCGCCGAACAGCGCGCAGAGCGCGCTCACCGCCGCGGCAGTGGGGATCTCCGGCGCCACCACATGGGCGAGGGCGTCCCAGGTCCGGACCAGCGGCAGGAAACCCAGGTGGTGCGGGTTGACCGGCGGTGGATCCGACTCGATGTCGATCAGCAGTCCCATTCCGTCGTGGGAGATGGAGTGGCTCGCGGACGGGGTCGCCAGGTAGATTCCGCCGAACAGGATCGCGGCCACGAGCGCCGCGCGGGCCCCGCGGGTGCCGCCAGCTGCTCCCCTCCGCTCCATGATTCACGAACTCCCCGACGGCCACGACAGCGCGGACCGCACGAGCACGACCGCCTCACGGCATGTACTCGATGATCAGCCGGACCACGATCGGGTCGCTGGCCTCGGCCATCGCCATGTCCTCGCTGCGCACCAGCACGCTGCCGTGCTTGCGCAGCTTGGTCTGCACGGCGGCGTACTCGGCGCCGAGCAGGTGCAGCTCGACGACCTGGTAGTTGTCCTGGGCGCCGAGGCTCTGCGGCCGGTAGCCCGGGGCGCCCCACGTGCAGCGCAGCGAGAACACCTCGTCGCACAGCTCGGAGACGGCGTAGGCCGCGGCGGCGTCGGTGGTCTGCAGCGTCCACTCGGCGCGCCCCGCCGGGGACGCCTCGGCCGGCGGGGCGGGCGCGACGGTCTGCTCCACCACGGCGGCCCCCGTGGCCGCGTCGTGGTCGGCGTCGTCCGCCGCCGGCGCGCGTGCCTCGGTCTTGCTCTGCCCCGGGCCGCGGTCCTTGGCCTTGCGGCGATCGCGGTCCCCGCCGCGGTCCTCGCGCGAGTCCCGCGAGCGCGTGGCGCCGCCCTTCTTGAACCCGCCGCCGGCGGCGGAGCTGGCCTCGGCGACCTCCTCGGCCTCGTAGTCCATCGCCACCGGGGCCTCGTCGAAGCTCTCGCCGGCCCAGCGCGCCTCCTCCTCGGCCTGGAGCTCCTCGGCCGTGTCCACCATCGCGTCGTCCTCGGCCTCGGCGAGCTGGCGGTAGGCCTCGGCCTCCTTGCGCAGCCGCTCCTGCTCGCGCCGGCGGGTCTCCTCGCGGCTGGCGACGGTCTCGCCCTGGCCGAAGCCGAACTCGTCCCCCTTCTCGACCGCCGTGAGCCCGCCGCGAGCGCCCGTGGACGGCGCGCTCCCCGGCGATGCCAGGTCGACGACCCCGTCGTCTCCGTCGGCCCCGCCCAGCGCCACGCCGCCGGCGCGGTCCGGGGCGGGGGCGAAGCCGTCGTCGCCGCGGCCGTCGTAGTTCCGGTCCGCCACCGCATCGCCCCCGGTGCTCTCGGCCCCGCCGGCGCGCTCCCACTCGGCGTAGTACGGCGAGCGCTGGCCCTCGGTGGTGATCGTGTCCACCGCCGGTGCCTCCTGCGCGGCGGCGACCCGCGACTCGTCCGCGGGGGCGTCCTCGTTGGCCGCCACGCCGCGCTCCAGGCGCGACGAGACCCCGAACCCGTCGGCCGCCGCTCCGTCCCCCTGGCCCTGCCGCACCGCCGCGCCGCGATCCGCGCGCTCCCCCTCCTCCATCGGTGCGTCGGCCAGCCCGTCGAGCTCGTCTCCCATCGCGGCCGGCTCGGAGGCCACGGGTGCCCCCGACTTGTCCCGCTCGCGGCCGTCGTACCTCCCCGACGCGGTGGCCCCCGCCGGCGCCGCCTCGGACTCCTCGAGCCTCTCGGCGACCTTCGTCGGCGCCGCCTGATCCACCTCGAACGCCCGCTTGCCGGTCAGCCGCGGCAGCTGCCACCACACGATCCCGACCACCAGCACCGCCGCCGCCGCCATCGCCACCGGCGCCCAGACCAGCACGCCCGGGCCCCTGCGGCGCAGCGGGACGACCCCGGCCCCAGGTTCCGCGGCCTGCTCGCCGCCGCCCTCCGGGATCCGGCCCAGCACCGCGTCGGCGAACCCACCCGGCGCCGGGAGCACCGGCAGGTCGTGCAGCGCGTCGAGCGTGGCCCGCAGCAGCTCGAGCTCCTCGCGGCACGCGGCGCAGCCCGCGAGGTGCTCCTCGACGGCGGCCCGCTCCTCGGCGGACAGCTCCCCGTCGAGGTAGCTCGAGAGCTGCTCCTGGACCGCCTCGTGGTTCATGCCTCGCTCCGGGCCTCGCCGAGCTGCACCAGCAGCCGGCCGACCTTCCTCTTCAGCTCGGCGCGCGCGCGGTGCAGCCTCGACTTGACCGTACCCTCGGCGACCTCGAGCGTCGCGGCGATCTCGTCGTAGGGCATGCCCTGCAGGTCGCGCATCACGATGATGTTGCGTTGCTCGTCGGCGAGCTGCGCCAGCCCCTGCTCCAGGATCCGGTGGCGCTCCTTCTGCAGCGTCGCCTTCTCCGGCCCGATCCCGGGGTTGGGCAGCTCGCGCTTCATCTCTCCGTCCTCGGTCTCCTTGCCCTGGTCCATCGACTCGTGGCGGTCGGTCTTGCGGCGGATGAGGTACGACTGCTTGTTCTTGCAGTGGTTGGCGACCACCCGGTACAGCCAGGTGGTGAACTTCGCATCGCCGCGGAAGCGATCGAGGTTCTTGTAGACCGCCACGAACACATCCTGCGCGACCTCCTCGGCCACCGCCGGCTTGCCCAGCATCCGGACGCACATCGAGTAGACCCGATCCTGGTGCCGCCGGACGAGGACCCCGAACAGGTCCTTGCGTCGCGACCGCAAGTACTCCTGGATCAGCCGCTCGTCCGACCAGCTGCGGACATCCTCGGCGTTTTCCTTGCCGTCCATCGGTACTGACAACACGGGAGCCCGTTGGTTCCGATCAATCGGGATCGGGGGTGTCTCCGCCGTCGCCGGCGGGTGGTTCGGGGGTCTCCGCGTCGCCGCCGGCGCCCTCGACGGGCACCTCCTCGGCGGGCGTGATCCGGAAGCGGCCGGTCACGCGCCCCGCGTCGTCGCGCCGGTCGGGGACCGGGCGCTGGGCCTTGGGCGTGCGCGGACCGTCGCTGTCCTCGCTGGGCTGGCTGAGGGTGTCGTGGCTGTCCTCGGAGCGCTCCTCCTTCTTCCGCCCCCGGCGCCTTGACCTGCTCCTGGCGGGCTTGCGCGCGGGCATCTCGTCGCTGACGCCGAGGGGGTCGTCGGCGACCGCCGCCGACTGCGCCGGGGTCGGCTCGCCGGAGCCCTCCTCGATCGTGGTCTCGCCGCGGGACCACCGCACGTCCTCGGTGTCGTCGGCGACCGACACGCGATCGCCGGAGTAGATCGGGATCTGCTGGGTGATCCCCGGGCTGGTGTCCACCGACGACTCCTCGTCCAGCGACTGGGAGTCCTCGCTGGTGCGCTGGTGGATCGGCAGCGAGATGATGAACTCGGTGCCCTTGCCGACCTTGCTGCGGACCTCGATCGTGCCGCCGTGCTCGGTGATGATGTTGTGGGTGATCGCCAGCCCCAGCCCGGTGCCCTGGGTCTCGCCCTTGGTGGTGAAGAACGGCTCGAAGATGCGGTACAGGTTCTCGTCGGGGATCCCCGCGCCGTCGTCGCGGATGTGGATCTTGACGTACTTGCCGGTCTGCTGGACGCCCAGGTGGATCTGGCCCTCGCCCTCGATCGCCTGGGCGGCGTTGCTCAGCAGGTTCATGAACACCTGGTTGATCTTGCCCGGATCGCACTCGACGTCCGGCACCTCCTCGTACTCGCGGACCACCTCGATGCGGTTCTTGAGGTGGTGGGCCAGCAGCGACACCGTGATGTCCAGCCCGCGGCGCACGTCCACCGGCTTGTAGGTGCCCTGCTCGGTGCGGCTGAACGACCGCAGGTTCTGGACGATCTGCCGCGTGCGGTCGGCCCCGGCGTTGATCAGCTCCAGCGCCGACTCCACGTCGCCGAGCATGTTCTCGAAGCGCATCTGCTTCTTGTACAGCTTGATCTTGCGCAGCCGCGCGGCGGCCTCCTCGGCGTCCAGGTCCTCGGCGCTGGCGTAGAGCTTGAGGACGTTCTCGATCTTGCCGATCACCTGGCGCAGCGGGCGGATCGAGTTGATCAGGAAGTTGACCGGGTTGTTGATCTCGTGGGCGATGCCGGCGACGAGCTGCCCGAGCGTGGCCATCCGCTCCTGCTGGATCAGCTGGCTCTGGGTGGCCTTGAGCTTCATGTACTGCTGCTCGGCCTCCTTGTACAGCTCGTTGAGCTCCTCGTTGCGCTGCATCACCTCGGCGGTGCGCTCGTCGACCCGCGCCTCCAGCGTGCGGTTGTACTCCTGGAGTTGATCGCGCGTGCGCCTCAGCTGGAGCGTCATCTCGTTGAACGCGTTGGCCAGCTCACCGAGCTCGTCGTCGCTGCGGTGCTGCACCTGGTGGTCGAGGTTGCCGGTGGAGACGACGTGGATGTCCTCGATGATCTGGTTGATCGGCTTCTTGAACCCGCGGGTCAGCGAGATCGTGACCAGCCCCATCAGCACCAGGCACACGCCGAAGATCCCGGCCATGAACCACTTGTTGAGCTCGGCGAAGCGCCGGTCGGTGACCTTCTGCGCCTCGCGGAAGGCGTCCTCGATCTCCTCCTCGCTCTGCCGCTGCAGCGCCAGCAGGGCGTCGTTGGGGTAGGACAGCACCAGGTTCCAGCCCACCGTCGGGATCGGGGCGTAGGCGACGTAGCGCTGGCCCTCGGGGCGGCTCATCTTGCGCACCCCGGGGGTCAGCGCCTCCAGATCGGAGAGGATCGCCCTGTCGCGATCGGTCATGGCCGTGGTGAACTCGGCGGGCTCGAAGTTCTGGCGCCAGTCCCCGGTCTCGCGGGAGTACGACGACTGGTAGACGATCCCGCCGCTGCGGTCGACGAGGTAGGCCTCGAAGTCCTCCTCCCCGGCCAGGCTCTCGAGCCACGAGCGCAGCACGTCCAGCGAGACGTCGACGGCCACGACGCCGATCACGCTGCCGTCGCGCCCGGCGAACGCCTGCGAGCAGGTGACGGTCAGCCGCTCGGTGGCGGCGTCGACGTACGGCGTCTGCCACACCGCCTCGCCGACGCCGGCCTCCATCGCCTCGCGGTACCACGGCCGCGCGGTGGGGTCGAAGTCGGGCTTGTCGGCGAACAGCCCGTTGCCCGGGACCAGCACCATCGCCTTGGACGGGAACGCCGCGTAGGCCCACACCAGGTGGGGCTGCTGCCGGCACAGCGCGACCATCGGATCGCGCAGCGAGGCGTAGCGCGCGACGTCGTGGCTGACCGCGCCGGCGCGGGCGTCGGTGGGGGCGTGCCACATCGGGTAGGCCCACGAGACCTCGACGTCGCGGGCGGCGTCGAGCTCCATGTCCCGCGGGCGGCGGCCCGGCTGGACGAACGCCTCCGAGGGCAGCGCCGCGACCGTGGTGCGGTACCCGGGCTGGGAGTACAGCTGCCCGAAGTGGGCCAGCAGCTCCACCGCGGCCCGCACCTGGGAGAACACGAAGTCCAGCGCGTGGGCCTCCTGGTCCGACTGGATCCCGTAGGCGCGCGTGCTCTGCTGCTCGAGCACCGACGACGAGCGCTCGGCGATCTGGTCGGACAGCTGGGCGGTGTCGTCCGCGAAGCGGTTGCTCAGCTGGCTGATGAAGGTGTCCGTGAACAGCAGCAGCGTCACGAGGATCGCGACCAGGACGCCCACCAGCATCAGCAGGATCCGGGTGGTCAGCGAGATGCGCGCACGCCGGATCGGATACCCAGTGGAGGCCACCTCGGTGTGCAGAGGGCGAGGGGTGGGTTCTCGCGGGTCCATGCCTGGATTAGAATGCGCTGGAAATGTCGAGCCGGATTGTATAGTCTCGACCGGCTCTGCGGCAAGGCTGGGGTCTCCGGTACCCCGAGATACCGCCGGGCGAGGAGGAGAAACGATGAGGATCGCGCTGGCGCTGCTGACGCTGGCCTCGATGGCCACGCTGCTGCTGACGGGCTGTCCGGCCCCGTGTGACCGGATGTGCGATGCCAAGGCCGACTACATCCAGGCCTGCGTCGACTTCAGCAAGGACCAGATCGAGAACGACCGCACCCCGCCGCCGGGGTGGGACGTGTTCGACCCGGCCCTCGAGGATCCCTCCGCGGTGGACCAGTGGTGGAGCGACACCTACCAGGTGGGCGACGCCGAGGAGTACGCCAGCCAGTGCAAGGACAGCGCCGACGACGTGCTGTCCGACCTCGAGGGCGACGACCAGAAGCTGCTGGAGCAGGAGTGCGAGGACGAGGCGATCGTCTACGAGGACGCCATCGAGGAGGAGGACAAGCCCTCCTGCTACCTGTTCCCCTAGCCCTCCCGGTCTCGCGCCCCTGCACAGCCTGAACCCCGCCAACCCCGGTCGACCGAGGAAGGGGCACCCGTGAACAACGCGCTACCCCGCATCGCGGCCACGATCACGTCCACGGGCCGCTACTTCCCCAAGCGGGTCCTGACCAACCGCTACTTCTACGAGACCCTCGGCCTGGAGACGTCCGAGGAGTGGATCCGCAGCCGGACGGGGATCCGCGAGCGCCGGATGATCGACCCCGCCGAGGGCGAGACGACCGCCACGATGGCCGCCGCCGCCGCCCAGGACTGCCTGGACAAGCGCGGCATGGCCGCCGACGAGGTCGACTGCATCATCGTCGCCACCGTCACGCAGGACCTGGGCTTCCCGGCCACCGCCGCCATCGTGCAGGACGAGATCGGCGCCGAGAACGCCTGGGCGTTCGACGTCGAGGCGGCCTGCTCGGGGTGGCTGTACTGCCTGAGCACCGCGGCGATGATGGTCGAGTCGGGCCGCGTCCAGCGCGTGCTGGTGATCGGCTCGGAGGTGATGAGCAGCATCCTCGACTACGCCGACCGCGCCAGCTGCGTGCTGTTCGGCGACGGCGCCGGCGCGGTGCTGGTCGAGCCGGTGCCCGAGGGGCTCGGCGGCGGGTTCATGGACTGGGTGCTGTACTCCGACGGCAGCGGTGTGAAGCACCTGTACCGCACCGGCGGCGGGATGCTGCACAACTACCCCGGGCGCAGCAAGCTGCCCAAGCACCAGTACGTGCACCAGGAAGGCGCCGTCGTCTTCCGCTTCGCCGTGACCAACATCGTCAGGGCGGTCAACGAGGTGCTGGCCCGCAACCAGATGACGCCCCGGGACGTGGACCTGTTCGTGCCGCACCAGGCCAACATCCGGATCATCGAGGCGGCGCGGGCCAAGGTGCGGGTCCCCAAGGACCGCGTGGTGTACACCATCGACCGCTACGCCAACACCACCTCGGCGACGATCCCCACGGCGCTGGACATCGCCGCCGAGCAGGGGCGGATCCGCCCCGGCGACCGGATCGTGATGTGCGCCTTCGGGGGCGGCTTCACCTGGGGCGCCACGCTGCTGCAGTGGTCGGTGCCCAACGACAACGGGATCCCCAGCATCGACGACGAGGCCAGCCTCGACCTCGAGGACGTGGCCCCGCCCCCGCCGGCGATCCCGCTCGAGGACCCCGAGGCGGACGAACCCGACAAGCCAAAGAAGAAGAAGAAGAAGTGAGGCCGTTCGAGCTCGTCACCGAGCTGACGCCCAGGGGCGACCAGCCCGGGGCGATCGAGGCGCTGGTGCGCGGCGTCGAGGCCGGCGAGCGCCAGCAGGTGCTGCTCGGCGCCACCGGCACGGGCAAGACCTTCACCGTGGCCCAGGTGATCGCCGCGACCCAGCGGCCGGCGCTGATCCTGGCGCACAACAAGATCCTCGCGGCGCAGCTGTACGGCGAGTTCAAGGAGCTGTTCCCGCACAACGCGGTGGAGTACTTCGTCAGCTACTACGACTACTACCAGCCCGAGGCCTACGTCCCCGCGTCGGACACGTACATCGAGAAGGACACCCAGATCAACGACCACATCGACCGGCTGCGGCTGGCGGCGACCCGATCGCTGCTGTCCCGCCGCGACGTGATCATCGTCAGCTCGGTGTCGTGCATCTACGGCCTGGGCTCGGCCGAGGCGTACTACGGGATGATCGTGGCGCTGGAGCCGGGCAAGACCATCGATCGCGACGCGATGCTGCGCAAGCTGATCGACATCCAGTACGAGCGCCGCGACATGGACTTCCACCGCGGCACGTTCCGCGTGCGCGGCGACGTGGTCGAGATCTTCCCGGCCTACGAGGACGCCGAGGCGATCCGCGTCGAGTTCTGGGGCGACACCGTCGAGCAGATCAGCGCCATCGACCCGCTGCGGGGGCAGACCCGGCAGGTGCTCGACCGGGTCACGATCTTCCCCGCGACGCACTACGTGACCCCCGAGGAGGACATGGCCCGCGCGATGCGGGACGTGCGCGACGAGCTGCGGCGGAGGCTCCAGGCGTTCCGCGACGAGGGCAAGCTGCTCGAGGCCCAGCGGCTGGAGCAGCGCACGCTGTTCGATCTGGAGTCGCTGGAGGAGTTCGGGCACTGCCACGGGATCGAGAACTACTCGCGGCACCTCACCGGGCGGGCCCCCGGCGAGCCGCCCCCGACGCTGCTGGAGTACTTCCCCGACGACTACCTGATGTTCATCGACGAGAGCCACGTCACCGTCCCCCAGGTGGGGGCGATGTTCAAGGGCGACCGCAACCGCAAGATCACGCTGGTCGACCACGGCTTCCGGCTGCCCTCGGCGCTGGACAACCGGCCGCTGACGTTCGAGGAGTTCGAGGAGAACCAGAACCAGGTGGTGTACGTCTCGGCGACCCCCGGGGACTACGAGCTGCAGCAGGTCGGCGGCGAGATCGTCGAGCAGGTGATCCGCCCCACCGGGCTGATCGATCCCGAGATCGAGATCCGCCCCGCTGGCGACCAGGTGGACGACCTGCTGGCCGAGATCCGGCAGCGCGCCGAGCGCGACGAGCGCGTGCTGGTCACCACGCTGACCAAGCGGATGGCCGAGGACCTGACCGAGTACTACGCCGAGCTGGGCGTGCGGGTGCGCTACATGCACGCCGACACCGACACCCTGGAGCGGGTCGAGATCGTGCGCGACCTGCGCCGCGGCGAGTTCGACGTGCTGGTCGGGATCAACCTGCTGCGCGAGGGGCTCGATCTCCCCGAGGTCTCGCTGGTGGCGATCCTCGACGCCGACCAGGAGGGCTTCCTGCGCTCCACCCGCTCGCTGATCCAGACCTTCGGGCGGGCGGCGCGCAACGTCGGCGGCCGGGTGCTGATGTACGCCGACAAGCTCACCGACTCGATGCGGGCGGCGATCGACGAGACCGAGCGGCGGCGCGCCAAGCAGCTGGCCTACAACGCCGAGCACGGGATCACGCCGGAGACGGTGCGCAAGGAGATCCAGGACATCATGGCGAGCGTCTACGAGGCGGACTACGTCACGGTGCCCACCGAGCCGTCGCCCGACGACCCGCTCGCCGAGATCGCCCCCGGCGAGGTCCCCAAGGTGGTCGCGGACCTGCGGGCCCAGATGTTCCGGGCCGCCCAGGACCTGGAGTTCGAGAAGGCCGCCGAGCTGCGCGACCGCATCGCCGAGCTCGAGCAGCGCGATCTGGGTCTGACCACCGACGCCGGCAGGCAGGCGGCACGGCCGCGCTTCGGCGGGGGCAAGGGGCGCAAGAGCCCCAGGCGCTGGAGCCGGCGGTAGCCCGCCAGTGCACCGAACAGGTAGCTCGCCATGGTTCCCTCGGACTGGCGGAGACGTGTGGGAATCGAACCCGGGGTTTGGGGAGAGCCCGTCGCTCTCCAAGCGTGCCATTGCCACCGGGAGCGCAACAAGGCCAAGCTCGTCGGGCTTCGCCCTCCTCGTGTTCGCGCCGCTCGGCGCGAACAGCCTTGACCCGCTCCCGGTGGCAATGGCGTTCGATAGTTGGGCGACGGAGGCCGACCGGGAGCGGGGGCCGGCCGGGTGCGGATGGGCTCTGGTGGAAGGTGTTTTGGGGAAGAGGGGTCCCCAACATGGACTGAATGCACACAGAATGCGCATTCAGTGGCACTTGGGGTCCCCAACATGGACTGAATGCACACAGAATGCGCATTCAGTGGCACTTGGG
>CAZOYV010000224.1:0-14018 GCA_964584075.1 uncultured Rickettsiales bacterium | reverse complement strand
CGCCAGCAGGTTGCTCTGCTCGCAGCCGTGGCGATCCAGGATGTCATCGATCCTGGTCAATTCCATGATTCACACTCCCGCCTGCTCGCGGGCCAGCAGGTACTCCCACTCCTCCTGCAGCCGCTGCTCGATGAACGCGATCTGGTCCTCGGTGAGGTGCCGGAACCGGCCCTGGATCTTCATGTAGTCCTTCACGGGACGCAGCTTCTCGGGCCTCACGTCGATGGTCAGCTTCTTGCCGTACTCGACGGTGTACAGCGGGAACGCGCCGGTCTGGACCGCCAGCCGGCCGACCTCGATCGCCAGCTCGGGGGCCATCCGCCAGCCGGTGGGGCACGCCGAGTAGACCTGCAGGAAGCAGGGGCCCTCGGTCTCCGCCGCCCGCTGGACCTTCGCCATCAGGTCGAACGGGTACGACGGGCTGGCCGTCGCCGCGAACGGGATCCGGTGGGCCGCGATGATGTCCATCAGCGGCTTCTTCCAGGTCTGCTGGCCGATGGAGTGGGTCCCCGCCGGGCTCGTGGTCGTCGACGCGCCGTAGGGCGTCGAGCCCGACCGCTGGATCCCGGTGTTCATGTACGCCTCGTTGTCGTAGCAGACGTACAGCATGTCGTGGCCGCGCTCCATCGCGCCGGACAGCCACTGCAGCCCGATGTCGGCGGTGGCGCCGTCGCCGCCCATCCCGACGAAGTTGATCTTGCGCTGGGGCACGCGGCCCTTGCGCATCAGCGCCTTGTAGCCGGCCTCGACCCCGGAGCAGACCGACGCCGAGTTCTCGAACGCGACGTGGATCCACGGCACGTCCCAGGCGCTGTCGGGGTAGGAGCTGGAGATGATCTCCATGCAGCCGGTGGACGACGCCACGATCGTGTTGCGCCCCAGCGCCTTGTGCACCAGCCGCACGGCCAGCGCCTCGGCGCAGCCCTGGCACGCGCGGTGCCCGGGGCAGAAGGTGTCCTTCTGTGGCAGGAGGCGCGCGGAGTAGACGTTCAGGTTCTCGATCGTCATCGCGGTCCTCCCTTCACGCCCGGACCTGCAGCACGGTCGGCGGGGGCACCTCGGCGGCGCCGGCCACGACCTGCTTGGCCTGGTCGTACATGTTCTGGAAGTCCTCCATGTTCACGTCGCGGCCGCCGAGGCCGACGACGTACTCCAGCAGCGCCGGCCGCTGCGGCTCGTCGAACAGCAGCGCCTTGAGCTCCTGGGCCACCGGGTTGCCCGTGGCGCCGAAGGCCAGGCAGCGGTCGAGGACCACCACCGCCTTGGCGCCGGCGATCGCCCGCTTGAAGTCGTCGCCGGGGAACGGGCGCCACAGCCGCAGCCGCACGCTGCCCACCGCCTCGCCGGCCTCGCGGGCGCCGTCGATCCAGGTCATGCAGGTCTCGCCGATGCCGCCCATCGTGACGAACAGGATCTCGGCGTCGTCGGCGCGGTAGCTCTCCACCGGCTTGTAGGCGCGGCCGAAGACCTGCTCGAGCTCCTCGAAGCCCTGCACGATCACGTCGTAGGAGTCGCGCAACGCCATCTCGGTGGCGTAGCGCGCCTCGGTGTACACGTCGGGGATCCCCACCGCGCCCATCAGCAGCGGGCGGTCGACGTCCAGCCGGTGGGACGGCTCGAAGCGGGGCAGGTAGCGGTCCACCTCGTCCTGCTCGGGCAGGACGATCGGCTCGATCACGTGGCTGAGGATGAACCCGTCGAGGTTGACCATCACCGGCAGCGAGACGCGCTTGTCCTCGGCGACGCGGAACGCGTGCATCGTCAGGTCCACCGCCTCCTGGCCGTTCTCGGCGAAGGTCATGATCCAGCCGGTGTCCCGCTGGGCCATGATGTCCGAGTGGTCGTTCCAGATCGAGATCGGCGCCGACAGCGAGCGGTTGACGACGGTCATCACCACCGGCAGCCGCAGCGGCGGCACCATGTAGATGATCTCGTTCATCAGCACCAGCCCCTGGGAGCTGGTCGCGGTGTAGGTCCGGGCGCCGGCGGCCGACGAGCCGCAGCAGGTCGACATCGCCGCGTGCTCGGACTCCACCGGCACGAACTCGGCGTCCACGTGTCCGTCGGCGACCAGCTCGGAGAGGTGCTCGACGATGTGGGTCTGGGGGGTGATCGGGTAGGCCGCGATCACGTCCGGGTCGCACTTCCCCGCGATCTCGGCCACGGCGATGGAGACCTCGATTCCGGTGCGCTTGCCCATCAGCCCTCCTCCTCGACCATCTTGATGCACTGGGTCCAGCACTCCTGGACGCAGATCCCGCAGCCCTTGCAGTAGTCCAGGTCCGCCTCGGGGACGAGGGACTCGGCGCTCAGGTGCTCGGTGGGGAAGTGCTTCAGCTGGGCCAGCCCGCGCTCGGTCTCGCGCAGTGGCTTCATCCGGATGCAGCCCTCGGGGCAGTAGATCGTGCAGACGCCGCACTGCACGCAGCCGGTGTCCTTGCCCGAGTAGATCCACACCGGGCGGCTGGAGCGCCAGTCGCCGGTGAGGAAGTGCCGGGCGCTGCCCGGGTGGGTCGTGGCCGCGAGCTCCAGCTCGGTCCACTTGGGTGTGGCGCTCTGGCGCTTCATGAGCCCACCTCCTCGATCACGGTCTCCTCGAACGCCCGCTGGAACGCCTTGATGTTGCGCCCGGCGATGTGGCCGAAGCGGTTCTGGATCGCGGCCGCCAGCGAGTCCATCGAGACGATCCCGGTGGCCTTGACGAAGGCGCCGAGCATCGTGGTGTTGGTGATCACCCGGCCGATCTCCTCGCGGGCGATGTGGTTGGCGTCCACCTGCGCGATGCGGCCGTGGAGCCCGAACTCCTCGTGGAGCCTGGCCGGGGTGTGGCTCGAGTTGAGCACCACCGTGCCGCCGGGCCGCAGCCCCGCGTCGACCGGCACGATCCCGGGCAGCGCCGGGTCGAGCACGATCACCACGTTGGGCTCCTGGATCGCCGTGCGATCCCGGATCTGGGTGTCGCTGATGCGCAGATAGGCGATGACGGGGGCGCCGCGGCGCTCCGGCCCGAAGCTCGGGAACGCCTGCGCGAAGCGGCCCTCCTCGATGGCGGCCTGCGCCGCGAGCTCGGCCGAGGTCACCGCGCCCTGGCCTCCGCGTCCGTGAAAGCGGACTTCCAACATGTCGGTTCCAGCCTCCGGTAGGTAGGGAAAGGGGGGTCAACCTACGCTTACGCGTACGCGCGTGTCAACGCGTGGCCCACAATGTTTTCATGGAGGTTTCCGTCGACTTTCGTGTGATCGGCTACCGTTGTTTGTTGCCCCAAATTCAACGGGTCGTGACGAGGCCGCAACTCGCTTGACCGCACCCTCCAGAAGATCCTAGAGAACGGGGGCCGGGACCCGGGGCGTGGGGCCCCGTCCACCCGGACGGAGCGTGATCATGCCCCTCGACCAGTCCGTCCTCGACCGCCTCACCGAGATCGTCGGCCAGGAGAACACCTTCACCGAGCAGGAGGACCTGTCCGCGTACTCGTACGACGCGACCAGCATCTGGGTCCACGCGCCCGACGTGGTGGTGTTCCCGATCACCACCGAGCAGGTCTCGGCGGTGATCAAGCTGGCCAACGAGCACAAGATCCCGGTGACCCCCCGCGGGGGAGGCACCAACGTCAGCGGCGGCTCGGTGCCGATCCAGGGCGGGATCGTGCTGTGCACCGCGCGGATGAACCGGATCGTGGAGATCTCCAAGGAGAACATGATCGCGGTGGTCGAGCCCGGCGTGGTGCTGATGAACCTCAACCTCGCGCTGGCCGAGCAGGGCCTGATGTTCCCCCCCGACCCGCAGAGCTTCGTCGGCGCGACGATGGGCGGCGTGGTGGCCGAGAACTCCGGCGGCCCGGCCGGGCTGAAGTACGGCGTGACCAAGCACTACGTGCTGGGCCTGGAGTGGGTCCTGCCCGACGGCGACGTGATCGACATCGGGGCGACCACGACCAAGAACCGCACCGGCTACGACCTGCCCCAGCTGTTCACCGGCTCCGAGGGCACGCTGGGCGTGATGACGAAGGCGATCCTCAAGCTGATCCCCAAGCCGCCGGCGGCGCGCACGCTCGCGGCGGTGTTCGGCGACGTCGCCGAGGCCGGCTCGCTGGTGTTCAAGGTGCTCCAGGAGGGCATCGTCCCCGGCAAGATCGAGCTGCTCGACAACTGGGTGATCAACCGCATCGAGGAGATGATGCCGATGGGGCTGCCCACCGACGCCGAGGCGATGCTGCTGTTCGAGCTCGACGGCGCCAAGGAGGCGGTGGACCGCGAGGTGGAGCGGGTCTCGGAGATCTGCAAGGACAACGGCGCCGACAAGATCATGGTCGCCGCGGACCAGGACGAGGCGATGAAGTACTGGACCGCGCGCAAGGCCGGCTTCGCCGCGGTGTTCGGCAAGTCGCCGACCACGCTGGCCGAGGACGTCACCGTGCCGCGGGACAAGATCCCGGACCTGATCCGCAAGTGCCAGCAGCTGCAGGAGGAGACCGGGATCACGATCGTGATCATCGGCCACGCCGGCGACGGCAACCTGCACCCCTCGATCCTCACCGACGAGGACGACGCCGAGCACTTCGCCAGGGCCCAGGAGACGATGCACGCGATCTTCGACCACGCGCTGACGCTCGGCGGCGTGGTCAGCGGCGAGCACGGCGTCGGCCTGGAGAAGAGGCAGTTCATGCAGAAGGCGGTCTCGCCGCGGGTGCTGCAGATCATGAAGGACATCAAGAAGCTGCTCGATCCCAACGGGATCATGAACCCCGGCAAGATCTGGGAGTAGCCCGATGGCTGCCCACCCCGAGCTGGACAAGCGCATCGAGCTGACCCGCGCGTGCATGAAGTGCGGGTTCTGCTCGTTCTTCTGCCCCACCTACCAGGCCGAGCTGTCCGAGTCGCGGGGCGCCCGCGGCCGGCAGATGTACGTCCGCAACGTGATCAAGGGCCGCCAGGAGCTGACCCACGAGCTGGCCGACCGCGTCAACACCTGCACGCTGTGCCGGCTGTGCGAGGTCAACTGCCCGGCCAGGGCCCCCACCGCCGAGCTGGTGATGGCCGCCCGCGCCGACCTGGTCCAGGCCGGCGAGTACCCGGTCAGCAAGAAGGCCGCGTTCCGGCTGATGCTCAAGAACCGCAAGCTGATGGGCCTGGGCATCAAGTGGGCCTCGTGGTGGCAGTGGACGCTGCCCCAGACCGAGGGCCGCGAGGGCCAGCTGCGGCACCTGCCCCACTTCATGGAGGGGCTGTCCGAGGGCCGCCAGATCCCGCAGCTGGCCCCCAAGCAGCTGCGCCAGCTGGTGCCCGAGGTGACCACCCCGCCGCCCGGGGTCGAGACCCGGCTCAAGGTCGGGTTCTTCAGCGGCTGCAGCCAGGAGTTCCTGTACGCCGAGTCCGGCGCGCACCTGGTGAACTTCCTCGCCAGCCAGGGCTGCGAGGTGCACTTCCCGCGCGCCCAGGGCTGCTGCGGCACGCCGGTGGTGACCAGCGGCGACTTCGACCTCGGCCGCGAGCTGGCCGATCAGAACGTCGACGCGTTCCGCGACTTCGACATCGTGATCAGCGGCTGCGCCAGCTGCAGCTCGATGCTCAAGGAGTACGAGAGCGTGCTGGCCGACAACGCCGGGCGCCGCGAGCGCTACGCCGAGTTCAAGGCCAAGATCCGCAACGTCACGGAGCTGCTGTTCGGCGACCTCGAGATCGACACCAGCCTGCTGAAGGTCAAGCCCGAGTACCGCGGCAAGAAGGTCACCTGGCACGACCCCTGCCACCTGGTCCGCTACCAGGACACCCGCGAGGAGCCGCGGCGGATCCTGCGCGAGGCCGAGGGGATCGAGTACGTCGAGATGCCCAACGCGGACCGCTGCTGCGGGATGGCCGGGACGCTGACGATCTTCTACTACGACCTGTCCAAGAAGATCGGCGACGTGAAGGCCAGGGGCATCGAGGCCAGCGGTGCCGACGTGGTCGTCACCGAGTGCCCCGGCTGTATCATGCAACTCCGCGACACGGTGGTCCGCAACGACATCCCGACCCCGGTCGTCCACATCCTGGATCTGTTCGAGTAGCCGATGCCCGACGACAAGCCCAGGCGCGTCAAGATCGAGTCCACCGGGGCCATGAAGCAGGTCATGGCCGACTACTTCCGCGACCTCGACGAGGCCGCCCAGGACCCCGCGCGCAGGGTCGCGTGGTGCACCAGCGTGGGCCCCGCCGAGCTGCTGCGCGGGATGGGCTTCGCGGTCCACTTCCCCGAGAACCACGGCGCGATGCTGGGCTCGACGCGGATGACCGCCGAGACGATCCCGGTGGCCAACGCCCACGGCTACTCGCCGGACATCTGCTCGTACCTCACCGCCGACGTGGGCTCGTACCTGTCGGGCAAGACCCCGCTGAAGCGGGCCTACGACATGGAGGTCCCGAGGCCGGACGTGCTGGTGTTCAACACCAACCAGTGCCGCGACGTGCAGGACTGGTTCAGCTGGTACGCCCGCGAGCTCGACATCCCGATCGTCGGGGTGGCCAGCCCGTTCAACGTCGACGACCTCGGCACCGCCCACTTCGACTGCGTCGAGGAGCAGCTGCGCGAGATGGTCCCCACGCTGGAGCAGGTCGCCGGCCACGAGCTGGACTGGCACCGGCTCGAGGAGGCCGTCGGGCTGTCGCGCCGCTGCAGCGACCTGTGGGAAGAGGTGCTCGGCACCGCGGCGACGCGTCCCGCCCCGTGGACGTTCTTCGACCACACGATCCACATGGGCCCGGCGGTGGTGCTGCGCGGCACGCAGCAGGCGGTGGACTACTACGAGGGGCTGCTCGCCGAGCTGCGGCAGCGCATCGCCGACGGCGTCAGCGCGGTGCCCGAGGAGCGCTTCCGGCTGTACTGGGAGGGGATGCCGATCTGGGGCAAGCTGCGCGACCTGAGCACCCAGTTCTTCGAGCTGAACGCGTCGATCCCGGTGTCGACCTACTGCAACAGCTGGATCTTCTCCGACCTGGACCCCCGGGACCCGTTCGCCTCGATGGCGCGGGCCTACACCAGCATCTTCATCTGCCGCGCCGAGGGCCCCAAGGAGCGCTACATCGCCGAGAAGGTCGAGCAGTTCGGCATCGACGGGATCCTGTTCCACGACGCCAAGACCTGCCCCAACAACAGCAACTCGCGCTACGGGATGCCCGGCCGCCTCACCGAGCAGCTCGGCGTCCCGACCCTGACGATCAACGCCGACCTCAACGATCTGAGGTTCTTCTCCGAAGAGCAGTCCAGGACGGCCATCGAGGCGTTCACCGAACAGCTCGCGGAGCGATGAGATGATCGGAATCCCGATCGGAATGGCCTACACCGGCGTCGCCGAGTGGCTGATCCACAAGTACGTGCTGCACGGCTTGGGCAAGAACAAGGGCTCGTTCTGGAACTTCCACTGGCGGGAGCACCACCGCGCCGCGAAGCGGAACGGGATGCACGACCCCGACTACGAGCGCTCGCTGCTCGGCTGGAACGCCCAGAGCAAGGAGGCGCTGGGGCTGGCCGGCGCCGCGGTGGTCCACCTGCCGCTGCTGCCCGTCGCCCCGTTCTTCACCGGCACGGTGCTGTGGGCCGCGGTGGACTACTACCGCAAGCACAAGCGCGCCCACCTCGACCCCGACTGGGCCGTGGAGCACCTGCCGTGGCACGTCGACCACCACATGGGCCGCAACCCGGATCTCAACTGGGGCGTCACCCGCCCGTGGGTCGACGACCTGCTCGGCACCCGCGAGGAGGGCAGCCCGTGGCTGCTCGAGCGGCAGCGGCGCTGACCGCCGCCGCGATCCTGCTGCTGGCCTCCGGCTGCGCCCACACCCGCCGCGCCGGGCGACCCCCGATCCCCGACGGCCACGCCGAGGTCCCCGAGCGGATGTGGTCGTGGTGCACGATGGCCACCGCCACGGCCGACGCGGAGCTCCCCGACCGGCCCCGGCGGCCGTTCGCGCTGTGGCAGGACCAGACCCGGGCGCTGGCCCTGCCCGACGAGTGCGACGCGCTCCGCGAGCCCTACGCCGGCCCGGACGACGTACGCGCCCACGAGCTGCTGCCCGGCGCCCGGCGGCCCGCCGACGTCCCCGAGCCGTGGCGCGTCCTGGTCGGCGAGGACAAGCGGCTGCTCGTGGATCCGGACAAGGTCGCGTGGATCGCCGTCGACGGCGACGCCGTGGAGCCGTTCTGGTCGGTGGGGGCGTGGTCCAGCGACGAGGAGCGCTACCTGCTGCTGCGCGGCCTCCGCGCCGGCGACGCGACGGTGGTGATCCAGACCCGCGCCGGGCGCCGCTTCGATCTCCGCGTGGAGGTGTTCCGGCCCGGCGGCTGAGCATTTCCTGGTACCCTTCCCCGCTCGAACGGAGCGAGGGATGCGCGACACTCTCTGGATCGCACTGCTGGGGACCCTGGTCGCGGCGGCGCCGGCCGCGGCGCTGCAGGAGGAGCTGACCCGCGACGAGCTGGAGGCCCGCGCCGAGCGCGTGGTGGTCGGCGAGGTGACCACGCAGGAGGTCCGCTGGGCCGCCGGCCGCCGCGGCGACCTCGAGACCGTCGCGTGGATCGCGGTGGAGGACGGCGCGTCCGCCGCGGACGAGGTGCTGGCGGTGGTGCTCGAGGGCGGGCGCCTCGGCGACCACGGCACCTGGGTCCCCGACGAGCCGGTGCTGCTCCCCGATCACCGCTACCGCCTGGCGCTGGTCCACGACCTCGAGGGGCGCTGGCGCGTGCTGGGCGGTCCCGCCGGCGCGGTCCCGCTGGACCCCCTCCCCTGCTACGACCTGTCCGGCATCGACTGGTCGTACCAGGCCCACCCCGTCGAGGAGGACTTCTCGCTCAACGTCGTGTCGTTCCCCGACGAGTTCGTGTCCGACGAGCTGATCGAGGAGGCCTACCTGCTGGCGCTGTGGATCTGGAACGTCGAGGGCCAGGCAGCGGTCCACGTGCCCTACGGCGGCCACACCACCGACACCCAGTACGGCGGCGGCAACAACGACGTCAACGTGGCGATGTACGAGGGCATGCACTTCGGCTCGACGCTGGCCAAGACGGTCTACAACTACACCGGCGGCAGCGACATGACCGACTGCGACATCCAGTTCTACGGGGCCAACAACAACGGCTCGATCCCGTGGACCTTCGACATCGACGGCGGCGCCCCGCCGGACACCTACGACTGGATCCACACCGCGGTCCACGAGATGGGCCACTGCCTCGGGCTGAGCCACTCCGAGTACGAGGCGGCGATCATGTACGCCTACAGCAGCCCCGGCACGGGGTGGGAGAAGCGGCACCTGCACTTCGACGACGTCGACGGGCTGCAGGCGATCTACGGCGCCGCGGCGGTCGAGCTGGTGGTCGACGACGCCTGGTTCGAGGAGGTCGCCGGCGACGACGGCGACGACGCGCTGGAGATCGGCGAGGTCTGGGAGCTGGAGCTGGTGGTCCGCAACGACGGGACCGCGATGGCCGGCGCCGTCACCGGCCAGGTCGTCGCCCCGGACGGGTGGGTCCGGTTCGACGAGGACCCGATCGTGCTCGGCGACCTGCTCCCCGGGTCCAGCACCGGCAGCGAGGCCGACCACCTGGTGTTCACGATGGCGGTGTTCCCCGACTGCACCGAGAGCGGCAGCGTCACGTTCCACGTCGTGCTCGAGGACGCCCTCGGCGAGCAGTGGACGACCCAGAGCTGGGACGTCGACTACGGGTGCGGCGAGGACGGCGGCGACGACGACGCGGCCGACGACGACGACGCGGCCGACGACGACGACGGCGGCGTCGTGGACGGCGGGGCCTGCTCGTGCCGGCAGGCCGGCCGGACGTCGCCCGCCCCGCTGGCCGCGACCGCGCTGCTCCTCGGCTGGCTGATCCGCCGCCGCTGACTACCGGCGCCGCAGCGCCAGCAACACCCCCGCCGCCACCAGCAACCCCGGCCGGCCCGCTGTCCGGGCGAGATCCGACTGGCAGTCGCAGCCGGTGGTCCCGAAGCCCGGGTCTGGGCTGGCGTCGTCGTCCTCGGCGCCGCCGTCGTCGTCGCCCGCGCCGGTGTCGTCGTCGCCCGCGCCGGTGTCGTCGTCCCCGCCGGTGTCGTCGTCGCCCGTGCCGGTGTCGTCGTCCCCGCCGGTGTCGTCGTCGCCGGGGTCGCAGTCGGGATCGGTCATGTCGACCCACCCGTCGCAGTCGTTGTCGTGCCCGTCGTCACAGATCTCCTCGGCGTCGGGGTTGGTGTACGGGTCGCTGTCGTCGCAGTCGTCGCACAGCCCGAACCCGTCGCCGTCGTTGTCCGGGGCCTCGTCGATCTGGCCGTCGCAGTCGTTGTCGACCCCGTCGCACTGCTCCACCGTCCCGGGGTGGATCGCCGGGTCGGTGTCGTCGCAGTCGCCGTCACAGCCGGTCCAGCCGTCGCCGTCGTCGTCGACCTCCTCGAGCGTCGTCGGATCGCAGTCGTTGTCGATCCCGTCGCACAGCTCGGGTGCGCCGGGGTAGACCGTGTCGTCGTCGTCGTCGCAGTCGCCCTCGCAGATCATCCAGCCGTCGGTGTCCAGGTCCTCCTCGTCGGCGGGCAGCACGCCGTCGCAGTCGGTGTCGACCCCGTCGCAGTCCTCGGGCGCGTCGGGGTTCACCGCCGCGTGCTGGTCGTCGCAGTCGTCGCAGGCGACGAAGCCGTCCCCGTCCTGGTCGTCGGTCTCGTCGAGCGGGACCACCCCGTCGCAGTCGTTGTCCCCGCCGTCGCACAGCTCCGGCGCCCCGGGGTAGGTGTCGGGATCGGCGTCGTCGCAGTCCGTGCCGCCGCAGGCGTCGTCGATCGCGCCGTCGCCGTCGGCGTCCACGTCGTCGACCACCCCGTTGCAGTCGTCGTCGACCCCGTTGCACACCTCGTCCCCCGAGGGCCCGACCAGCGGGTCGGTGTCGTCGCAGTCGTCGCACAGGTCCCAGCCGTCGCCGTCCCCGTCGGGGTCCACCAGCCCGTCGCAGTCGTCGTCGATCCCGTTGCAGACCTCGGTCGCGCCGGGGTGCACCGCGCCATCGCCGTCGTCGCAGTCGGGCCCCCCGCAGGCCGCCGCGATGTGGCCGTCGCCGTCGGCGTCCACGTCGTCGACCACCCCGTCGCAGTCGTCATCGAAGCCGTTGCAGGCCTCCACCGCCGCCGGCGAGATCGCCGAGCTGCCGTCGTCGCAGTCGACGCACACGCTGTAGCCGTCGCCGTCGCCGTCCTCGTCGGCGCTGCCGTCGCAGTCGTCGTCGATCCCGTTGCAGACCTCGACCACCCCGGGGTTGACCGCCGCGTTGGCGTCGTTGCAGTCCCCGCCGCAGGTGCTCCACCCGTCGCCGTCGGCGTCGACCCCCTCGTCGACCTGCCCGTCGCAGTCGTTGTCCACCCCGTCGCCGCACAGCTCCGGTGCGCCGGGGTAGACGCTGGGGTTGGCGTCGTTGCAGTCCCCGTCGCAGTCGGTGACGCCGTCGCCGTCGCCGTCGACCCCCTCGTCGACCTGCCCGTCGCAGTCGTTGTCCACCCCGTCGCCGCACCACTCCGTGGCCCCCGGGAAGACGTTCGGGTTGTTGTCGTTGCAGTCGGTGCAGACGTCGTAGCCGTCGCCGTCGCCGTCCTCGTCGGCGCTGCCGTCGCAGTCGTCGTCGACCCCGTTGCAGACCTCGATCGCCAGCGGGTGGATCGCCGCGTTGGTGTCGTCGCAGTCGTTGCAGTTGATGTACCCGTCGCCGTCGTTGTCGACCGCCTCGTCGACCGAGCCGTCGCAGTCGTTGTCCACCCCGTCGCACAGCTCCGGCGCGCCGGGGTAGACGCTGGCGTTGGCGTCGTTGCAGTCCCCGTCGCAGTCGGAGTAGCCGTCGCCGTCGCTGTCGCTGGCGACGCAGGTCGTGTAGTCCAGGATCAGCTCGACGTACCCGAGGCAGTACGACCCGCCGGTGGGCTGGACCCCGAACGTGTTGCTGGCCTGGTAGTTGTAGCCCGGGAACCCCGACGGGTAGCTCGCGCTGGGGTAGTCCACCCCTCCGTCGCAGGTGTCGCAGGTGCAGTTGGCCCCGTTGGGATCGGCGCCGCTGGCCAGCGGCTGGCCGTTCAGCGTGAAGACCCACGAGCCGGTCCCGGAGCAATCGATGCCCCAGGTCTGGACGGTGATCTGGTGCAGCACCGCGCCGGCCGGCAGCGGGTCGCTGAAGTTCACCGCGTAGCCGAACGTGCCGTGGGTCGTCCCCCCCGAGTCCGCGCAGGCGTAGGTCGCGCCACACACCGTGCAGTGGCCGCCGGTCCACGCGTCGAGGTGCTGGTTCGTCGTCGCCGCCGGGGCGCCGATCGCCCCCACGAGCAGGATCGCCGCCGCCGCCATCCAGATCGCGCTGCGCACCGAAGACCTCCCATCGCTCCACGGGCCATATTATCCTGCGCGGACACGGGCGCGAAGCTCGTCGAGAGGGGCTGTGATGGACATCGAGGGGTTCCTCGCGGAGGTCGAGGGCTTCGACGACCTCGAGCCAGGCTGGCGGCGGGACATCGCCCACCGGATGAGCCCGGTGCACGTGCCGGCGGGGTCCCGGCTGATGCGCCGCGGCGAGGCCGGCGACCGGATGTACGTGATCGCCGACGGGCGGGCCGAGATCCCGGTGACCGACGCGGCCGGGGCGTCCAAGTTCGTCGCGCAGCTCGGCCGCGGCGACATCGTCGGCGAGATGGCGCTGCTGACCGGGATGCCCCGCGTGGCCGACGTCGTCGCCCACACCGACCTGACCGCCTACGGCCTGCACAAGCGGGACCTCGACCCGCTGCTGGAGGCCAACCCGCCGCTGGCCCGGCTGCTCACCGGCCTGCTCGGCAAGCGCCTCGCGGAGGGGGTCGGGATCCACGGGGTGGGCAAGTTCCGGCTGCTCGAGAAGGTCGGCAGCGGCGGCTCGGCCACGGTCTACGCGGCGGTCCACGAGAAGCTCCACCGCGTCGTCGCGGCCAAGATGCTGAACCACTCGCTGGCCTACGAGCCGCGCTTCCGCACCCGCTTCCTGCAGGAGGCGCGGATCATCGCGCGGCTGAACCACCCCCACATCGTGCAGGTCTTCGACACCGAGGAGGCCTACGCCACGTTCTTCATCATGATGGAGTTCGTCGGCGGCGCGACGCTGCACCGGCTGGTCCAGTCCCAGGGCCCGCTGGCCCCCGCCCGGGCGATGGCGCTGCTGTCCCAGGTCGGCGAGGCGCTCCAGCACGCCCACGGCGCCGGCCTCGTGCACCGCGACGTCAAGCCGGCCAACTGCGCCGTCGACGGCCACGGCCAGGTCAAGCTGATGGACTTCGGGATCGCCCGGCCGATCGAGACCGACGTGGGCGACCAGCGCGCCGCGATGGTCGAGGGCACGCCCCACTACATGGCCCCCGAGGTGGCCACCGGCCGCGCCGCCGACGGCCGCGCCGACATCTACTCGCTGGGCGTGATGGCGTTCGAGCTGCTCACCGGCCAGCACCCGTTCCAGGGGGACAAGACCGAGGTGATGAACGCCCACGTGCGGGAGCCGGCCCCCGATCTGCGGGACTTCCGCAGCGATCTGCCCGAGACCCTGATCCAGGCCGTGCACGGCATGCTGGTCAAGGACCGCGACCAGCGCCTCTCGGACTGGTCCACGATCCTGGCGATGCTGCAGTCCGACCCGTGCCTCGCCGGGGCGCGCCCCACTCGACAGCGGATGATCTCGCTGCTGTACCACGGCGAGGCCCAGCACGCCGTGGACGACGCCAGCGAGTTCCTGCGCCAGGAGCTGCTCGACCACGGCGGGGTCCGCGTGGCGTGGGCCGACGTCGAGATCGACTAGCAGCCTGTCGCAGATTGGCGCGTGCCGAGCCGCGCTCGACTGGCGAGTCGGATCTGGACCGCCTCGACCGACGCATATCGGGCATATGGGCAGGGAGGGGCTGTTCAGAGGCGGCCGGCAGGCGAGATGCGGGCGGTGCGTGGCAATCTGCGACAGGCTGCTAGCCCGCACTTCTCACCACTCCCGCCTACTGTGGCCGCCCAGCCAGCGGCCAT
>CAZOYV010000223.1:8126-14039 GCA_964584075.1 uncultured Rickettsiales bacterium | reverse complement strand
GTCCCCCTTCCTACCGGCCCGTGCAACCGGGCGCAAGGGGACATGGACGGATTCGTCCGCGGCGGGACTAGGGGGGGTCGGGGGTGGGAACCCGGGGGTCCGCCGGCTACCGGCTCTTGCCGCTCTTGCTGCTCTTGGACCCGCTGCTCTTGCTGCCCGAGGACCGCGACCCGCTGCTCTTGCTGCCGCTGCTCTTGCTGCCCGAGCTGCGCGAGCCGGTCGAGCCCTTGGACGACGAACCCGACGAGCGGCTGCGCGAGCCGCTGCTGGCGCTGCCCGAGCTGCGCGAGCCCGAGGACCGCGAGCCGCTGCTGGCGCTGCCCGACGACGAGCGCGAGCCCGACGAGGAGCGGTCGCCGTAGCTGCCGCGGCCGGAGTCGGAGCGCGAGCGCGTCGAGGACTCGTAGCCCTTGTTCTCACCGTCGGCGCGGCCGCCCCGGTAGCGCGGGACGTACGGCGTGGTCTCGCCCCGGTCGCGGACCTCGTTCGGCGTGGCGCGCGCGCCCTCGTCGCGGTCCCGCACCAGCCGGTCGTAGGCGTCCCGGTCGAAGTCGCGGGTGGCCCCGCCGCCGTCGCCCCGGGTGCGGTCGCCCTCGCCGGTGCCGGCGCCGGAGATCGCGCGGCCCGAGTCGGACGAGCCCCGGTCCCGGTCGTCCGCGGCGGCACCCCGATCGCGGTCGGTCGCCGCCGCACCCCGGTCACGGTCGCTCACGGCAGCACCGCGGTCACGGTCGCCCTCGGCAGCGCCGCGGTCACGGTCGCCCTCGGCAGCGCCGCGGTCGCGGTCGGCCGCCGCCCGGTCGGCCGCCCCCGCGCCCCGGTCGCGGTCGCCCATCGGGGTGGTGCCGCGATCGCGGCCCCCGCGGCTGGGCTGGCCGGTGAACGGATCGCGGTTCTGGCCCTTGTCGTAGCGCTCGCGCAGCATCGCCAGGCGGGTGTCGCCGCCCTTCTCGAACGCCTCGCGCTCCTGCGGGGTGGCGCTGGCCTCGCGCAGGATGTCCCGCTTGGGGTCGTCGATGATCGAGCGATCGAGCGCCTCGAACTGGTCGCGGTCGAGGGTCTTGAAGTCGCTGCCGAGCTCCCGCGGCCGCGCCTCGCCGGGCTCCAGCGTCGAGCGGTCGTGGGACGCCGAGGCGTGCCCGTCGTGGTGGTCGCCGCCGCCCCCCGGACGCGGGTGCGAGCCCCCGTAGCCGTGGTGGCCGTGGTGGTACGAGTGGTGGTGGTACGGTCCGTGGTGGTGGTAGCCGCCGTGGTAGAAGTACACGTGGTCGGCGAACATCCAGCAGCGGTAGTCATAGTAGGAGTAGTAGCCGTAGTAGACGACCGGCCAGCCCCACCACGAGATCGGCGCCCAGCCGATGTAGCCGCCGAACACCCCCCACGAGACCCAGGCGGGCCCCCAGACCATGCCGGGCATCCAGACCCAGCCGTAGAACGGATCGTAGCTCCAGCGCCCGTAGTGGTGCGTGACGTAGCCCCAGCGGTAGTGGGAGACCCACGTCCAGCCGTGGCCGCTGTACCACACCCACTCGCCGTAGCTGTAGGGCCGCCAGGTGTTGACCACCACGGTCGGGCGCCAGCACCACACGTCGTCGACCACGACCCAGGTGCCGTTGCCGTCGAGCTCGTCGTAGCCCACCAGCGGGTAGGACGGATCGTCGCTGTCGAAGTCCTTGCGCAGGGTCCGCTCGCGCTCCAGGCTCCACTGGTCGAACTCGTCGCCGTCGCGCGGGTCGAAGTCGCCCACCGCCCAGGTCGCGCCGTACCGCTCGGAGAACACCACCTGGTCGTCGACGACCTCCAGCGACAGATCGACGCCGTCGACCTTGGCCACGCCGACCACGACGCCCAGCGCGCGGTACTCGTCGGCCTGGTGGTCCAGCCGCGCGAACGTCGCCGCCGCCACCGCCGCGGTGTCCGGGCCGAAGCGCGCCACGGCCTCGTTCCAGTCGCCGGTGGAGAGGTAGAACGAGCCCGCCGTGGGGACGAACTGCAGGTCCCCGCGGTAGCTCGAGATCACCGCCGAGCTGCCGCCGTCCATCCGCAGGTAGGTCGACCCCGGGAACTCGATCTCGACGAACGTGCCGGGCGCGGCGTAGAGCTCGTCGCCCTCGCGCACCAGGTCGTTCATCATCATGTTGCGCTTGTCCTGGTCGAAGGGACCCCAGGCGTAGAGCGTCCCGTCGAGCCAGCTGATGCGCGCGGCCTGCGGCTCGCCGCTGGCCTTGCCCTCGGGCCCGGCGTCGGCGGCCAGCGCCGGCGCGGCGAGGGCCAGCGCCAGGGCGGCGGCGGCCAGCACGTGGATCGTTCGGATGGCGCGGTACATGGTCGACCTCACTTTCCCGTACGCACACACGGTATCCCGCACGCGCGGTTCCTGCACGGGTATATAGAACGTCTGACCCCGGCCGGGTATTCAATGGCAAGCGGAAAAAGGCAGGAGAGCGGCGGAACCGCCCGGAATCACTGGAGGGCGCAGACCTCGACGGTCAGGCTGTAGCCGCACTGGTCGCCGTCGGTGTGGTCGATCTCGTTGATCAGCTGGACGTGGTTGAACACGTTGACCCCGGCGGGGAACACGTCGGGCTCGCCCGGCAGCTCCTGGGCCCGCACGTCGACGACCACCTCGCCGCTGTCGCCGTAGTCGCCGAGCCACACGGTGCCGCTGTGCGGGCAGGTGCCCTCGCCCACGTCGACCCCGAACTGCCAGTCGCCGCGCTCCTCGGTCCAGGTCAGCGTCGTGATCACGTGCACGATGCCCTCGGGCATCGAGAAGTTGTGCTTCTCGTGGTGGTCGACGTCGGTCTGGTACGTGTACGTGCAGTCGTCGCCGCTGGGCGAGAGGATCTGGGACCAGCAGTCCTCGGCGGGGTACGAGTCGTCGTCGCCGGCGTCGTCGTCCGCGGCGTCGTCGTCCGCGGCGTCGTCGTCGTCCGCGGCGTCGTCGTCGTCCGCCGAGTCGTCGTCGTCGGTGTCGGCCGGGCACCCCGCCAGGACGAAGCCCAGCGCGGCGACCAGGCCCAGCAGCCACATCCAGCTCGCGTTGTCCATCGGTCTGAACCTCCCTCAGTTGGCAACGAGTGGGGGGCTTGTACCGCAGCGGCGGCCCGCCATCAAGGGAAATCCCCGGCCGATCGGGGGGCGATGGCCCACGATTTCCGTGTACTCAGGGGGATTCGTCCTCGGGGCACGGGACGTCGCCGAACGACCACGGGCGGGTGGGCTCGATCACGGTGTCGACCACCGCGGCCGCGCCGGTGTAGCGGATCGTCGAGCGCGCCGGCCGCTCGCGGGCCCAGCGGGGCGCGTCGGGGAGCACCCGGACCACCGAGGTCTTGCCCCCGCCGCCGGGGGCGACGGTGACCGCGCCGCGCAGGTAGCCGGGCTGGCCGTTGACCGCGGCGACCAGCCGGTGGGTCGTCTCCTCGCCCACCGCGGCGCGCAGATCGGGCAGCGGCGGGTTGAACCGCATCCGCAGCACCGAGCGGCCCTCCTGGGTCAGCTCGACCTCGGTGACGTGCTGGGCGCCGCCGCGCTCGACGAGCCGCCAGGTCTCCTCTCCGGTGGGGCGCTCCAGCACCAGCGCGAACCCGCCGTCGGCCTCCTCGCGGCGGTACTCCAGATCGCCCTGCCCGCCCTCGTCGACGTGCAGCCCGCCGCCCTCCGACGTCGCCCGGATCGTGCGCCGCGCCTCCATCACGCCGCCGGCGGCCTGGACCAGCAGCGAGCGGGACAGCAGGTGGGTCGGGTAGGCCCGGCCGTCCAGCGTGACCGCGACCTTCAGCGGGTTGCGGTACTCCAGGTCGAGCACCGCCAGCGCGGTCTCCTGCGAGTGGTTCATCCCGTTGCCGTTGCGCAGCGGGAAGCGCCGGAACGGCTTGCGCGCCTCGGCCTCGACGACCAGCCGCTCGCCGGTGCGCAGCGTCCAGGCCCCGCGGTAGCGGATCGCGCGCTCGTCCTCGCTGCGCTCGCCCTCGAAGTCCGACTCGTAGGTCGGGGCCGGGAACCCGGCGGCGAAGCGCAGGTGCTCGGGCGCGGCGCCGGCCCACTGCCGCCCGCAGCGGTGCGAGTCCAGCGTGAACCACACCTCGCCCTCGCCCGCCAGCTCGAGGCGGACCACCTCGATCATCCGCCACGTGTCGTGCCCCTTCAGCTCGAAGACCAGCTCCTCGTCGAAGTGCAGCCCCCACACCGCGAACGGCAGCACCGGCTGCTCGACCCGCGGCTCGGAGGCCCGCGGCGGGGGAGGCTCGGCCGGCCCCAGGTAGCGGTCCTCGTCGACCACCGGGCGGGTCCCGATCAGGTAGGCGCAGCCGGACAGCAGCCCGGCGGCCGCGACACCCACCACACACGCGGCCAGCACCGTGAAGCTCGCGATCGTCATCGGCACCTCCCTCACCGCCGCCACCCGCCCAGCTCGCGCCGGCGCGCCGCCAGCCGGGTCAGCGCGTCCTGCATCGCGGTCTCGACCCGCTCGGCGCAGCGGCGCACGTGCTCCTCGTCCTCGGCGGCCTCGGGCCCGTCGGGGTCGAGGTGGATCGGCTCGAGGAACTCCGACAGGATCCGCGACGGCGCCGGGATGTAGAACGGCGACGGGCCGAGCGTCACGCCCCACGGGATCGACACCATCAGCGGCCAGACCTCGGTGCGCAGCACCTTGTCGGCCCGCGTCAGCCGCGCCAGCCAGCGCAGGTCGTCGACGATCAGGAACACCTCCTGGGCCCCGGCGGTGACCACCGGGACGATCGGGACCCGCTCGCGCAGCGCCAGGCGGATGTAGCCGCGGCGGCCGCCGAACACGATCCGGTCGCGGTCGCGCCACGGCCGGTGGCTGTCGACGTCGCCGCCGGGGTAGACCATCACCTTGTGCCCGGTGGAGAACAGCCGGTGGGCGTTCTCGTGGCTCGCCCGGACCGCCCCGAGGGGCACCACGATCTGCATCAGGCCCGGGATCGAGATCGCCACCTCGTGGCCCAGCCCGTAGGGCAGGTCGGCCATCCCGCGCTCGAAGAACATCGTCGAGAACAGCAGGAAGCTGTCGGGGATCAGCATCGCGCCGCTGTGGTTGCCGACGTACAGCGCCGGCCCCGGGGGGACCCGCTCGATCCCGCCGCACTCGAAGCGGAAGTAGCGCCGCAGCGGCTCGTGGTACAGCCGGCACAGCCGCTCGATCGCCTCCGGATCGCGGTTGTCGAGGGAGTCGATGTCGTAGCGCTTCAGCGCCAGGGGGAGCTTCATGTCGGGTCCCAGCGTGCCGCGGGATCGTACCACTTCGGGCGACCGCACCGTGCTCCCACCGGGGGTGCAGGCGGGGCCGCCGCGACCCGCTCCGGTGGCACGCGGGCTGCACGACGCTGGGGCAGCGGGCGAATCCAGGGGCACGGAGAACCGGAGCGAGCCGTGACACGGTGGCTGCCCGTCCTCGTCCTCGTCGCCCTGGTCGCCACCCCCGCCGCCCGCGCCGCCGACCGCTGCCCGGCGCCACCGCCGCTGCACCGCGTGGCGATGGTCACCGGGGACGAGCGCGGCCCCAACCCGTGGCTGGGGGCCACGTTCGGGGCCGGAATCCCGGCGGTCTTCCTGCACGCGCTGATCATCGGCCACCACGCCAGCCAGGCCACCGCCGAGCGGGACCCCGAGGACGACGACATGGGCTGGGGGGCGATGATCGGCGGCCTGTTCACGTTCATCGCCGGTGGCGGCGCGATCGCCCTGACGGTGTGGACGATCCTGTTCGCGATCCGCGCCGGCCTGTGGCAAGACCGCGTCCCGGGCTTCGCCCGCGCGGGCCCGGCGCAGCGCCCCGCCCCCACCGTGACGTGGGGCCCCGACGGCCTGGCCCTGCATTTCTGATCGGGACTCTCCGTACAGCGCTCGAGATCCACCACGCTTGGAACGTGACGATGGCTCACG
>CAZOYV010000223.1:0-8026 GCA_964584075.1 uncultured Rickettsiales bacterium | reverse complement strand
ATTCGTGAGCGAAGGGTCGCTCCACGCCCGGATTGTGACGATGGCTCACGATTCGTGAGCGAAGGGTCGCTCCACGCCCGGATTGTGACGATGGCTCACGATTCGCGGGCGAACGCCGGCCCGCATGTCTCGACCTCGGAAGTGATACCTTCTCGGTCCGCCCGCCGCCGCGGGCGCGGAGGGCCCCACCCTGACCCCCCCGTTCCCCCACGCCGGCGAGCTCGCCGCGCTCGGCACGGCCTGCTGCTGGACGGTGACCTCGATGTCGTTCGAGGCCGCCGGCAAGCGCATCGGGTCCCTGCCGGTGAACCTGATCCGGCTGGTCATCGCGGCGGTCTTGCTGGCGATCTTCGGGGCGATCACGCGGGGCCTGCCGCTGCCCACCGACGCCACCGCCCACGCCTGGCTGTGGCTCGGGCTGTCCGGGCTGGTGGGGTTCACCTTCGGCGACCTGTGCCTGTTCCGCGCGTTCGTCGTGATCGGCGCGCGGCTGAGCGTGCTGCTGATGGCGCTGACCCCGCTGTTCGGCGCGGCGATCGGGCTGGTGGCGCTGGGGGAGCGGCCGTCGGCGACGGACCTGCTGGGCATGACGCTGGTGCTCGGCGGGGTGGTGTGGGTCGTGCTGGAGCGCCCCGCCGACGAGCTGCCCGAGGCCCGGCGCGCGCGGATCGGGGGCGTGCTGCTGGGCATCGGCGGGGCGCTCGGCCAGGCCGTGGGGCTGGTGCTGAGCAAGCACGGGATGGGCGACTACGACGCCTTCGCCGCCACGCAGATCCGCGTGTTCGCCGGCATCGCCGGGTTCGCCGTGCTGTTCGTGTTCCTCGGCCAGTGGCCGCGGGTGCTGGCCGCGCTGGGCCAGGGCCGCGCGATGGCCTACACCGGCCTGGGCGCGTTCGCCGGGCCATTCCTCGGCGTGTCGCTGTCGCTGGTGGCGGTCCAGCTCACCCACGTGGGCGTGGCGGCGACGCTGATGTCGCTGATGCCGGTGCTGATCCTGGCGCCCGCGGTGGTGATCAAGAAGGAGCGCGTGTCGTGGCGCGCCGCGGCGGGGGCGGTGGTGGCGGTGGGCGGCGGCGCGCTGCTGTTCCTCTCCTGAGCGCCTTCCAGCCCGGCTGGCAGCGATGGTACGGTGCGGCCGATGGACGAGATCCTGCTGAGGACCAAGCTGCGGCCGCCTCCCCCCCGGGGGGACCTGCTGGCCCGGCCCGGGCTGATCGAGCGGCTGGAGCGGGGCCGCCGCGCGGGCCAGCGGCTGACGCTGCTCTCGGCACCGGCCGGCTCGGGGAAGAGCACCCTGCTCGGCGCCTGGCTCGAGCAGGCGCAGGCCGGCACGGCGTGGCTCTCGCTGGACGCCGACGACGACGATCCGGTGCGATTCTGGACCTACCTGCTGGCCGCGCTCCAGCGCGCCCGGCCGGGCTTCGGGGAGACCGCGGCGCAGGTGCTGCGCGCCCCCCAGCGCCCGTCCTGGAGCGTGTGGCTCGACGCGCTGATCGACGAGTGGGACGGGGCCGCCCGGGCCCACGGCGGGGAGCCGCTGATCCTGGCGCTGGACGATCTCCACCTGGTCCGCGACCCGGCGATCCACGAGGGGCTGGCGTTCCTCGTCGAGCACGCCCCGCCGGACCTGCACCTGGCGGTGTCGACCCGCGCCGACCCGCCGTTGCCGCTGGCGCGGATGCGGGTCCGGCGCCAGCTCGGCGAGGTCCGCGACGCCGACCTGCGGTTCACGGCCGAGGAGGCGACCGCCCTGCTCGCCGAGGGGGGCGTGCAGCTCGACGCGGCGCAGGTCGCGCGCCTCCAGGAGCGCACCGAGGGCTGGATCGCCGGGATCCAGCTGGCCGCGCTGTCGCTCCAGGGGCGCGAGCAGGTGGACGACTTCCTCGACGCGTTCTCCGGCAGCCACCAGCACGTGCTGGACTACCTGGTGACCGAGGTCCTCGAGGGCCTGCCGGCGGGGACGCAGCGCTTCCTGCTCGAGACGTCGGTGCTGGGTCGCTTCGACGCCGCGCTCGCCGACGCCGTGCGAGACGCCGACGACGGCGCCGAGACGCTGCTGCGCCTGCTGCGCGACAACGTCTTCGTCGTCGCGCTGGACCACGAGCGCCGCTGGGTCCGCTACCACCACCTGTTCGCCGACCTGCTGCGCAGCCGGCTCCAGGCCGAGGACCCCGGCCGCGTCAAGACGCTGCGCGGCCGCGCCGCGCGCGAGTGCCTCGAGCGCGGCCTGCACGCCGACGCCCACGGACACGCCGTGGCCGCCGGCGACCTGGCGCTGGCCGGCGACGTGGCCCGCGCCGCGGCGTTCGAGCTGATGACCGACGGCCAGCTGATGACGCTGAAGCGGTGGCTCGACGCGCTCCCGGACGTGGAGGTCGAGGCCCGGCCGTGGCTGCTGATCCTGCGCGCGTGGACCATGCTGTTCACCGGCCGGGCGCAGGAGGCGCCGGCGGTGCTGGCGATCGCCGAGCGACGGGCCGGAGAGGGCCACCGCGACGCCGACGACCCCGAGCTGCAGGGCAACCTCGACATCCTCCGCGCGATCCTGGCCAACGCCGCCGGGGCCTCGGAGCAGGCGCTTCAGCTGGCCCGCCGGGCCGGCGAGCGGCTGCCCGCGGACTGCCTCGTACTGCGGATCATGGTCCCGCAGATCACCGGCTACGCGTCGCGCGCCGAGGGCGACCTGGTCGCCTCGCTGGCGGCGTTCCGCGAGATCGAGCGCATCGGCACCGACGCCGGCAGCCGCTGGACCGAGTGCCTGGCGCTGTGCGACCAGGGCCAGATCGCGCTGGTCGAGGGACGCCTGCACGACGCGCGCGCCCTGTACCGGCGCGCCGCCGAGCGCGCCGACGTGCCCGGCCTGCGCGACACCGTGATGGGGGCGATCGTCGACCTGGGGCGGGCCTGGGTCGCCCACGCCGCCGGCGACGAGCCCACCGCCGCGGCCCTCGTCGAGCGCGCGCTGCCGCGCTTGATGCCGGGGGCCAACCCCGATCAGATCCTCTTCGGCCTGGCGATCCAGGCCCAGGTGGCCGAGGCGCGCGGGGACGACGCCGCCGCGGCACAGGCCTATGCCAGGGGGGAACGGATCCGCCGCGAGGCGCCGGGGGCGACGCGGCTGTTCGGCGCGATCCTCGACGCGCCGCTGGTGCGGCACTGGATCGCCGCCGGCGACGTGGCGCGCGCGGCAGCCTTCGCCGGGGAGACGGACCTCGGCGGCGACGCGCCGCCGCTCGTCCGCGAGGGGATCGGCCTCGTGCGGGCCCGCCTGGCGCTGGCCACCGACGGTCCCGCGGCGGCCGTCGCCGTGCTGCAGCCCCTGCTCGAACAGGCCGAGCACCGCGGCCGGCTCGGGCGCGCGGCCCTGGCGCGGGCGCTGCTCGCCCGGGCCCATCTCGCCGCCGGGGAGCCCCCCCTGGCCGCCGCGGCGCTGGCCCCTGCGATCCGCTGGGCCGAGGAGCAGGACGCGCTGCAGCTGCTGCGCGACGAGGGCGAGCCGGTCCGCTCGCTGCTGGACGACGAAGGCCGCCCGGACGAGGGCGCCGCCCGCCGCGCCGCCGCCAACGCCGCGCTGGCAGAGCCCCTGTCGGAGCGCGAACTCGAGGTCCTCGACCTGCTCGCCGAGGGCCTCTCCAACCGCCAGATCGGCCAGCGCCTGTTCGTCTCACTGGGCACCGTCAAGACCCACGTGCACCACATCAGCGCCAAGCTCGACGCCGACAGCCGGACCCACGCCGTGGCGCTGGCCCGCGAGCGCGGGCTGCTCCCCTAGCCCCCGCTCGACCCCCCCGTCGAAGAATCAACCCCCGAATCCATCCTCCGGCCGATTCGCGCCTGCCCGCCGCCCGGCATCCTGGGTGCAGATGATGACGAACGGCCACCACAACACCACGGAGGACGACACCATGGACGCCACCGTCAGCAAGCTCAGCCTCGCCCCCACCCTGGCCACCATCCCGGTCGCGATCGCCGTCGCGCTGATCGTGTTCGGCGCGCTGCGCGGCTGGCGCATGCCGCTCATCGAGGGCGACCGCGCCGCGCTGCTCGCGGTCGTCGGCGTCGGCTTCGTGATGTGCGCGCTGGCCGGCCCCTGGATCAGCGTCGGGCAGATCGGCATCGGCAACCCGACCACCATCGCGGGCATCGTGCTCGGCGCCTGCGCGGTGCTGGTGATCGTCTCGGCGTTCACCGGCCTGTGGCTGCCCGGCATCGGCACCCACCGCGCCGCGCTGCTGGCGCTGTCCGCGATCATCACGCTGAAGGTCGGCCTGGCCTTCGCGCGCTACTGGGCGTGAGCGAGATGCACGCGCGCTGGCGCTACGAGATCCAGGTCGGCAACCACCTGGACCAGCGGCTGGCGGCCTGGCTCGACGCCGCCGCCGTCGAGAACCACGAGCGGGGAGAGGCGACGCTGACCACGTCTCCCCTGGACCAGGCGGGGCTGCACGGCTTGCTGTCCCGCATCCGAGACCTCAACCTGACCCTGATCGCGGTCCGGCGGGCCGCCCGAGGAGAGTGAGATGAG
Organism: uncultured Rickettsiales bacterium; assembly: GCA_964584075.1. Classification (GTDB taxonomy): domain Bacteria; phylum Myxococcota_A; class UBA796; order UBA9615; family CAYRNR01; genus CAZOYV01. The sequence goes on along the minus strand of CAZOYV010000223.1, from coordinate 3,501 downwards.
CGACAGCAAGACCATCCTGGTGATCGGCGCGACCGGCTTCCTGGGCCAGCCCGTGGCCCGCGAGCTGAACGACCGCGGCTGGACCGTGCGGGTGATGGGCCGCGACGAGGCCAGGCTGCGGCAGGCCTTCGGCGACGGCTTCGAGCTCGCCGTCGGCGACGCCGAGGACGAGGGCGACCTGCGCCGGGCGCTGGCCGGCTGCGACGCGGTGCACGTCACCGTCGCCGTGATCCCCGACTGGCACCTGGAGCGGCGCGTGGTCGAGGCCGTGGTGCCGCTGGCCGCCGAGCTCGGCGTACAGCGCATCGGCTACGTCTCCGGCGCGTCGGTGGACGAGTCCCGGGCGGCGTTCGCGCTGATCGACGCCAAGCTCCGCGCCGAGGCGGCGCTGCGGGACGGCGGCGTGCCCTACACCGTGTTCCGCCCGACCAACTTCATGGACATGCTGGAGCGGATGGCCCAGGGCGGCAAGGCGATGGTGCTGGGCAAGCAGGCCCTGCCGTCGCACTTCCTGGCGCTGCAGGACTACGCCCGGATGGTGGCCCGTGCCTACGAGGTCCCCGAGGCCGCGGGCAAGACCCTGCAGCTGCGGGGCCCCGAGGCGATGACGATGGGCGACGCGATGCAGCGCTACTGCGACGCCGCGGGCAACGGCCTGACGGTGAAGCACATGCCGCTGTGGATGATGGGCCTGATCGCCACGCTCAAGCGCACGCCGTTCCTGCAGGGCGTGGTGGAGATGATGCGGTACTTCGAGACCCACGGCGAGCTCGGCGACCGCGCCGAGGCCGACCGCCTGCTGGGCCCCGCCACGATCACGCTGGAGCAGTGGGCGGCCCGCGCCGACGCCGCCTGATCGCAACTCCGGTGCGGATCCGATGTAAGGAACCCCTCCCCCCCGGTGTACTCCCTCCACGAACGGCGACGCGGCGGCCCGCACGGAGCGGCCCGGGCGCCGCCCCGGAGGAGGAACCACGATGTCCAAGCTCGAGACCCTCGTCGCCGCGGCCTTGCTGACCCTGGCCTTCGCCTCGCCCGCCGCCGCCCAGCTCCACTTCCCGCTCCCCGACCTGCCGCCGGTCTACGAGATCCAGTGGCCGCCGGAGCCCGTCGAGGTGTGGATCTGGTCGCCGCTGTACCAGCACGCCTACGACGAGGACGAGATCTACTACTACGACTCGTGCGGGCAGGACTGCGACGACTACGTCGTGATGACGCCGGTGTACTCCCACTGGGACGACCTCGGCGGCTTCATCCAGATCGAGATCGACACCCACGGCTACGACGGCGTGTGGGCCGTCACGTCGGACGACGGGCACGACTACGACCCCGACCCGATCTGGACCCACCCCGACGACCCGGAGATCCAGGGCGTGACGATGAGCACGAACCGGTTCCAGTTCGACTACCACGACTTCGTGTCGCCGGTGGCGATCCTGATCCTCGAGACGCCGGACGGCGGCGACTACCACTACATCCGGATCAACGTCTCCCAGCACTGGGCGCCCTGGCTGTTCTAGGACCGCTCCGTCCCGCGCCCGCGCAGCAGCAGCACGCTGACCACCGCCACCCAGCCCAGCGTGCCGAGCACCACGACCCACTCCACCAGCGGCGGCAGCCACAGCGCCGGGCGGCGCTCGTCCAGCGGCAGGTCGTGGATGTCGACGCTCCCCAGCCCCGCCGGGATCGACACCAGCAGCACCACGTAGGCCACCAGCGACGGCAGCCCGACCCACAGCAGCCAGCCGGGCATCCGCGCCGAGCGGCGCAGCGAGATGCTGAACAGGACGATCGTCAGCAGCCCCCCGTGGAAGAACGCGCCGGCGATCGCCAGGTGCGGCATCAGGTGGTTCATCGGCACCAGCCCGACCCCGACGACGAACAGCGCCGAGGCGGTCCCGACCACCGCGGTGGCGCGGGTCAGCCGGCGGCCGTCGATCCAGCCCAGCCCGGCCATGTACCCCGCCAGCAGCAGCCCGCCGGCGATCAGCCCGCCGTTGAAGTACGCCGCCCCGGGGGTCACCCCCACCTCGCCGAGCTCCGACACGAAGTGGTTGACCGGCGAGTACGGCTCTCCGATCCGGCCGCGGTAGGGTAGCGCCGCGAGCAGGCAGCCCAGCCCGAGGATCGACGAGCCCAGCAGCCCCAGCGCGCCGGCGACGCGCAGGACGGGCGACGGTCGGGTGGCGGCGGTCATCCCCCCCGGCGCTCAGCCGAGGTTCTCGGGGTCGGGGATATCGACACCGGCGATCAGCGTCTCGATCCGCTGCTGCGCGTCCTCGTCGAGCTCGGCGAAGCGCACGTTCATCCGCCCCTCCTCGGCGCGCAGCACCTCGCCGGCACAGCGCAGCGGGCCCGGCTCGCCGGGGATGTGCAGCTCCATCTGCGTCGTCGTCCCCTCGGGCAGCGGCAGCGGGCTCTCGAGGAACAGCCCGCCCGCGCTGACGTTGCCGGCGAGGTGGTAGCGGCCGTCCTCGCCCGCGGTCTCGACCCAGAACTCCACGTCGAGGCGCTTGGACAGGCGGCGGACGTTCTCGCGGCGCTCGCCGAGCAGGGGCGGCGGCGGCGCGTTGGACTTGCGGCGATCTTCCATGCTGCTGGGGCCTCCCTGGGTTGGTATCCGTATCCTGCCACAAACGGGATCGCTTTGACTCCGGCGCAATCGTGGCTATCTTGGAGTGTGTCGCGACGGGCGGCGCAGGTCTTTGACATGGGGGCGAAACGGTCTCGACGGGATGGATAGAGGTCGGGGCTGCGTGCCGGGGATCCCAGTCACCCCGTATAAAGGCTGGACCACACAACTGCCAACAACGAGATGGCTCTCGCCGCTTAACCCGCGGTGACGTTCTGCCCCTTCTGGGCCTGTAGGGAGGACGCAGGGCGTGTGTTACAGCAGGCTGGCCCCGGGTTTGGGCCCCTTCGGACCCGGGGTGAGAAATAGAAGAGGATAGCGGACGCGGATCCTGTCGCTGGGAGCCAAGATCGCGAAACTCAAATCAGCGAACTACGCACGTAGACGTCGCGGCTGAACCATTTCGGACGGGGGTTCGACTCCCCCCGCCTCCACCATCATTCTCACGGTGATTTCCATCACCTACTTCTTCTTGCCCCGGCCACTGTGACCAGATTGTGACCACGTGACCACGGACGGCCGGCCCAGGCGTCATCGCCGACCACGGCATCCAGGCCGCCCCGGCCTGGTCTCTTTCACGGAATGACCGTCCTGATCCGCAGACCCCATCGTTCCTTGCGGGTGTTGATGGATCAGACTCGACGCGGCCCCCCGCAGCGTCGGGGGTGACCACGGCCCTCGACGGCCGACGACGCGGTCACGGATCGTCCTACCTGACCACCTGGGACACGGCCAGGAGGTTGCCGTCCGGATCGCGGAACTTCAGCAGGCGCAGCCCCTCCTCGGGGTACTCCCACACGTCCCCCTCGACCCGGACTGTCGCGCGCCACGAACATACTCCCGCCTGAACGCCAGTCGCGCCACGAACT
>CAZOYV010000222.1:0-14064 GCA_964584075.1 uncultured Rickettsiales bacterium | reverse complement strand
TGGAACTGCTGCGGCGCGGTGTTCTCGCTGGCCGACGACGACCTGATCCACCACGTCGCCCCGGTCCGGGACCTGGTCCGCGTGATGGAGCAGGGCAACGACAAGGTCGTGACGCTGTGCTCGATGTGCTTCAACACCCTGGCGCGGGCCAACAAGCTGATGCGCGAGGACGAGGAGAAGCGCTACACGATCAACACCTTCATGGACGAGGAGCCGGACTACGCCGGCGAGGTCGAGGTGGTGCACTACCTGACCCTGCTGCGCGACGAGATCGGCTGGGACGCGCTGCGGGAGAAGGTCGAGGTCCCGCTGGAGGGCTGGAACGTGGCGCCGTACTACGGCTGCACGCTGACCCGCCCCGACGAGATCGCGATCGACGATCACCCCAACTCCCCGACGATCATGCGCGACTTCCTCGCTGCGCTGGGCGCCAACCCGGTGGACTTCGACGACGAGCAGACCTGCTGCGGGTCGTACCAGGTGCTGGCCCACCCCGAGGCGGCGATGAACGCGTCGCGCAGGATCATCGACTCCGCCCGCGGCGCCGGCGCCGACGTGCTGGCGCTGAGCTGCCCGCTGTGCGAGTACAACGTGGGCACGCGGCAGCGGCACCTGCTGGCCGCCGATCCCGGCTGGCAGGAGGTCCCGACCCTGTACTTCACCCAGCTGCTGGCGATCGCGCTGGGGCTCGGCGGCGACGCGCTGCGGCCCGAGCTGAGCCGGCCGGTGGTGAAGGAGTACATGAGCAACAAGGGCGTACAGAGCGCGGCCTCCTGAGGCCGGCGCCCCCGCTGGAAACACTCAGAGAAACCTATCTCAAGGACTCGGAGACGAGAGGACGAGATGGCTGAAACACAGGTCAAGCCCGAAGTCGAGATGATCCCCATCTACATCATGGGGAAGAAGTACATGGTGCCCGAGGAGCTCACCATCATGAAGGCGATGGAGCACGCGGGGTACCAGTTCGTCCGCGGCTGCGGCTGCCGGATGGGCGTCTGCGGCGCCTGCGGCACCGTGTATCGCAAGCCCGGGGACTACAAGATCCACGTGGGGCTGGCGTGCCAGACGGTGGTCGAGCCCAACATGTACCTCACCCAGCTGCCGTTCTTCCCGGCCAACCGCCACCAGTGGAACCTGGAAGAGGCCAAGGGGGTCGCCGAGGAGGTCCACGCGGCCTACCCCGAGCTGTTCCGCTGCGTGTCGTGCAACGCGTGCACCAAGATCTGCCCGGCCGAGGTCTCGACGATGGACTACATCGCGGCGATCAAGCGAGGCGACCTCGAGGCCGCCGCCGAGCTGAGCTTCGAGTGCATCCAGTGCGGGCTGTGCGCCAGCCGCTGCATGGGAGAGCTGCCGCAGTACCACATCGCGCAGATGGTGCGCCGCCTGTACGGCGCCAAGATCGTGCCGCGGGCCAGGCACAACCGCCAGCAGGTGTCCTACATCCGCGACGGCCGCTACCGGGCGCTGATGGACGAGCTCGAGCAGATGTCCAAGGAGGAGTGGACCGAGCTGTACAAGGAGCGCCAGTGGGAGCCCGGCGCCGAGGGCGAGGACTGGCGCCCCGACAGCGACAAGGGCCTCCTGGAAGACTACGAAGGCTGAACGGCGTTCGCACGCACAAGGAATCAGGAAGGTAACGAAGATGCCTTATCCACAGTACCTCAAGGACCTCTACAAGAAGTGCGAAGCCAACCGGGCCCGCCACGTAGAGCTGAAGATGAAGGACGACGACCTGCCGTTCCTGACGCTCGAAGAGCGGCAGCAGTACCTCGACGGGTACCACCCGGACTACAAGAGCGGCCCCACGATCCGCCGCGAGATCCGCGTCGGCCCCTCCAAGGGCTACGAGATCTCCCCCGAGATCGTCGACCTGCTCGAGGCCAAGCCGCTGGTGCACCCCTCGAAGGTCAACCTCGACAACCCCGAGTACGACGTCGACGTGCTGGTCATCGGCGGCGGCGGCGCCGGCTCGTGCGCGGCGATCTACGCCAAGAACGCCGGCGCCGACGTGATGATGGTCACCAAGCTGCGGCACGGCGACGCCAACACGATGATGGCCGAGGGCGGGATCCAGGCCTGCGACAAGCCCGAGAAGGACTCGCCGTTCTACCACTTCCTGGACGTGATGGGCGGCGGCCACTTCGTCAACAAGCCGTCGCTGGTCCGCCGCCTGGTCGAGGACGGCCCCGACGCGATCGGCTGGCTCAACGATCTGGGCGTGATGTTCGACAAGTTCGAGGACGGCCGGATGAAGTCGGTGCACGGCGGCGGCACCAGCCGCAAGCGGATGCACAGCGCGTCGGACATGTCCGGGGCCGAGATCATGCGCGTGCTGCGCGACGAGGTCCGCAACCTCGGCGTGCCCGTCGTCGAGTTCACCTCCGCGGTCGAGATCATCAAGAACGAGGACGGCCAGGCCGCCGGCGCCGTGCTGTTCAACATGGAGACCGAGGAGTTCGAGACCTGCCGCGCCAAGGCCGTGGTGCTCGCCACCGGCGGCTCCGGCCGGCTGCACATGCAGAACTTCATGACCACCAACCACTACGGCGCCACCGGCGACGGGCTGGTGATCGGCCACCGCGCGGGCGTCCAGGTCTGCTTCCTGCACACCGTGCAGTACCACCCCACCGGGATCGCGTACCCGGAGCAGGCCGAGGGCATCCTGGTCACCGAGAAGTTCCGCGGCGCCGGCGCCAACGTGCTCAACGTCGAGGGCGAGCGGTTCGTCAACGAGCGCGAGCCCCGCGACATCGAGAGCTCGGCGTTCATCCGCGAGGCCACCGAGATGGGCCGCGGCGTGCCGACGCCCAAGGGCACCTGGGGCATCTGGCTCGACTCGCCGATGCTCGAGATGCTCCACGGCCCCGGCTACGTCGAGAAGAACTTCTGCGGCGCGTTCATGCTGCTGAAGCGGTTCGGGATCGACATCTCCAGGGAGCCGATGCTGGTCTACCCGACCCTGCACTACCAGAACGGCGGGCTGGACATCGAGGCCGACGCCTCCACCGTGGTGCCGGGCCTGTACGTCGCCGGCGAGGTCGCCGGCGGGATCCACGGCGAGAACCGCCTGATGGGCAACTCGCTGCTGGACATCAACGTCTTCGGCCGCATCGCCGGCGCCAACGCCGCCGAGTTCGCCGCCAAGAGTGCCACCGGCAGCAAGCTGAGCCTGCAGCACGTCCTCGACTACATCGACGAGATCGACGCGGCCGGGATCGAGATGCCCAAGCGCTCCCCGGTGCTGCTGCCGGCGTACACCCCCGACGCGGTGATCAACAAGCAGCTCGCGACCCAGTACATGGGCAACTACCGCTAGGTTCGGTGGGGGGGCTGCGGCCCCCCCCACCCCGATTCCTGTCCTCGATTCTCGTCGCGCGCCGTTCTTCTGGGACGGAAATGGCGCGTCCAGGGGCCTTTGCACCCCGATCGGCCCTCTGTATGATGGCGTCGCCCGGCAGCCAGCCAGTTCCGGCGCGCCAGGGCTGCTGGGCAGAGGGAGAGGAGCGACGCATGACCCGCACCCGAACGCTGATTCTGACGGCCCTGTTCGCGCTGACGACGCTGGCGGGGGCCGGCCCCGCGGTCGCCCAGGGCATCTCCGTGACGCTGGTCCCGGCGGGGGACATCGCCTCGGACGGTCAGCCCCGCATCCTGACCTTCATCATCAGCGGCGAGGGCGGCGTGCTGGCCCAGGACGCCCAGATCACGTGGAGCCACGTGGACAAGGGCACGATGGGGACGTGCAGCCCGGCGGGCCCCGGCGTGCTGGCGTGCACCTACACCCCCCCCGCGGGCGGTCCCGCCGGGGACGCGGTGCTGATGGTCGACGTGTCGGCCGGCGGCCAGACGCTCTCGAAGCACTTCACGATCAAGCTCGCGGCGGGCGCGGGCGGGGCGACGGCGGCGGCTCCCGCTCCGGCTCCCGCTCCGGCTCCGGCTCCCGCTCCGGCCCCGGCGACGGCCACGACCACGCCCGCGCCGGCCCCGGTGGCCGCGCCGCCCCCCCCGGCCAAGGCGTACCTCAGGCTCGACTCCACGCCGCCGGCCACCGTCTACATCGACGGCGCGATGCTGGGGACCACCCCGATCGAGCTGGCCGAGATCGAGCCCGGCGCCCACAAGCTGACGCTCCAGTGCACCGGCTGTGCCACCGAGCAGGCCAAGAACCTGTCGTTCACCGTGGCGGCCGGCGAGACCTACACCAACACCGGCGTGCAGTTCGTCGAGGCCGCCCCGGCCGCCCCGACCTGGACCCCGGCACCGTCCCCCGCGGTCGCCTCGGCCCCCGACCCGGCCGTGCAGCCGACCCCGCCGCCGGTGACCACGCCGCCGCCGGCGCCCGGCTACCTGACGATCAAGACCAAGCCGTGGTCGACGGTGATGCTCGACGGCCAGCTGATCGGCAACACCCCGCTGAAGAACTACGCCACGACCGCGGGGACCCACACCCTGACGCTGAAGTGCGGCAAGTGTGCGATCCCCCAGCAGGAGACGTACACGATCACCGTGCCGCCCAACGACTGGTACGTGTTCCAGAACCTGGAGTGGAACACCGCCCGGCCGCAGGGCGTCGCGACCGCCGCGACCGCGCCGGCAACGACGGGCACCGCGGGCAAGCCGTTCAACCGCCCCGGGACCCCCGGCGTGTTCCCGTTCACCGACCAGCCGTACCGCGTCGGCAAGCTGCTGATCCGCTACCCGCTGGTGTTCTACCAGTACGACCAGGTCGCCGAGTGCGACGGCGGCTGCAACAGCTTCGTCGACGTCTCCGTGGCCGGCCCGGGCGGTGAAGGGCTGGTGATGGCCCCGGCCAGCATCGGCGTGCTCGGCGAGTTCTTCCCGATCGAGTTCGTCGGGCTCGCGGTGGAGTTCGAGCGCTTCGGCTACAGCACCGACGCCGCGGTCGATCGCGACGGCGAGGAGGACGTGTTCCGCGACGGGATCAACCGGCTCAACGCCGGCGCTCGCTTCCGCCTGCCGGTGCTGCCGGCGCGGCCCCAGGGCCCGCTGGACGTGATCGTCGACGTGGGCTACGCCGGCCAGGACTTCATCTACTTCCGCTCCGTCGAGGACAACCTGTGGCGCTACGACAACACCTGGGCCCACGGCGTGCGCTTCGGCGGCGGCCTGCGGTTCCAGGCGATCCCGATGCTGTCGGCCCACGCCGACTGGCACGGCACCGGCGTCGCCGGCGGCCTGATCAGCCACGAGGTGGCCGCCGGCGTCGAGATCCGGCCCTACAAGCTGATCGTCGTGGACGTCAGCTGGCTGCTGGTCAGCCGCAGCGTGTCGCTGAGCAACCAGGACGACACCAGCGAGATCGCCGACATCGAGGACCTCTCGACGGGCGTCGGCATCTCCGCCGGGATCGTGTTCTAGCCGGGCGACCCGCCTACCGCCGGTACGTCTTCCGCCACGGCTCCTGCCCCGTCCGGATCGCGTCCTCCAGCGCCCCCCGCGCCGCCACCATCGCCTCGCTGGCGCAGTGCAGCTTGTCCGCCGGGAGCCCCCCGAGCAGCGCCGAGATCCGCTCCACCGCGACCGCGCGTCGGGCCGCGGCGATCGTGCGGCCCTCCATCAGCTCGGCCACGGCCGACGCGCAGGCGTGGGTGTGGGCGCAGCCGCGGCTGACGAACGAGGCCCGCTGCACCACCCCGTCGGCGACCTGGACGTACAGATCCATCGCGTCACCGCAGGGCGTCTCGAACGACCCGTGCCCGTCCGCGTCCGCCATCGCGCCGCGCCGGGTGGGTTCCACCACCCGCCGCAGCACCTCCTTGCCCAGCAGGGCCTCGAGCTGCTCGAGCTTGCCGGGGCCCTTGTCGTCGGTGTCCGTCATGGGCGCAAGAGTATGCCCGATCCGCGACATCGCGTTCTATTCGAGCCGCCGAAGCGACGGCGGATTTTTTCACCCCGAGGGTGTTGACATGGTTCGACGGATCGACGATTTCTCGGGGAGCAACGTGCGAGGAGTGAGCCGAATGTCGGTCACCGTACCCAACCAGATGAAGGACTCCACCGGCGGCGGCCTGCCGCTGGAGAGGGGTGGCGGATGATCGCCTGAGTGCTCGCGCACGCTGTCAGGGGCCCCGCCGCCGAAGAGGTCGCGGGGCCCTTGACGTTCTGGGGCCCCAACCGCACGGTCGGGTTGGAGGCTCGACCGTCGCCGAGGACGGGACGATGGGACGCAGAGACGGGTGGAGAGAGATCATCGTGCTGGCCACGCCAGTCGTGATCTCCAAGCTCAGCTTCACGGCGATGGGGATCGTCGACACGGCGATGGTCGGTCGGCTCGGTCCCACCGAGCAGGGCGCCGTCGGGCTGGCCACGACCTACATGTTCACGCTGTACGTGTTCGGCCTCGGCCTGCTCGGCGTGGTCAACACGTTCGTGTCGCAGTACCACGGCGCGGGACGTCCCCGGGCCTGCGGGTTCGCGCTCGGCCAGGGGATCCGCATCGGCGTGGTCGTCGGCGCGGTGACGTGGGTCGCCGTCGCGCTGTCGTACCCGGTGTGGCGGCTGTCCGGGCTCGGCGAGGACGTCTCCGAGCTGGGGTACCGGTACCTGTTCTTCCGCAGCCTGGGGCTGCCGGCGGTGTTCGGGTACTGGGTCTACAACGGCTACCTGGAGGGCCTCGGCCGGACCCGCACGCCGATGCTGATCACCATCGCGGCCAACGCCGTGAACATCGTCGCCGACTACGTCCTGATCTTCGGGATGGGGCCGTTCCCGGCGATGGGCGTCGACGGCGCGGGGATCGCCACGGCGGTGAGCAACGGCTTCATGCTGCTGTGCTTCGTCGTGGTCGTCCACCGCCGCCGGAGCCCGTACCAGGCGTTCGGCGCCGGCGAGGTGCAGCGGCCGTGGCACGGCGCGACGATCCGGAGGATGTTCCGCATCGGGCTGCCGATGGGGTTCCAGTTCTTCGGCGAGATCGGGGCGTTCCTGCTGTTCTCGGTGATGGTCGGCTGGATCGGCTCCGTGGCGCTGGCGGCGAACCAGATCGCGCTGCGGCTGATGAGCATCAGCTTCATGACCGGCTGGGGCATCAGCGTCGCGGCGACGACGCTGGTCGGCCGCCACCAGGGCGAGAAGCGCCCCGAGCTCGCGGAGATCGCGGCGCAGCGCTGCCTGCGGCTGATGCTGGGCGTGTCGCTGGTCTTCGGCCTGCTGTTCGCCACGGGGGCGGCGCCGCTGGCGTCGCTGTTCTCGCCGTACCCCGAGGTGGTCTACCAGGCGGCCCTGCTGGTGCTGGTGGCGTCGGTGTTCCAGGTCTTCGACGCGGTCAACATGGTCGCGTACGGAGCGCTCAAGGGCGCCGGCGACACCCGCTGGCCGCTGTGGGTCGTGATCGCCGTCAACTGGGGCTTCGGCGTGCCGGTGGTCTACCTGCTGACGTTCCCCGCAGGGCTCGGCGCGGTGGGCGCGTGGGCCGGCATGGCGCTGATGATCGGCCTGCAGGGCGGCCTGCTCGCCTGGCGCTTCCGGACCGGCAGGTGGCGGTCCATCACCGTGGTGGAGGACGAGCTGGACGACCTCCCCGCGATCCCGGAGCTGCGGGGCGGTCGCACCGTCCGCCGCAGTGCCTGACACCCCTGACCCCTGCGCCGTTGACGTCCGCGCGGCGCATGGGCGAGTATCGGCCCTTCCTGGGGAGACGGTCGGTGCGCACCCTCGTCCAGCTGATCATCCGCCTGCGCTGGGTCCTGCTGGCGGCGTTGTTCGCGATCACCGCCACGGGGACCTACCTGGTCCTCACCGGGCTGACCTTCGACTTCAGCCCCCGGGCCCTGTTCCTGACCCACGACGAGGAGATCGACTACCTCGACGCGTTCCGCCAGCGGTTCGGCGCCGAGGACGCCAACTTCCTGGTCGTGGTCCACGCCGACGGCGACGAGCTGTGGACCCCCGAGGGGCTGGCGCTGGTGGACTCGCTGACCACCCAGCTGGAGGAGCTGGACAAGATCGGCGACGTGATCTCGCTGACCAACGTGTGGATCCCCAAGCGCTCCGACTGGGGCGGGCTGGCCTACGAGCCGCTGATGGACGGGATCCCCGACGATCCCGAGGCCATCGCCGCCGCCCGCGAGATCGCACTGAGCAACAAGCTGCTCGCCGACCGCCTGGTCAACGAGGACGGCGACACGGCGGTGATCGTCGCGACGTTCATCGAGGACTTCGAGGGCGAGAAGCGCCGCCGCCCGACGCTGGACGCCGCCGACGAGATCGTGGCCAGCACGGTCCACGAGCCGTTCGAGGCCTACGCCTTCGGCTTCCCCCAGGCCCAGCGCGAGTACGCCCTGCTGCTGCCGCGGGATCTGGTCCGCAACTCGGCGGTCTCGGTGATCCTGATCTCGGTGTTCCTGTGGCTGCTGTTCCGCAACAAGAGCGCGATCGTCGTGGCCAACACCGCCGTCGGCTTCGCGATGGTCTGGACCCTGGCCGCGATGGTGATCGCGGACCACCCGATCGACCTGGTCAACTCGGTGATCACCTCGCTGGTGCTGGTCATCGGGGTCTCCGAGTCGGTCCACCTGATCGCCCGCTACCGCGAGCTGCTGGCCAGCGGCCGCCCCCCCGACGAGGCGCTGCGCGTCGGGGTCAGCCGCGTGGCGCTGGCCTGCCTGCTGACCGCGGTGACCTCCGCGGTGGGCTTCGCCTCGCTGGCCACCGCCTCGATCAACGTGGTCCAGGCGCTGGGCATCTTCGCCGCGCTGGGCATCATGTTCGCCTACGTCACGTCGATCATCCTGGTGCCGGCGTGCTACTCGTTCCTGCCCCCGCCCAAGGGCGAGGCCCCGGGGATCGCCAACCGCAGCGCCACCGGCCGCTGGACCGACTGGGTCGGCCGCTACGTGACCACCGCCCGCGGCCGCCGCCAGGTGTGGATCATCTCGCTGATCGTCACCGGCCTGTCCATCGCCGGCTGCTTCCTGCTCGACGCCAACAACCACCTGCTCGAGGAGATGTGGCCGCGCAACCGCACCCGCGTGGCCAACGAGTTCGTCGAGGAGCACTTCGGCGGCGTGCTCAACATCGAGATCCAGGTGGTCGCCGCGGCCGAGGGCGGCGTGGTCGAGCCCGAGGTCCTGGCCGGGATGCTCGAGCTGCAGGAGTGGTTGGACGAGGACCCGTACGTCCGCCGCGGGCTGTCGCTGGCCGACCTGGTCACCGAGGCGCACCAGCTCGCCACGGGCGAGGAGGGCCTGCCCGACAGCTCGGCGCAGGTGGCCCAGGAGCTGTTCCTGTTCGAGCTCGGCGGCGGCGACAACCCGGTGGATCAGTTCGTCGACGCCGAGCGCCGCCACGCGCGGATCTCGACGTCGATGCGGGACTGGGGCTCGGACCACTTCTTCGACTGGCAGCAGCGGTTCTACGCCAAGACCGAGGAGTGCTTCCCCGACGGCACCGAGGTGCGCCTGACCGGCGCGATCCTGGTGGCCAACAAGGCCCTGACCCACATCGTCGGCGACACCTTCCGCAGCCTCGCGACCGCGTTCGTGGTGATCAGCATCCTGATGACGCTGCTGTTCCGCTCGGTGAAGATCGGCCTGCTGTCGATGATCCCCAACCTGCTGCCGCTGCTGGTCACGCTGGGGTTCATGGGCTTCACCGGGATCACGATCCGCACGTCGACCGTGCTGATCTTCGCGCTGAGCCTCGGCGTCGCGGTGGACGACACGATCCACATCCTGTCGCGCTACCGCCAGGAGCTGGAGGTCGACGGCGATCTGCAGGCGGCGCTGCGCCGCTCGGTGTCCACCACCGGCCAGGCGATCGTCTACGCCTCGACCCTGCTGGTGATGGGCTTCGCGATCTTCCTGACCAGCTCGTTCTTCGGGCTGTTCCAGTTCGGCTTCCTCGGTGCGATCACGCTGACCACGGCGCTGCTGGCCGATCTGTTCCTCACGCCGGTGTTCATCCAGACCTTCAACCTGCGGGTCAAGGGGGTGGGGGAGCGCCAGCGCCGGGGCGACGGCGACTCGTGACACGCATGTCCGGCCCTTGACGGATCGCTCTGGTACCCTATTCCTGAGCGTGGGGTCTACCGAGAGGACGTTGCGCGGTGTCGGTCCGTGCAGTTGGGAGAGAGCTCATGAGCCGGATTCGAAAGTGGGCCTGGCCGATCGTGCTGATGATGGGCGTGGTGTTCCTGCTGACCTCCGTCGGTTGCAAGACCACCAAGGCCGACAAGGAGTACGACTCCTCGCCGTACCAGCCCGAGCCGGACCCCGAGCCCGGCCCCGGCCCGCACCCGCCGACCTGATCGCTACGAACCCTCCAGGAACTGCCGCCTCCACGCGTCGGTGGACAGCGGCTTGCCCGTCGATCGCTGCACCAGCTCGAGCCACCCGTAGCGCGCCCCCGGCGTGAAGTAGCGCTCGGTCAGCCACGCCCCGATCTCGGGGTGCCCGCGGTAGCTCGCGGTCCGCACGTCGGCGCCGATCTCGGCGGCCAGCGCCTCGGCCAGCTGCGCGGCGATGAAGCCCCCCACGGCGTAGCTGTTGTAGCCCCCCGCGCCCCCCGAGGCCAGGTGGTACTTGGCCAGCGGGTCGGGGTTGTCCCAGCCCTCGGGGCGGCGCAGCCCCTGGTACTCCTCCTTGTACGTCCACCAGGCCGTACCCCAGTCCTGGCCGGGGTTGGCGTAGATGTCCTTCTCCCAGTGGTAGATCACCAGGCACCAGCGGGCGAAGATCAGCTCCTGGGCGCGGATCACCTCGAACGCGTCGGCCGACAGCGCCGCCGCCTCGTCGTGGGGCACGCCGAGGTAGCCCTCCAGCCACCCGGTGGACAGGATCTGGCGCTCCATCAGCATCGCGATCGCCTCGGTGTTCTGGCTGATCACGTCGAGGAACAGCAGCGGCTGGGCGTGGTCGACGCCCTCGTAGTGCACGGTGTGGCCCAGCTCGTGGAGCAACGTGGCGGTCTCGCGCCGGTTCTGGGTCGCGGGAGGCAGCGGCAGGTTCATCAGCAGCCGCGAGGTGCCGCGCTGCTCGAGATCCATCTTGTGCGCCATCGCGTGGGGGTTCTTGCCGTCGCGGGGGTACAGGTCGCTGGCGGCCAGGATCCCGTCGGCGGGCAGCCCGATGCCGCCGTAGAAGTCGGCGGCGTCGCGCACCACCTGCTCGTGGTCGCGGCGGGCGAACAGCGGATCGAGGTCCAGCGCGAACAGCCCCGGCGGGATGTCCTGGAAGTAGGGGTTGCCGTAGTGCCAGGGCTGCAGCTGCTCCACCGGGACGCCGAACCGCTCGGCGAGCAGCGGGTCGATCTCCTCGGCCTTGAGCGCGCGGAACGGCTCGTCGGTGGCGGCCTCGACCTCGGCGAAGAACTGCTCGAGCCAGGCCGGGTCGTAGTCGCGGGCGCGCAGGGCCAGCTCGTAGTAGTCCGCGTAGCCCATCTCGCGGGCGGCCTCGTTGCGCAGCGCCACCAGCTCCTGGTGCAGAGGCAGCAGCGGCACCGCGACCTTCTTGGACTCCTTCCACGCCGCCTCCAGCAGGGCGCTGTCGGTGCTGGTCACCATCAGCCCCTCGACGTCGGCCATCGACAGGCTCTCGCCGTCGATCTCCATCCGGTAGGTGCTGAAGATCCGGTCGGCCTCGTTCTCGATCTCGTTGGCGCGCGTGCGGACCGCCTCCGGCACCTGCTGCGGGAGGTACTCGGTGTGCAGCATCTCGAGCTGGCGGCGCAGCACCGGGTCGGTCAGCCCGGGGTCGGCCAGCAGCGCCTCGATCCGTGCGAAGCGGTCGGCGTCGCCGCGCAGCGCCTTGATCGCGCCCTCGAGCTCGGCCCGGCGGCCGAACGCCGCCTCGTCCCCGGTGGTGATGCTGGCCCACCACACCTCGCTCCACTCGAGGTACAGCGGCCGGTACTGCTGGACGTGCTCGGCGATCAGCGACGCGGCAGCCACGTTGGGCTCCTCCGCCCGGACGAGCTCTTCCGGCTTGGCCTTCTTGCCGGCGGCCGTCCCCGAGATCAGGGTAAAGGTGGTACATAGTAGGACGAACGGGGCGACGTGGGCGGCGCGCATGTCGGATCTCCCAGCGGACGAGGCCGCCCAGTATAGCCGCTGGGGGCCAGCACACGGAGTGACTCTGCGATGAGCAGGACGATCGCAGCGATGGCGATGGGGGTCGGGATGCTGGCGGGGCTGCTCGGCTGCCCGCACTCGGACGAGAACCGCATCGTCTCCTACCACGAGGCCAGCTTCGAGGGGGGCTACGACGTGGCCCTGCTGCAGCAGCGCGTGTGGAACAAGGAAGCCGACTGCGCGGAGATCGCGTTCGAGGACAACGAGGTGTGGATCGTGTGGTCCCACATCTCCCAGTCCGGCGACTGGGGCGACGCGTTCGAGATCGGTGCCCAGATCGGCCTCGACGATGCCTACCTCGCCGCCGCCGAGGACGGCAAGCGGGTGTACTACTCGTTCGGTGACTGGGCCGAGATCACCGACCGCTACGGCAACCTGATCGCCGAGCTGGGCGAGGGCTACCGGACCGCCGCGTTCCAGCCGGGCCGCAACATCCTGGTGATCGACCACGACGACGGCCTGGAGTACATCGATCTGAACGACGGCGACAAGGAGACGCTGCCGGTCACGGGCAGCGAGCCCAGCTTCTCGCCGGACGGCGAGGCGCTGGTCTACCTGCGGGACGGCGAGATCCGCCACTACCTGCTGGCCACCGACGACGAGACGTCCCTGGGCGAGGGCTTCCGCCCGCGGTTCCGCGAGGACGGCTGGGTCTACGCCTACCTCGCCGTCGGCGACTCGGGCCCCGGGCTGTACGAGGTCGACCCCGCGGTGGGGACCTGGAGCTACCTCGGCGACCCGGACCCCGCGGCCATCGGCTCCGACTCCTTCCGGCTGGCCCCGGACGGCGAGCGGGTGCTGTTCCACGACGGCGACGGCGGCTACGTGCTGCAGCCCTGGGCCGGGCCAGAGGACAACGACTGGTCGATCTCCAGCGAGCTGTACTGCGACTGAGGCGCCGGCGTGGCGTCGCGGTCGTATCCCGCCACCTCTTCAGCAACGCCCCCGTGATTCCACCCGCTCGTCGAGGGTCTGCGTTGCCCAGCCGTATCTGTTGCCGTCGCCGTCGCCGTCGCAGACGCCGTGACCGTTGCCGCGACCGTCGGCGTCGCCGTGGCCGAGACCGCAGAAGGTGCAGCGGGCGTGCCGTCCCCCTCCGTCCGCTCGATGGGGCAACGGAGTCGCCGTGGACCCGTGCCGGGAAGACCAGGAGGAGCTTCAGGCCACCGCAGCCACGATGAGGCTCATCCCCCGACCTTGTTCGGCGGTTCCCTCCCGAGTTCCATAAACTGGCGCAATGAGCGCCAAGAACTGGAACTCGGACATCCGACTCCCAGAAATTGGCTCCGATTGCGACAGAATGTGGAACTCGGCCGGGCTGCGGTGGTGGGACCGCAGACAGGATCCCGACCGGATGCGGGAAGAGCTGGAAGGCCCGATCCTCAGGTGGACTATCGATCGATTTGGCAGAGGGCACCTGTCGAGGGCAGTGGTGGGCTAGGACCGGGGGTGGACGAGGCGGTAGGTGAGGGCGTTGACCCGGTCCAGGAGGGTGAGGGTCTGGGTCGCGGCGGAGGGGTCGAGAATCTTCATCTCGTGGAGCAGCTGGATCGACGTTGTGGTTTCCTTGGAGGAGGCGTGGGCGATCCTCCAGTACTGGAGGCGGTCACGCCCGGCTCTGCCGGCACCCTCGGAGAGGTCGAGGGGGGCGCTGGTGCTGGCGCGGCGGGCCTGGTCCGCGAGGTGGGCCAGGGTCGGGGGCAGCTTGGCCACCAGCTGATGGACGAGGCCGGCAGCCTCGATCGAGAGATCGAGGGCGAGGAATCGTCCCGAGGGGTAGGGGGGATAGATGGAAACGGTCATCGAGTGCCTCCTTGTCCGTGGGTTCATGCGCCCCTCCTGGCCCGGCGGCCCGGTCCGTCAAGGGTCGCCGCGCAAGCGGCGATGAGGCGAAGCCGAACCTGCCCTTGACGGACCGGGCCGCCGGGCCATCTTCAGGCGCACGAACCCACGGACAAGGAGGCACGGGCCAA
>CAZOYV010000221.1:0-14130 GCA_964584075.1 uncultured Rickettsiales bacterium | reverse complement strand
ACGCCGGGCCGGGGGCGGCGGCGGACGCGGGCGCGCTCGAGCCGGCGGCGCTGCCGGCCGAGAGCGCGACCCCGGCCCCGGCGGACCCCGGAGCGGACGCCTCGCCCACCCCGCGGGCGCCGGCCGCCACGGAAGACGTCGCCGCGCTGTGCAAGCTGTACCGCAAGGCGCTGCGCCACCGCTGGGACGACGCGCGGACGCGCCAGGAGGTGGGCTCGCTGGAGCTGGCGTCGGCCACGGCGCGGGACTGGCAGCGGGACCTCGGCTCCGGCGATCCCGACGCCGCGCTGGCGGCCTCCCGCGAGGTGGTCACCGCCGCCGAGGCCGCGGGGCTGACGGCGCAGTGCGAGGCGCTGGTCAGCCTGGTGACGTTGACCGAGGCGATGCAGGCCGTTCCGGCTTCCCTGCAGCGCTGAGCGCCCCGCCGACCGCCGCGACGAAGGCCTCGATCTCGAACGGCTTGTACAGCAGCGCCGCCCCCAGCGCCTCGATCCGCTCCCGCAACCGGGGGTCGATCATGTCCCCGGTGACGAACAGGAACGCGCAGCGGTCCTGGAGCTGCCAGGCGTCCAGGTGCTCGAGCATCTCCAGCCCGTCCATCTCCGGCATCCGCACGTCGCTGATCACCAGGTCGTAGGGCCGCTCGCGGAGCCGCGCCAGCGCCTCGGTGGCACAGCCGGCGCCCTCGACGACGAACCCCTCGTCGCACAGCACGTCGCACATCAGCGAGCGCAGCACCGGCTCGTCGTCGACCACCAGGCAGGAGCGGCCGGCCTGCACCGCACGCGGCGCGCCGGGGCGGGGCGCGGCCTCGGGGTCGGGCGCCTCGGGCGCCCCGGCGTGGACCGGCAGCCACACCGTGATCCGCGCCCCGCGGCCCCGGCCGCCGTCCACGTTGGCCGCCGCCACGCGCCCCCCCACCGCGGCGACGTTGCGCTGCACGATGTGCAGGCCCATGCCGCTGCCCCCGTCCCGCTCGCGGCCGGTGACGTACGGGTCGAACAGCCGGTCGAGCAGGGCCTCGTCGATCCCCCCGCCGTCGTCCTCGACCCGCAGCGCGACCTGGCCGCCCTCGACGGTGGTCTGGATCCGGATCCGGCCCGGCCGCCGGCCGATCGCCTGCGAGGCGTTGGCCAGCAGGTTGATCAGCACCGAGCGGACCTGGCCGGTCTCCGCCGAGGTCGCGGGGAGCCCGTCGCCCAGCTCCAGCACCACCTCGATGCCCCACTGCTGCCACTGCCCGCCGAACAGCGCGCAGACCTCCCGGACCACCGCGCCGACGTCGGCCCGCTGCCGGTCGCCGGCGCGCGGATTGGCCATCGCCAGCAGCGAGTGGACCACCCCCGCCGCCGAGCGCGCGGCCAGCTCGATCTGCGCCACCGAGTCGCGCTCCTCCGGGCCGATGTCGCGGCCCTTCAGCCGCTGGGCGTGCCCCAGGATCGGGCCCAGCAGGTTGTTCAGCTCGTGGGCGATGCCCCCCAGCAGGAACCCGACCGACGCCAGCTTCTCGGTCTGCACCAGCGCGGTCGACTGCGCGTCGAAGGCCTCGCGCAGGGTCCGCGTCGTGGCGCGCTCCTGCTCCAGCAGCTCGCGCGCCAGCTGCTCGCGGGTGCGGTTGGCCTCGTCGAGGGCGGCCTGCACCTGCCCGACCTCGGCGCGCAGCGCCTCCTGCAGCGTCGCGTCGTACAGCTGCGAGATGCGCAGCACGCCGCCGTCGGGCTCGGGCAGCGCGCAGCGGCCGACCAGCAGCACCCGGCGGAACGGCTGCTCGATCACGACCTGGACGCGGTCCTGGTGGAACGGCGCGGTCCCGCCGCGGAGCATCACGGACATCTCGACCAGGTGCTCCTCGACGTCGCGCCAGCGGGCGCCGCGCCGGAGGCCGAGCACCGGGTACAGGGTCGGGGAGCAGTAGCCGACGCCGTCCCCGCGGGCCATCACCAGCCCACCGCCGCCCTCGATCTCGACCCCCGCGAGCTCGCGCCCGAGGAACTCGTCGATGACCCGCAGCATCTGGCTGGCGGTGATCTCGTCCGCCGAGAACCCCAGCTGGCCGAGGCCGGCGTCGAGCACGCCTCGCGCGAGCAGCGGGGACACCTGGACCAGGCGGGCCAGGACGCTCTCGTAGACGGCGTTGCCCACGGCTCCCTCAGGGCAGCGGCTGCCCGGGATCGAGGCCCAGCCCGCGGTAGCGCTCGAGGGCCTCGTCGAGGCGGTCGCGGTGGGCCATCACGAACCGGCAGACGGCGTGCCCGAGCCCGCGGCAGCGGACCTCGCGGGCGACCAGCGGCAGGCCGAAGCTCTCGGTGCACCAGCCCGCCGAGTAGCCCGCGTTCATCACGCAGACCGGCTCGTGGGGCGCTGCGGCGTGGCCGCCCTCGACCCGCCGCAGCCACGCGTCGGCCTCGAACGAGTTGGGGTGGTCGTAGAGCAGGAAGTAGTCCTCGTTGGGCCTCGGCCGGCTCCCCGACCACAGGTGCACGCGGGCCCAGCCGGTGAAGCTGAAGTGCACCGGCCCGGTGGACAGCCGCTCGATCGGGCTGGCCACCTCGGTGGTCGCGTGGAACGCCGCGGCGTCGTTGCGGCCGGCGCTGAACGCCACGTCGTACAGCGCCCTGGCCGCCGCTGTGCGCGCGACGCCGGGGCTGAGCCCGGGGAACAGGGAGGCGAACCGCTCGACGAACCCCACCGACAGGCTGTCGGCGCTGACCAGGACGTAGCGTTGCCCCCCGATGTGGATCGTGCCGCGGTCGGGGTCCATCTCCATCGAGTCGAAGAACCGCCGCACGTGCGACTCCGCCTCGGCGAAGACCTCTTCCATCTCCGCTGGCACCTGGACGGTGCGCAGGGTCATCGTTCCCCCTCGTCCCCTCCCGCGGAGAGGGTACCGCATCCCCGCCGGTTTGGGAGGGGGCCGGCGCGGATCAGTCGGAGGCCACCTGGATCCAGTCCAGCTCGGAGATGTTGAGCTCCAACGGGTCGTGGTCGATCGACGCGTCGAGGTCGAGGAAGTCGTCTCCCCCGGGGCCGATCACCGCGGCATTCTGGATCACGATGCCCCAGCCGCCGGGGTCGAAGATGTTGTTCGGCGCGGCGTTGCCCACCAGCTCGGCCCACACGCCGTCGATCACGATCCCGCTGCGGCCGTTGCTCCCGGCGGTGTTGCCCAGCAGGGTTGCCGGGCACAGCTCGGGCTGGAAGCCCTCGTCGCCCATCGTCACCACGATGCCGTCGCCGGTGGCGGTGCCGGGCCCGGGCACCACCGCGGGCACGGTGTTCTCCACGACGTTGCTCTCCAGCGTGATCCCGAGGCCGGTGTGGACCCACAGCCCCGCGTCGGCGCAGGAGTCGATCGCGGTGTTGCGGACCATCCCGGTACACAGCATCTGCAGGTGGATCCCGCGGCCGTAGGCGC
Organism: uncultured Rickettsiales bacterium; assembly: GCA_964584075.1. Classification (GTDB taxonomy): domain Bacteria; phylum Myxococcota_A; class UBA796; order UBA9615; family CAYRNR01; genus CAZOYV01. The sequence continues at coordinate 10,715 of CAZOYV010000221.1, read as the reverse complement.
CGTCGGGGTCCACCGCGACGTCGTCGATCGCCACGCCGTCGACCACCAGATCGGCGAGGTGCCCGAAGATCCCGACCTGGGTCGTCCCGGACACGCTGCCGCCGGTGATCGTGGCCTGGGCGTGCTGCACCGCGATGCCCCACCCGAACGACCCGCGGGTCGGTACGGTGTCCTCGACCGTCACCCCGGAGAGCACCGCCGAGGTCTCGCCGTGGCCCTGGTCGTCGATCACGATGCCGGCGCGGTCGGCGTAGCGCACCGCGAGCCCCTCGAGCCGGACCGGGTCCTCGGCCCCGGCGGAGTCGGCGATCACGATCCCCGGGTCGCCGCCCTCGACGAGGAACGCCCGCAGCGTGACCTGGTCGGCGCCGCGGACGGCGACCGTGGGTTCGCTCGGGTCCTCCGGGGACAGCTTGACCTCGTCCACCGCGCAGCCCGCGATGGTCAGCCCGCTGTCGCTGAACTGGCCGTCCTCGACGGTCAACAGCAGGTTGGTGGGGTAGTCCCCGGGGGCGATCCCGATCACCACGGGATCGTTGATCTCGCGGGCGGCCTCGACGGCCTCCTCGAGGGTCGCGAACGGGTTGGTCAGCGAGCCGTCCCCGCCGGCCGAGCCGCCGGCCGCGACCAGCAGCACGTCGCCGGTGGTCGGGATCTGGCCCCACGTGCCGTCGCCGCAGGGACCCCCCTCGTTGGAGTCGTCGTCCCCGACGTCGTCGTCGGCCGCGTCGTCGTCGCCGAGGTCGTCGTCGGCGGCGTCGTCGTCGGCCGCGTCGTCGTCGTCGGTCCAGGGCCCGTCGTCGTCGTCGCCGGGAGCGGGGCAGCCCAGCCCCCAGGCCAGCACCAGCAGGAGCCCCGCCAGCGAGGCGAGCCCGCGAGCCACGGTCTTGATCGGATCGTCCATCACACACTCCCCTCGAGCTCCCCCGCACAGCGATGCAGCCCACGTGCCACCGCTGCGGGTCCCCTCGATCCCACCATGATATCAGAGCGGGTCCGGACGCGGTCACGCTCGCGAGGCTGCTATGCTGGCACCGCCGCCCCGAGGAGGAGTGGTCGTGGATCCCAAGCCCAGGCCTCCGGAGTTCCCCCCGCGCCTCGTCGGCGAGCCGACGGTGCTCGGCTCCGGGGGGTTCGCCACCGTGTTCCGCGTCACCGACGCGGTGACCGGCAAGCCGGTGGCGGTCAAGGTCCTGCAGCGCGCGACCTACGAGGAGGGGTTCGGCAGCACGCTGGAGGCCGAGGTCCGCGCCACCGCGCGGCTGACCCACCCCGGGGTGGTGCAGCTGCTCGACACCGGGCTGACCGGTCAGGGCCAGCCGTTCCTCGTCATGGAGTACGCCGACGCCGGCTCGTTCACCCAGCTGGTGGAGCGGCCGCCGCCGTGGGAGACGGTCCGCCGGCTGGTCGTCGAGCTGCTCGACACGCTGGCCTTCATCCACGCCCGCGGCGTCCTGCACCGCGACATCAAGCCCGAGAACGTGCTGCTCTCGCGCGACGGCGGAGGGACCCTGCGGACCAAGGTCGCGGACCTGGGGATCGCCAAGCTCAGCGAGGTCACCGGCTACCACCACCAGACCGACTCGTCCCGCGGCACGCCGGTGTTCATGGCCCCCGAGCAGCTGGAGGGCGGCGGGCTGTGGCAGGGGCCGTGGACCGACATCTACGCCGTGGGCTGCCTGCTGTACCAGGTGCTGTGGGGCGACGCCCCGTTCGAGGGCCACCCGTGGACGCTGTTCTACCGCAAGCTGGCCGACGGCCCGCCGCCGCTGCGGGTCCGCGAGGGCTACCCGGTGCCCGCCGGGATCGGCGAGGTCGTCCAGACGATGATGGCGCGCTCGCCGGACGCGCGCTACGAGCTGGCCGCCGACGCCCGGGACGCGCTGCTGGCGCTGGGCGATCCGGCGCCGCCCCCGCCGCCTCCCCCCGAGGCCGACCCGCCGGACGGCAAGCCGCTGCTGTTCGGGGACGCGCCGCGGCTGATCGAGGTGGCCCACCCGCCGTTCCCCGAGCGGGCCCCCGACGACCCGCGCAGCCCGCAGGCGGCGGGGACCTCGCCGTCGATGTTCCTGCTGCGGCGGGCCCCGCTGGTGGACCGCGAGGAGCCCCGCGAGCGGCTGTGGCGGCTGGCCACCGAGGCGCTGCGCGACGGCACCCCGCGGGTGGCGGCGCTGGCTGGCGAGGCCGGCGTCGGCAAGGGCCGGCTGGCGCTGTGGCTGCACGAGGCGCTGGAGCGCGACGGCCGGTTCCAGACGCTGTTCGTCGACCACGATCCCGAGCCGGGCTCGGTGGGCTCGGGCGTCACCGAGGCGGTGCGGCGGTTCCTGCACTGCAGCGATCTGGAGCCCGACCCGCTGCGCCAGACGCTGCAGCGCTACCTGACGCGCCACGGCGAGGAGGACCCCGCCGAGCTGGCGCTGATGGCGCGCTGGCTGGGCGGCGACGTCGGCAGCGCGCCGGACCAGCAGGCCCGCACCGCGCTGCTGCACCGCGTGCTGCGCCGCGCGGCCCACCGCGGCGGGGTGATGCTGTGGCTCAACCAGGTGCAGTGGTCCCCGGGCGGCGAGGCGTTCCGCCTGGTGCGCGACCTGCTGCTCCAGCTGGCCCTCGACCCCGCCCCGATCCTGATCGTGCTCACGGTGCGGCCCGAGGATCTGGCCTCCGACCGCCAGGCGCGGGCCCAGGCCGACGAGCTGGCCCAGGACCCCGCGGTGGCGTGGATGACGCTCGACCGGCTGGGGCTGGAGGACGGCCGCCAGCTGCTCCAGGCGCTGCTGCAGCTGGAGGACCGCCTCGCCGAGCGGGTCTGGGAGCGGGCCGCGGGCAACCCCCACTTCGCGGTCCAGATCGTCGCCACCTGGCTGGCCGACGGGCTGCTCGAGGAGAAGGTCCCGCTGCGCTGGGGGCTGGTCGAGGGCGCCGAGGCGGAGCGCTCGCTGCCCGACTCGGTGGGGGCGCTGTGGCGCAACCGGATCGACGGCACCCTGCGCCGCGCCGCCAACCCCGAGACCGCCCGCCGGGTGCTGGAGGCCACCGGCCTGATCGGCGGCCCCACGACCTACTCCGCGGTGACCGCCGTGCTCCACGCCGCGGGCGTCGCCGCCACGGGGATCCGCTCGGCGTGGGCCCACCTCCACGGCGAGGGGCTGCTGGTCACCCGCCGCGGGGAGACGCGGCTGGACAACGCGCTGCTGCGCGAGACGGTGCTGCGCGGCGTGGCCGGGCGGGAGGACGCCGCCGCCCTGCACCGCGCCTGCGCCGAGGGCCTGCGGGCGTGGTCGGTCCGCTCGGGGCGCGACCTGCGCGGCGAGATCGCGCTGCACCTGCTGGCCGCCGGCTCGCCCGGGGAGGCGCTGGACGACCTGCTCGCCGCCGGCGGCGCCGCCGAGGCCCGGGAGGTCCAGCAGGCGCGCCGGTTCTACCGCGCCGCGGGCCGCGCCGCCGACGACCTCGGGGCCCCGGCCGACGACCCCCGGCGGGTCGTGGCGCTGCGCGGGCTGGGCTACACCGCGCAGCTGCTGGGCAACCTCGAGGAGGCCCAGCGCACCCTGTCCGACGCGCTGTCCCGGAGCGGCGAGGACGTCGGCGGAGCCCTGGTCCGCTGCATGCTCGCCGAGGTGGAGGGGATGCGGGGCCGGTTCGACCGCACGCTGGCCCTGCTCGGCGACGCGCTGGAGCTGCTGGCGCGCCTGGAGCAGACCCCCGAGGTGGGCCGCGTCACCGCCCGCGCGCTGGGCGACCGCGCGCTGGCGCTGACCAACCGCGGCGAGCTCGAGGAGGCCGAGCAGGAGTTCACCCGGGCGCTGCAGACCGGCGAGGCGGCCGGCGGCGGCGAGGTGGTGCTGCAGAACCGCTGGCGGCTGGCCCGGCTGCACCGCTCCGCCGGCGACTTCCGCGGCGCGCTGGAGGGCTTCACCACCGCGCTGGAAGAGAGCCGCGACGCGGGGGACACCCGCTCGGAGTCGGTGTGCCTCCGCGAGCTGGGCAACCTGGCGCTGATCGACGGCGATCTCGAGCAGGCCCGGGCGCTGTTCGAGCAGGCGCTGGCGCTCAACCGCGCCGGCGGGCACGACCGCGAGCGCCTGGCGGTGGAGAACTCCCTGGGCGAGCTGGCCCGCAAGCGGGGCGACCTGCCCGCGGCGCGCAGCGCGTACCGCTCGTGCGTGGCGATCGCGCTGGCCTACCGCGACGACGCGGGCACCACCGTGGCGCTGGGCAACCTGGCGCTCACCGAGCTCGCCGCCGGGGACGCCGAGGCGGCGCTGCAGACCATCGACCGGCTCTCGGCCCACATCGCCGACGAGCCGACCCACTGGGTGACGCCCTACCGGATGGGGATCGAGGTCGCCGCCAGCGCCGCGCGCGGGGACTGGCAGCGCTACGAGCGCGTGCTGGCCGAGATCGCCGCCGCCGACCTGGCCCAGGCGCCCGACCCGGACCTCAGCGAGTGCCTCCACGCCGCCGCCGACGACGCCGAGCGCGCCGGCCGCGACGCGACCGCGCTGCGCGACCAGGCGCGCGCGATCGACGCGGCGCTGGACGCGTCGCGGGAGGGCTGAGCGCCCGACCCGGGGCGGTCCAGCCCGAGGATCCGGTCCCCGCCGGACCGCGGCAAGCCAAGCGTTCGTCAGGTTCTTGCCAACACGGGGTCAAGCGCCCGCGGCTCCCCGCAGATGGCTTGAAGCGCACGCGCGCGGAGCGCTATTCTGGGAACCTGCCGGGGACCGCGGGGAGGCCCGAGTTCCCGGCGACTTCGTCCATCTCGAGATCAGGGTCCATCGCATGTACGGGGTGTTGGAGTGGCCCGAGGAGGGCCGCCGCGAGCGGCTGGAGCACGAGGAGACCGTGCTCGGCCGCAGCCGTGAGGCGCACATCCGCATCTCGGACATGCAGGTCGGGCGCAAGCACGCCGCGGTGATCGCCCAGCCCGACGGCCGCTTCGTGCTGCGCGACCTCGGCAGCGTCAACGGCACCTGGTTCAACGGCGAGCGGGTCTACGAGCGGCTGCTCGAGCCGCTCGACGAGTTCCGCCTCGGCGGTCCCCAGGGCAGCCTGATCCGGTTCCTGCTGTGGGACGAGGAGTGGGATGCCCTGGAGGACGACTCCGGCGTCGACATGTCCACCGGCTCGCTGGTGCTCAGCCCCGGCACGCGCCCGACCCAGACCGTGACCTCGATGGGGAGCCTCGAGCAGTTCGTCGACATCGACGCCTCGCTGCCCCCCGACGCGACCAAGACCGCGTTCATCAACCACGACCTGATCCGCCGCCGCCACCTGCAGCTGCTGGTGGAGGGCTTCGGCGTCCAGACCTTCGAGCTGTCGCCCACCAGCGACGTGACCATCGGCCGCGACCGGATGCGCAACGTGGTGTGCCTCGACCACCGCTCGGTGAGCGTCGAGCACGCCGTGATCCGGATCGACGACCAGGGCCGCGCGGTGCTCTCCGACCTCAACAGCACCAACGGCACGTTCGTCAACGGCGACCGCATCGAGGAGCCGCGGGCGCTCCGCGAGGGCGACCGCATCACGTTCGGCCACTACCGCAGCCGGGAGCTGATCTTCCGCGACTCGGTGCGCGAGGAGGTGGAGGTCGAGGCCAAGGACATCGAGCAGGGCGGCGAGATGGTGATCGGGCGCGATCGCGACTGCGACATCGTGCTCAACCACGTCCTGATCTCGCGGCGCCACGCCCGCATCGAGCACGGGGCCGAGGGCTACGTGATCGAGGACCTCGACTCGGCCAACGGGACCTACGTCAACGGCCTGCGCATCGAGCGGACCCCGCTGCACGACAACGACCGGATCCAGGTCGGCCCGTTCATCCTGCAGCTCCAGGCCGGCGAGCTGCGCAGCAGCCTGGACAGCTCTGCGATCCGGATCGACACCCACGCGCTGACCCGCGACGTGGGCACCCCGGCCGAGCCCAAGCGGATCCTGGAGGACATCAACGTCTCGATCGGCCGCCGCGAGCTCGTCGGCGTGCTGGGCCCGTCCGGCTCGGGCAAGACCACGTTCCTCGACGCGATCTGCGGCCTGCAGCCCGCCACCAGCGGCCAGGTGCTGTTCAACGGCCAGGACCTCTACGTCCACTACGGCGCCGCCCGCGCGTTCATCGGGTACGTCCCCCAGCGGGACGAGCTGCACGACGAGCTGACGCTGGAGCAGGCGATGTCGTTCGCCGCGCGGCTGCGCCTGCCCCGCGACATGGGCGAGGTGGACCGCTGGGAGCAGATCAACCGCCTGATCGACCTGCTCGAGCTCGGCGAGCACCGCGACACCCGCGTGGGCTCGCTCAGCGGCGGGCAGCGCAAGCGGGTCAGCATCGGGATCGAGCTGCTCAGCCAGCCCGGGGTGCTGTTCGTCGACGAGCCCACCGCCGGGCTCGACCCGCGCAACCAGGAGCGGATGATGTACCTCTTCCGGCGCATCGCGTCGTCGGGGTGCACGGTGGTGATGGCGACCCACCAGCTGGGGGGCTTCGACCTGCTCGACCGGGCGATGGTGATGGCCGAGGGCCGGATGGTCTACTTCGGCCCGGTCAACCAGTTCTACGACTACTTCGACGTCAACGTCCCCGGCGACATCTACACCAAGCTGGAGACCGAGCGCTCCCCCGAGGAGTGGGAGCAGCGCTTCCGCGAGACCGCGACCCACGAGCGGTTCGTCGAGCGCGTGCTGGCCTCCGAGGCCGAGGTCCAGGACCTGCCGCCGATCCCGGAGGCCCCCACCCCGCTGACCCAGGCGTGGACCCTGGTGCACCGCTACGCGACCCAGAAGCTCGCCGACCGCGGCAGCGTGATCACCGCCGTGGTCCAGGCCCCGATCATCGCGCTGCTGGTGATCGCGATCGCCTACGGCGCGGCCAACGCGCCCCGCACGCTGTTCATGGTCGTGATCGCCGCGCTGTGGATGGGCTGCTCCGCCGGGGTCCGCGAGATCGTCGACGAGATCGCGGTGTACCGCCGGGAGCGGCTGACGTTCCTCAAGCGCTGGACGTACCTGGCCTCCAAGGTGGTCGTGCTCGGCACGATCGGCCTGATCCAGTGCCTGCTGTTCACCTCGGTGCTGACCCTCGGTGGGGCGCTGCGGCACCACTTCGTGGCCGCCACCGGGGTGATGGTGCTGCTGTACCTCGGCGGCGTCGCCGGGGGGCTGGCGATCTCGGCCCAGGCGCGCAGCGCCGCCGCGGCGATGGCGGCGGTGCCGCTGGTGATGTTCCCCCAGATCCTGTTCGCCGGGCTGCTGGTCCCGGTGGGCGACGTGCCGATGGTGCTGCCCAAGACCGTGCCCGAGATCGTCGAGCAGCACCAGGTCGAGGGCGCCAACGTCGAGCGGCTGCGCGAGCTGGCCGGCGACCCGCTGGCCGGCGGCGTCGCCGCCGTGGAGGTCGACGGCGAGGGCAAGGACGTGATGGGGCGCTTCACCGTGGTGACCCGCGGCAACCGTGGCGTGGCCGCGATCTCGACGGTGATGGCCTCGCGGTGGGGCTTCGAGGGGCTGTGCCACCTGTTCGTCCACGACCCGTTCGAGCTGCGCGTCGAGGACTCCGAGGCCTACTACCAGTACCAGCTGCTCAACTCGGTGTACCTCTCGCTGTACCGCGAGGCCGACCGCGAGGAGCTGCGCGCCCGGCTGCTCAGCGGCCGCGGCGCCGAGGGGACGCCGCCGCCCCCGGTGTTCGGGTTCTACCTGGGCATCCTGGCACTGCACGTGGTGCTGATGCTGACGCTCACCTGGATCCTGCTGCTGCGCCGCGACGCCGCCCACGCGTGATCCCCCGTCCGGCATCGAATCGTGCGCGCCGCGCGTGCGTCGACATGTGGTAGAGTGACGCGGATTTCCCAGCATTTCCGGGGTCGTCGATGGACCAAGGGGAGAGCACCATCACCCGCGAGCACTTCCACCGCGAGCTGGCACGCAGCCAGGTCGAGCAGGAGAAGCTGCGCGGATCGGTCCGGCTGCTGCAGGGGATGGTGGCCGTGCTGCTGGTGATCTGCGGGGTGCTGGCGGTGGGGATGTGGCGGCTGAGCAGCCAGGTGCTGAGCACCACCGCCGAGGTCAACGGCCTGCGGGGCACGATCCAGGACATGTTCAGCGAGAACCTGCCCGCCGTGCGCGAGCTGCAGGAGGCCCTGGGCGAGGCCAACGCCGAGGCCGCCAAGGTCCAGGAGTCGATGGCCGGCAGCGACCAGTTCGGCGCCCGCGTCGACGAGGCGATCGCCAAGGCCAACGAGGAGCTGCCGCGCACGATGGAGCGGTTCTTCCAGGAGCGCGGGCCCGAGCTGATCAGCGAGGCGGTGGCGTCGGACGAGGTCGCCGCGGCCGGCAAGGAGCAGAGCACCAAGGCGATGCTCCAGGCGCTCGACGACCCGGCGATCGAGCAGAAGATGAACGAGAAGATCGCCTCCGGACTGGAGGACGCGCTGAAGGGCATGACCCTCGGCTCGTCGTCCAAGAAGGAGGAGTGAGGGGCTCGGAGCGGCCCCGGAGCGCGTCCCGAGGAGGAGAATCACCGATGAAGCATTCCTGGCTGCTACCCGTCACCTTGATCGTCACCGTGGGGCTCCTCGCCCCGTCCGGAGCCAGCGCGAAGGTCAAGAAGATCGACGGCTACGAGGTGATCGACGAGGCCCACGGCCTCAGCGGCAAGGTCACCGATCTGGAGAGCGGGCTCGGCCGGCTGATCGACATCGGCCCGCTGGAGCTCGGCGCCGCCGAGGAGGACCACCTGGTCCTGCACCTGTACTTCCGGCTCGTGGACACCGTCCCGATCGAGGGCAAGGTGCACAAGATCAAGTTCGAGAACCTCAAGCTCAACGAGGTCTCGTTCACGATCCCGCAGGTGGACTCGTTCGAGATCCCCAAGAACCCGCCGTACGAGATCGAGGACCCGCTGATCGTCAAGGCCGCCTACGGCGACATCGCGCTGGGGATGCTGCGCGAGATGCTCGAGCCGAACTACACCTTCCAGGTCACGGGGCGGATCTACGTCTACGGCAAGTTCAAGATCGACCGGCGCAACAAGAAGGCCGTGATCCCGGTCGACGTCAACGTCGAGCTGTCCTCGGACAGCCTCGCCGAGTCCGAGTACCGCGACGCGGTGGCCGACCAGATCTTCGAGATCCTGCGGGCCGACCTGCTCAACAACCTCGAGACCTGGCGCGAGCAGGTCAAGAACCCCGAGGAGGGCACCCCGGAGGGCACTCCCGAGGGCGGGACCCCCGAGGAGGAGACCTCGCCCGAGGGGGAGACCTCCGGGGACCCGGCGACCAAGGGCCCGTAGCCCGCCCCCGCCCGCGAGCCGTGCGCGCGCTGGTCCTGGCCGACGGCCACCCGTCCCTCCGCGACGACCACCCCGAGCCCCGCCGCGCCCCGGGGGAGGCCCGCGTCGCCGTGCGCCTCGCCGGCATCTGCGACACGGACCTGCAGCTCGCGCGCGGCTACCTGGCGTTCCGCGGCGTCCCCGGCCACGAGTTCGTCGGGATCGTCGAGGAGGCCGACGACGACACCTGGATCGGGGCACGCGTGGTGGGCGAGATCAACGCCGGGTGCGGGACCTGCGAGCGCTGCCGGCGGGGCGATCCGCGGCACTGCGCGGCGCGGACCGTGCTCGGGATCGACGGCCGCGACGGCGCGTTCGCCGAGCGCCTGGTGCTCCCCGAGGCCAACCTGCACCGCGTCCCGGCGTCGATCTCCGACGAGGCGGCGGTGTTCGCCGAGCCGCTGGCCGCGGCGTGCCGGGTGGTCGCCCAGCGGCCGGTGGCGGCCGGGGAGCGGGCGGTGGTGCTCGGCGACGGCAAGCTGGGGCTGCTGATCGCCGCCGTGCTGGGCCACGCCGGCGCCGAGGTGCGGCTGGCCGGCCACCACCCGGCCAAGCTGGCGCTGGCGCGCGCGTGGGGGGTGGAGGGCGTGCTGGAGGACGACCTGCCCGCCGATCGGGGCGCCGACCTGGTGGTCGACGCCACCGGCTCGGCGCGGGGGCTGGAGGCGGCCCTGCGGCTCGTGCGCCCCGAGGGCACGGTGGTGCTCAAGACCACCATCGCGGGGGAGCACCGGGGCTCGCTGGCGCCAGTCGTGATCGACGAGATCACGGTGGTCGGATCGCGCTGCGGGCCGTTCCCGCCGGCGCTGGCGCTGCTGGCCGACGGCGTGCCGGACGTCGCGCCGCTGGTCGAGGCGATCCACCCCCTCGCCGACGGCGTGGCGGCGATGGACGCCGCGGCTCGCCCGGGCGCCCGCAAGGTCCTGCTGCGCCCCTGATGGGGGACCCCCGCGCGGTGGTACAATCGGCTCGTCACCAGGGGGAGCCTCGGTGGAGCCGATCGACGTCGAGATCCACTTCGCCACGGAGCCGGAGGCGCGCTCGGCGTACGGCGCCGGGCTGCGGCACGGCCTCGTCACCACGCCGGTGACCCCGCCCCCCGCCGACGGCACGCGCTGCCGCGTCGCGCTGCGGTTCGGCTGGACCGATCGCCCCTTCGCGCTGACCGGGGCGGTGGTCCACGCCAGCCCGATCGCCACGGTGATCAAGCTCGACGCGGTGCCGGCCGAGCTCCACCGCCTGGCCGGCGGGGAGAACGCCGCCCCGCCCGCGGAGCGACCGTCCATCGACTCCACCCCGGAGCGACCGTCCATCGACTCCGCCCCGGAGCGACCGTCCACCGACTCCGCCCCGGCGCGACCGTCCACCGACTCCACCCCGCCGCGACCGTCCA
>CAZOYV010000220.1:0-14155 GCA_964584075.1 uncultured Rickettsiales bacterium | reverse complement strand
GCGCCTGGCCAGCGTGGCGCTGCGGCACTCAGGCTCGGTCCGGGGATAGATTCACGAGCTCTGAGCTGACGCCGTTGGCGGCGCCGTCGCCGGCGCCGTCGCCGTGGCCGTGGCCGTAACCGTGACCGTAACCGTCTCCGTGGCCGTACCCGTCGACGACGCTGTCGCTGACCCCGACCCCGACCCCGACCCTGACCCCGGCCGCCCCTACCCCCCCTGCATCCTCTTCTCCACGCCCCCCTTCCGCACCGCCGGATTCCCCGCGATCAGGCTGTAGGGCGGGAACTCGCTGTCCTCGAGCACCACGGCCCCCGCCGCGACGACGGAGTGGTGGCCGATGCGGGCGCCGCGCAGGATGACGGCGTTGACCCCGATGAAGACGTGGTCGCCGATCTCCACCGGCGTGCGGTCGACCTGGTCGTAGAACCGGTCGGTGAGCGTGCGGCGCACCGTGTCGTGCGTGATGATCTGCGTCCCGTTGCCGATCTGGCAGTGGTCGCCGATGGTCAGCCCGCCGGAGCCGTCGAGGGTCACGAACGCCCCGATCCAGCACGACTCGCCGATCGCCGGCTCGCCGATCACCCAGCACAGGAAGTTGTAGGGGTTGTCCGGCAGCCGCTCCAGGTGGGCCATCGTGACCTCACCGTCCCCACCGACGATCGCGTCCCGCGCGGCAGCGGCGTCGTATCTTGGGGAACGGCGCGGGATAGGACGGCTGCTGCCGCGTTCGATCTTCTCTTCGGGATCCCGGCGAAGTAAAGCGAAAAGCCACGCCACCCCCTGCACACTGGCAATCCCCGGGACGCAGCGTTAGGATGCGCGCCGTCCGCAGAGGAACGCGTACGCGCGCAGGGAGCCTCTGGTGGAGAAGTCATGGACGGGATGCTCGCCGCCATCGCCGTCGCCGGAGGGGTCATGGCCGGCCTGGGGTTGCTCACCTCGGGCGGACTGCTGATCGCCGCGCGGCGGTTTTATGTATTCGAAGACCCCCGCATCGGCCGGATCGAGGAGCTGCTCCCCGGGGCCAACTGCGGCGCCTGCGGCCTGCCCGGCTGCAAGGCGTACTCCGAGGCGCTGGTGCTCCAGGGCGCGGAGGGCGCCTGCCCGGCCGCCGGGGACGAGGCGATGGAGGCCATCGCGGCGATCCTCGGCAAGCAGCTCGCCGGGGGCACGCCGCTCAAGGCGGTGGTCAAGTGCAGCGGGACCAACGAGGTCGCCAAGCGCCTCGGCCTGTACGAGGGGCTGCACGACTGCCGCGCCGCCCACCTGCTCGGCGCCGCCGAGAAGCTGTGCCCGTACGGCTGCATCGGGCTGGGCACCTGCATCGAGGCCTGCCCGTTCGACGCCATCGTCCAGGGGGACGGGCTGGTCCACGTCGACGCGGCCCGGTGCACCGGGTGCGGCAACTGCCTCGACGCCTGCCCCCGCGACCTGTTCGAGCTGATCCCCGAGGGCCACCAGGTCGTGGTCGCGTGCAACTCGCACGACGCCGCCAAGGCCGTCCGCAGCTACTGCTCGGTGGGCTGCGTGTCGTGCCAGGCCTGCATCCACAAGGTGGTCAAGGACAAGGTCCGCGGCTGCCCCGAGGACGCCATCGAGTTCGTCGACGGGCTGGCCCACATCGACCACGACAGGTGCACCCAGTGCTGGGAGTGCGTCGAGATGTGCCGGACCAACACGATCATCCACGTGGGCGAGGAGCTGCCCGCCAGGCGCGGGGAGACCGCCGTGGAGGTGGCCTGATGCCGCTGACGTTCCGCAGCGGCGGGATCCACCCCCCGCCGGAGAAGGAGCTGGCGCCCGGCACCGACTACACGGTGCTGCCGATGCCCGGGCTGCTGACGATCCCGATGGCGCAGCACCTGGGCGCCCCGGCCCGGGTCACGGTCGAGAAGAAGGCCGCGCTCGAGGCCGGCGACGTGGTCGGCGAGCCGGCCGGGTTCGTCAGCACCTTCATCCACACGCCGGTGGCGGGCACGGTCAAGGCCGTCGGCCAGATGGCGATGGGCGCCTCGATCACGCCGACGGTGCAGGTCGAGCCGGCCGACGACGCCGCGATCTGGCCGCTGGACCGGGAGGTCGACGCCGTCGACCTCGGCGCGCTGTCGCCGGCCGACGTGGTCGAGAAGATCAAGGCCGCCGGGATCGTCGGGATGGGCGGGGCGACGTTCCCGACCCACGTCAAGCTCTCGCCGCCCAAGGACAGCCCGATCGACACGGTGATCCTCAACGGCGCCGAGTGCGAGCCGTACCTCACCGCCGACGACACGCTGATGCGCAACCACGCCGAGGCGGTGGTCGAGGGCTGCCGGCTGGTGATGCACGCGCTGGGCGTCGGGAAGGGCTTCGTCGGCATCGAGGACAACAAGCCCGAGGCCCTCGGCCGGATGCGCGGCGCGGCCTCGACGGTCCCCGAGATCGAGGTCGTCGAGCTGAAGACCCAGTACCCGCAGGGCGCCGAGAAGCAGCTGATCGAGGCCTGCCTGGGGCGCAGGGTGCCCCCCGGCAAGCTGCCGTTCGCGGTGGGCGCGCTGGTCCAGAACGTCGGCACCGCGGCGGCGATCTACGAGGCGGTGGTCCACGAGCGGCCGCTGGCGAGGCGGCTGGTGACGGTCAGCGGCCGCGCGGTGAACGAGCCGGGCAACGTGCTGGCCCCCGTGGGCGCGCCGATCCGCGAGCTGATCGAGCACTGCGGCGGGATGCGGCAGGACGTGGCCGCGGTGGTGCTCGGCGGGCCGATGATGGGGCGCACCACGGTGGACCTCGACACGCCGGTGACCAAGGGCACGTCGGGGCTGCTGCTGCTGACCGCCGACGAGATCCCGGTGCTCGCCGAGCAGCCCTGCCTGCGGTGCGGCAAGTGCGTGCAGGTCTGCCCGATGAACCTGGTGCCGTGCAACCTGGAGAAGCTGATCGCGCGCGGCCGCTTCGACGAGGCCAGCGACGCGATGGACTGCGTCGAGTGCGGGTGCTGCTCGTACACCTGCCCGTCCAACCGGCGGCTGGTGCAGCGCTTCCGGCTGGCCAAGTGGGAGATCGGGCGCCGGCGGCGCAAGCAGCAGGCGCAGAGGAAGGCCGCCAGCTAGGCGGGAGGAGTCGCGGTGGCGGACGAAGAGACCAAGAAGCCCGACACTCCCGTGGAGCCCGACGAGACTCCGACGACGGAGGAGACGGCCGAGAAAGCCGTCGGCGACGGCGACGGCAACGGCAACGGCAACGGCAACGGCAACGGAGAAGAGAAGCCGGAGCCCAAGCCCAAGCCGAAGCCCAAGCCCAAGCCCAAGAAGGAGAAGGCCAAGGAGCCCGAGGTCCCGCCGCCGATCCGCACGGCGCTGCTGAAGTCCTCGCCGCACAAGGCCGGCACCGAGTCGGTGCCGCGGATCATGTACACCGTGGTCGTCGCGTTGATCCCGGCGTGCGTCGCGGCGGTGTGGTTCTTCGGGGTCAAGGCGCTGGCGATCATCGTCGGCGCCACCGCCGCGTGCGTCGCCATCGAGTGCGCGTTCCTCGCGATCCGGATGCCGCTCAAGGAGGCGCTGCGGACCTCGCTGGACGGGTCGGCGATCATCACCGGGATCCTGCTGGCGCTGAACCTGCCGTCGTCGTCTCCGTGGTGGCTGGTGCTGGTCGGCGCGCTGGTGGCGATCGGGCTGGGCAAGCAGACCTTCGGCGGGCTGGGGCAGAACCCGTTCAACCCGGCGCTGGTCGCCCGCGTGTTCCTGCTGCTGAGCTTCCCCGCCCACATGACCACCTGGGAGATCCCGGTGGACCGCTTCCTGCAGCTGGACGCGATCACCGCGGCCACACCGCTGGGGATCCTCGCCGAGGAGGGCACCGCCGGGCTGCAGGCCGCGGGGATCAACTGGTTCGGCCTGTTCATCGGCAACACCGGCGGCTCGCTGGGCGAGATCAGCGTGCTGGCGCTGCTGCTCGGCGCGGCCTACATGCTGATCCGGCGGGTCATCACCTGGCACATCCCGGTGTCGTACCTGGGCGTGATGGTCCTGTTCACCGGGCTGTGCTGGCTGATCGACCCCGAGCAGTTCGCAAACCCGCTGTTCCACCTGATCTCCGGCGGCCTGATGCTCGGGGTGTTCTTCATGGCCACCGACATGGTCAGCTCGCCGGTGACCCCGCGGGGGATGCTGATCTTCGGCGCCGGCTGCGGGCTGATCACCGCGGCGATCCGCCTGTTCGGCGCGTTCCCCGAGGGGGTCAGCTTCGCGATCCTGGTGATGAACGGGTTCGTCCCGCTGATCGAGCGGCGCACCCGGCCGCGCAAGTTCGGCGAGGTCCCGGAGAAGAAGGAGGCGGCCCATGCCTGAGGACGCCCACCACGCGCCGGAGGCCCCGCGCCCGGCCGACGAGGGCCCCGCGTCGATCAAGCCGATCCTGATCCTCCCGGTGGTGATCATCACCTGCGTCGCGGGGGTCGCCCTGGCGCTGGTCAACGAGGTCACCAAGGACTCCATCGCCGAGTCCAAGAAGCAGGCCAAGGCCGAGGCGCTGGCCGCCGTGCTGCCGCCGTTCGAGAACGACCCGACCAGCGACGTGCGCGAGGTGGCGCTGGACCCCGAGGCCTACCCCGAGGCCGGCGACAACCCGCTGACGTTCTACGCCGGCCGCGACGGCGCCGGCACGCTCACCGGGTGGGGCATCGAGTCCGCCGTCGAGAGCGGCTACTCGGGCCACTACTCGCTGGTGTTCGGGATCGATCCCGAGGGACGCGTGCAGAAGGTCCAGGTCCTGGAGCAGCGCGAGACCCCCGGGCTGGGCACCAAGTCCACCGACGAGGCGTGGCTGGCCCAGTTCGAGGGCAAGGCGCTGGCCGACTTCCAGTTCACCGTGGCCAAGGACGGCGGGGACGTGGACGCGATCACCGGCGCGACGATCTCCAGCCGCGCCGTCAGCCGCTGCATCGAGCAGGGGCTGCAGGAGTACGAGGCCCGGTTCGCGGGCCAGGACCCGGGCCCCGCGGCGCCGCCCGCGGAAGGGGGAGGCGAGTGATGGCTGCCGAGACCGCCTCGACGATCTTCCTCCGCGGCCTGTGGAAGGACAACCCGGTGCTGAAGCTGCTGCTCGGGATGTGTCCCGTGCTCGCCGTCACCAGCACCGCCATCGACGCCCTGGGGATGGGCGCCTGCACCACGTTCGTGCTGCTGTCCAGCAACCTGGTCGTCTCCGCCCTGCGCGGCGTGATCCCGGCGCGCATGCGGCTGCCCTGCTTCATCGTCGTGATCGCCTCGTTCGTGACGATCGTCGACCTGGTGATGCAGGGGTTCTTCTTCGAGCTGTCCAAGAGCCTGGGGCTGTTCATCCCGCTGATCGTGGTCAACTGCATCATCCTCGGCCGCGCCGAGGCGTTCGCGTCGAAGAACCCGATGTGGAAGGCCGCGCTGGACGGGCTGGGGATGGGCCTCGGGTTCACCTTCACGCTGCTGGCGCTGGGGATCACCCGCGAGGTGCTGGGCAACGGCACCGTGTTCGGCATCTCGCTGTTCGGCGACAGCTTCGCCCCGCTGATCGTGATGATCCTGCCGCCGGGCGCGTTCCTCACGCTGGGCTACATGATCGGCGTCAAGACGCTGATCGACCGCTGGCTGGAGAACCGCGCCGCGGCCGCCCCGGTCGCCGAGAGGAGGGCCGCCTGATGACCGCCACCGGCATCCTGCTCCTGGTCCTCGCCGCGATCCTGGTCAACAACGTGGTCTTCGCGCAGTTCCTCGGGATCTGCCCGTACCTCGGCGTCTCCACCAAGGTCGAGACCGCCATCGGGATGGGCGGCGCCGTGATCTTCGTGATGACGCTGGCCGTGACCGTGACGTGGCCGCTGTTCAAGTTCGTGCTCGACCCGCTGGGGCTGGGCTTCCTGCGCACGATCGCCTTCATCCTGATCATCGCCTCGCTGGTCCAGCTGGTGGAGATCGTGCTGAAGAAGGTGGCCAAGAAGCTGTTCGACGCCCTGGGGATCTACCTGCCGCTGATCACCACCAACTGCGCGATCCTGGGCGTGGCGATCCTGGCGCTGACCGAGAAGCTGCCGGGCCAGAACTACCTGGTCGCGCTGCTGTTCGCGTTCGCCTCGGCGCTGGGCTTCACGATGGCGCTGCTGATCTTCGCCGGGCTGCGCGAGCACCTCGAGCTGCACGACGTCCCCGAGGGCTTCGCCGGCGTACCGATCGCGCTGATCACCGCCGGGATCCTGGCGATGGGCTTCATGGGCTTCGCCGGGCTCGGCGGCTGAGCCCCACCCCTGCGTCGCACCCGGACGTCGCGAGGCCCGCCGCGGACATTCGCGACGGGCCTCTCGGTGCGATGGTGTCGGTCTGTGTCGTTCGTTGGTCCTTCTGATCCTAGTCGTTGTGCGGGTTGTTCGACTCGTCGACGCAGGCGGCCTTCAGCTCGTCCTCGCTGGCGCTGTCCTTGTCGACCGAGCCCTTGGGGCACAGGTAGCTGGTGCCGCTGTCGCCCTGGATCCACTCGAAGTTCTGACGACCGGTGCTCTCGTTGATGTCCTTGCTCATCTTCTCTCTCCTGGCTCGGTGGTTGTTGTTTCGCGTTGCGCTCTTCCTTGCGCCTCACGCCCTACAAGATAGGTCGCGATCCCGGGTCGTCAACCAACTTTCTATAAAAAATTTAGACATTATTTAATTTCTTAACGATATCGATAACTTGTGCAGGGGGGGTAGCGCAGACCCCCGGCGCTGGGGGAAGATGTCCAACCCGGCCCCGGGGGGTCGGTCGTGGAGGTCCCATGTCCACAGACAAGAAGGTGGTCGTCGTCGGCGCCGGGCTCGGCGGGCTGTCCGCCGCGGCGTGCCTCGCCGCCGACGGGTTCCAGGTGGCGATCTACGAGAAGAACGCGCGCATCGGGGGCAAGCTCAACCTGCACCAGCAGGACGGCTACGAGTTCGATCTGGGCCCCTCGATCATCATCCTCCCGCAGCTGTTCGAGCGGGTCTACGAGCGCGCCGGGCGCAAGATGGCCGACTACGTCGAGCTGATCGAGCTGCAGCCCCAGTGGCGCTCGTTCTGGGAGGACGGCACCGTCCTCGACCTGCACCCCGACATGGCCAGGATGGAGGTCGAGCTGCGCAAGCTCGGCCCCGCCGCCAACGGGTACTGGTCGTACATGGAGTACTCGCGCAAGCTGTGGAACTTCGCCGAGAAGGCCTACATGGAGCGCGGCTCCGACGGCATCGGCGACATCGTCCGCGGCCACGGCGTCGGCGAGGTGTTCGAGGGCACCGACCTGCTGTCGAGCATGATCGCCGGCATCGAGCGCCACGTGCGCGAGCCGCACCTGCGCGACATGCTCGGGTTCTTCATCAAGTACGTCGGCAGCAGCTGCTACGACGCCCCGGCGCTGATGAACCTGCTGCCCTACTCCCAGATGGGCTTCGGGCTGTGGTACGTCGTCGGCGGGATGTACAACATGGCCCGCGGCTACGACAAGCTGCTGGGCGAGCTCGGCGTCGAGATCCACCTGGAGTCCGAGGTCACCCGGATCCGCAAGGAGGGGGACCGGGTGCGGGGCATCACCCTGGCCGACGGCACCGAGGTCGACGCCGACGCGGTGGTCTCCAACATGGAGGTCATCCCGGTCTACCGCGACCTGATGGACGAGGGCGGGCTGTTCCTCAAGAAGTACGAGCTGCTCTACGAGCCGGCCGCCTCGGGGCTGGTGGTCCACCTCGGCGTGGACCGGACCTACGACCAGCTGGAACACCACAACTTCTTCTTCGCCAGGGACCTCGAGGGCTTCCTGCACCAGATCCACCGGCGCAAGGAGCTGCCCGACGACCCCACGATCTACCTGGTGTGCCCGACCAAGACGAACAAGGACATCGCGCCCGAGGGCTGCGACATCATCAAGATCCTGCCGCACATCCCGTACATCCAGGACCCGCCGTACACCGCCGAGGACTACGCCGCGCTCAAGGAGCGGGTCTACGACAAGCTGGAGCGGATGGGGCTGACCGACCTGCGCAAGCACATCGTCACCGAGCACGTGCTGGTGCCCGACGACCTGCAGCGGATGTACAGGTCGAACAAGGGCGCGATCTACGGCGTGGTCAGCAACCGCAAGCGCAACTTCGCGCTCAAGGCACCCAAGCAGAGCGCCCGCTACCGCAACCTGTTCTTCGTCGGCGGGAGCGTCAACCCCGGCGGCGGCACGCCGATGGTGACGCTGTGCGGCCAGGGGGTCGCGGACCGGGTCGGGGACTACCTCAGGCGCTAGCAGCCTGTCGCAGATTGGCGCGTGCCGAGCCGCGCTCGACTGGCGAGTCGGATCTGGACCGCCTCGACCGACGCATATCGGGCATATGGGGAGGGAGGGGCTGTTCAGAGGCGGCCGGCAGGCGAGATGCGGGCGGTGCGTGGCAATCTGCGACAGGCTGCTAGGAGGGACGGGAGATCGGGATCCCCAGCTGCCGGAACTGGTAGGTGATCCACCCCACGGCGAGGAACAGCGACAGCACGTCCGCCACCGGCTGGCTGAGGAACAGGCCGTCGACGGCCCACAGCCGGGGCAGGATCAGCAGCGCGGGCAGGAAGAACAGCAGCTGCCGCGACGAGCTCAGCACCACCGCCGGCAGGCCGCGGCCGATGCCCTGGAAGAAGCCGCCGAACAGGACCGCACCCCCGGCCGGCGCCAGCCCCAGCGAGATGTAGCGCAGCGCGCGGGCCGCGAGCTCGGCCAGCTCGGGGTCGGGGGCGAAGGGGCGCACCATCACGCCGGGGATCGCGACGAACACGACGCAGGCCACGGTGGTGATCCCGGTGGCCCAGCCCGCCGCCAGCAGGGTCACCCGCCGCACGCGGTCCATCTTGCGGGCGCCGAAGTTGTAGCCCACCAGCGGCAGGAACCCCTGGGTCAGGCCGAAGCACGGCATCATCACGAACATCTGCAGCCGCAGCACCACCCCCAGCGCGGCCACGACCAGGTCGCCGAAGCCGGCGGCGATGCGCGTCGCGACGCCCATGATCACCGCCTGCACCCCGTTGCGCACGAGGGTCGCGAGGCCGACGCGGTAGATCTCGAGCCACAGCCGCGGCTCGGGGCGCAGCTCGGCCCACCGGGGGCGCAGCATCGTGCGCCGCGACAGCAGGTACACCACCTGGATCAGCATCCCCAGCACGCGCCCGGCGACGGTGGCCCAGGCCGCGCCGGGGACCCCCATCCCCAGCGCGAAGATGAACAGCGGGTCCAGCGCGATGTTGAGCAGCGACGGGGCGATCATCGCCGCCATCGGCAGCATCGCGTTGCCCTCGGCGCGGATCACGTGGTTGATCGCCACGGCGAAGTAGGTCACCGCCGAGGTGGCGACCAGGACGACCAGGTAGCTGCGCGCCAGCGGCAGCACCTCGTCCGAGGCCCCGCAGAGGCGCAGGATCGGCTCCAGCAGGGGGAGCACCACGGCCGGGGTCAGCGCGCCCCACAGCAGCACCAGCAGGATCGCGTTGCCGGTGGTGCGCCGCGCCTGGTCGCGCCGTCCCGAGCCCAGGGAGCGGGCCACCAGCGAGGCGGCCCCGATGCCGGTGCCCGCGGCGATGGCCATGAACACCATCATCGCCGGGAAGACCACGGTGATCGCCGCCAGCGCGTCGGGCCCCAGCTGGCCCACGAAGGCCGCGTCGACCACGTTGTACAGCGCCCCCGAGGCCATCGCGACGATGGCGGGCCCCGAGAACACCCACAGCAGCCGGCCCAGCGGCCCGGTGCCCATCCGTTCGGCCCGCCGCCGCGCCGGGTCGAGGGACGACGGATCGTCCGCCGACGGCGGGAAGTCCTCGGGGATCGGGGCGCTCAGCGGGAGCCCTCCTCGCGGTCGGCCGGCGTCGCGGCCAGCGCGGCGCGGACCAGGTTGAGGCGCGCCGGGCGGTGCAGCTCGCACAGCTGCCGCAGGACCGCGCCCACCTCGCGGCGGGGGTTGGACCCCTCCCCCGGGCAGCGGCAATCGGCCACCGGGTGGCCGGCGGCGCGCACGACCTCCGCGATCCGGCGCTCGTCGATGTCACACAGCGGGCGCACCACGCGGATCGCGCCCCCGAACAGCTCCTGGACCGGCCGCATCGTGCTCAGCTCTCCGTGGTG
Source organism: uncultured Rickettsiales bacterium (assembly GCA_964584075.1). Classification (GTDB taxonomy): domain Bacteria; phylum Myxococcota_A; class UBA796; order UBA9615; family CAYRNR01; genus CAZOYV01. The sequence goes on along the minus strand of CAZOYV010000220.1, from coordinate 4,056 downwards.
GGTCAGGTTGATCAGCGCGGTGATCGCCAGGTCGTCGCGGTGGTGGCCCAGGGCCACGGTGCGGACCCCGAGGTCGCGGGCGGCCTCGAAGATCAGGCGGCGCCGGGCGCGGGCGCAGCGGTAGCAGTCCGGCGCCGCCCCGTCGCCCCCGGCATCCCCCGGGGTGAGCTCGCGGGCGTGGAACGGCAGCCCTCGCTCCGCGACCCGCGCCCGCAGCGCCTCGCACTGCCCGCAGGCGCGGCAGATCGCCCCGTTGCGGACGTGGATCACCTCGGGCCGCAGCGCCCAGTCGGGACGCCGCGCCAGGGCGGCGATCACGTCCAGCAGCGCCAGGCTGTCCTTGCCCCCGGAGACCGCCACCAGGACCCGCTCGCCGGGGGACAGCAGCTCCCCGTCGCGGACGGTGCGCAGGGCTCGCTTGACCAGATCGGAGAGCAGGCGATCCATCCCGCCTAGCGTACCGGGGCGACGCGCTCGACCACCAGCCGCTGCCGTGCGTCGAAGCAGCGCCGCAGCGCCAGCCACAGCAGCAGCAGCGACCCCAGCGCGGTGCCGGCGGCGAGCATCAGCATCACCACGATCTGGTACTTGACCGCCAGCAGCGGGTCGACGCCGGCCAGGATCTGCCCGGTCATCATCCCCGGCAGGCTGACGATCCCGACCACCATCAGGGCGTTGATCGTCGGGATCATCGCGGCGCGCAGCGCGTCGCGGAACAGGTCTCCCGAGGCCTCCCAGGGGTCCGCCCCCAGCGCCTGCAGCGCCTCGATCCGGCCCCGCTGCGCGGCCAGGTCGGACAGCAGCCGCTCGAGCCCCAGCGCGATGCCGTTGAGGCAGTTGCCCAGGATCATCCCCGTGATCGGGATCAGGTAGCGCGGCGCGTACCACGGGTCGACCTCGAGGATCACCTGGGTCACCATCGCGGTCACCAGCGCCGCGGAGACGACCATCGCCAGGAACGTGATCCCGACGAACCGCCGGGGCCGGCGGGACTGCCGGGCCAGCGCGGCCCGCGCCGCCGCGCCGACCATCAGCAGCAGCATCGCCAGCACCGCCCACCAGGCATCGAGCGCGAACACGTAGCGCAGCAGGTAGCCCACCGCCAGCAGCTGCACGAAGGTCCGGACGGTACCCACGACCAGGTTGCGCAGCTGGCCCAGGCGGAACGCCAGCGACAGCGCCGCCGGCACCGCCACGAGCAGCAGCGTCAGCGCCAGGTGCAGCGGCGAGATGTCGATCGGGCCGTCCACCTCAGCCCTCCCCCCGCGGCTCGATGTGCAGCAGCGCACCGGGCAGCCGCGCGGCTCGCTCGACGTCGTGCAGCACCCACGCCACCGCGATCCCGGCGCCCGCCAGCTGGCGCAGGAAGTCCTCGACCCGATCGGCGGTGTCCTCGTCCAGCGCCGCGGTGGGCTCGTCGAGCAGCAGCACCTGCGGTCCGGCCAGCACCGATCGCACCAGCCCGACCCGCGCGGCCTGGCCCTCGGACAGCTCGTCCGCCGGGCGCTGCAGCAGCGCGGGCGGCAGGCCCACCGCCTCGAGCAGCTCGTCGTGGCCGTGCTCCACCGGCTGGCCCTCCCCGGCGGTGTGGAGCCTCCCCGGCCACGCCAGGTTGTCCGCGACGGTGCCGGGCAACATCACCGGCCGCTGGGCCAGGTAGCCGACCCGGCGCCGCCACGAGGCCGGCGGCCACTGCTCGAGGGTACGGCCCTGCAACGCCAGCGTCCCCGCGGCCAGCGGCTCCAGGCCCGCCAGGGCGCGCAGCAGGGTGGTCTTGCCCGAGCCGGAGGGGCCCACGATCCCGCGCAGCTCCCCCGCGGCGAGGGTCAGGTCGAGGTCGGCGATCACGGGTTGGACCGCGCCCGCGTCGGCCGGCGCGGCGGACGGGCGGTGGACGGCGATCCGCTCGGCGACGAGCAGGCTCACGTCACCCGGTATCCCACTACTTCTCGATCATCTCCACCTTGGTCTCGAGGAACCGGGCCAGGCGGTGGAAGTCGCTGCCGGGCTCGATGAACCGCACCGTGGTCTTGAGCGTTTTCTGGTCCACCAGCTGGCCGAACGGGACGTACTGCAGGTCCAGCTGCCCCGAGACGCTGACCATGTGCCCGTCGAGCCCCTCCTCGACCAGCGCGCGGTAGGCGCCGATCCCCAGCTGGCTGCCGAGCATCACGTCGAACGCGTGGGGGACCGAGCAGCGCGACTCGTAGCCCAGCTGCATGCCCTTGACCTTCTTCTTGCGGCCGGTGCGCTGCTCGTAGGCCTCGGCGACCATCCGCGCCACGATCTTGCCGATGTCGATGTCGCCGGCGCTGATGTGCCCGTGGGGGTCGCGGGGCAGCCCGTCGAGGAAGCTCTGGGGCAACATCTCCACCAGCCCCTCGGCCAGCACCACCGTGCCGTAGTGCTTGTTCTCGCGGGTCTCGCGGGTGACGATCATGTCGACGATGCGGTTGACCAGCTTCTCGACCTTCAGCTTGCGGACCCGGTCCCGCACCTCGCTGCCGTTCCCGGGCGGCAGCGTCTCCTCCATCATCATCCTCTCGTCGACGTCCTCGACGGAGATGATCAGGTTGGCCTCGCCGGCGATGCCCACGCCGTAGGCCAGCCACCCGCTCTTGCGCCCCATCGACTCGGCGATGAAGTACGACGAGGTGGCCTCGGCGTCGGCGCGCAGCGCCTTGAGCTCCTCGGCGAGCACGTGCACGGCGGTGAAGTAGCCGAACGTGAAGTCGATCCCGCGGTAGTCGTTGTCGATCGTCTTGGGCAGGTGCACCACCGAGACCCGGCGGGCATCCTTGGGCAGCGTGTTCTGCAGCTCGAACAGCAGGTTGGCGGTGCGCAGCGTGTCGTCGCCGCCGATGCTGACCAGCGCGTCGATGCCCATGTCGACCAGCGCGAAGTAGATGTTGCGCAGCAGCGCGCTCTTGTCCTTGTCCTTCAGGTCGGCCTTGGTCTCGATCTGCTTGCCGGGGTTGGCCCGGGCGGTGCCGATCACGATCCCGCGGCGGTTGCGCATCCCGACCACGTCGGCGGGCTGCAGCTGCTTGTAGTGCACGCCGTTCTGCAGCCGGTGGGTGATCGGGTGGTAGTGCTGCAGGTGCTCGTAGCCGTTGAGCAGGCCGATCACCTCGCGGCCGCTGTCGAGGAACGAGATCGCCGCGGCGCTGATCACCGCGTTGGCGCCGGGCGCCGGCCCGCCGCTGAAGATGATGCCCACGCGGCGGATCTCGCGGGGGTCGGGGGTCGACTTCTTGCTCCGGGTCTTGGTCGCCATCGTGCCACTCCGGTCCTGGGAGAGGGGGAGGATACTCGATCTTCCCACGCGCGTGTTCGCGTGCGCGAGCTTTCTGAACGGCCCGCCTCCCCCGTGCGTCCGATCTACCGGATAAGGCCCCGCGATGACAGTGGCAAGACGCCAGCGTGGCGATCGCGTACCGCCGGAGGGGGCCTCCCGGCCGGCGGGCTCAGGGACCGACCAGGACGTCGACCCAGGAGGCCTGCGTGTTGGTCTCGGTGGGGCACGACAGGTAGGGATCGAAGGCGACCACGCAGCCCTGCTGGTCGATGATGTAGGCGTGGCCCTTGACCGCCGCCCAGTTGGTCCAGATCAGCTGGGCCGGATCGTCCTGCAGCACCGGCAGGTGGTAGTCGTCGGTCAGGTCGTTGTAGGGCATCGTGCAGGCCGCGCAGTTCATGAAGAACACCTCGACGTCGCCCGCCCAGCCGGGGTGCGCGTCGTAGGCCGCCTGCATCGAGTCGGCGCAGGTCTGGCAGCTGCCGCAGGTGGAGAACCCGAAGTACATCCACACGACCTTGCCGGTCAGCTGGCTCAGCGTGAAGGTCTGCCCGTAGGTGGCGCTGGTGTCGTTGGTGTCCACCAGCGCGAAGTCGGTGGGCGGCGCCACGCAGGCGGTGTCGTCGTCGCCGGCGGTGTCGTCGTCGCCCGCGGTGTCGTCGTCGCCCGCGGTGTCGTCGTCGCCGGCGGTGTCGTCGTCGCCCGCGGTGTCGTCGTCGCCGGCGGTGTCGTCGTCGCCGGCGGTGTCGTCGTCGCCG
>CAZOYV010000219.1:0-14298 GCA_964584075.1 uncultured Rickettsiales bacterium | reverse complement strand
GGGGCGGGTCGGGTGAGAGGGGGGACGGGGGGTGGAGACGATTCCAGGGGTGGGGCGGGCGGTCGCGCGGCGCTAGCGGCGGTGCGACTTGCCGCCCTTGTGGTGGCCGCTCTTGTGGCCGTGGCCGTGGTGGTGGTGCACGACCTTGGGCGGGCTGGTCTTGACCACCACCACCGTCGCCGGCGGGCGCGGATACGGCTTGGTCACGACCACGGCCGGCGGCCGGATCCAGCGCATCGAGGCGTTGTCGCGGTAGATCCGGAAGGTGGCGACCACCTCGTCGGTCTCCACGTCGATCTTGGTCTGCTCGCGCCCGGTGACGAACCCGTCGCGGAACGCGCGGTCGATCACGCGGTCGGCGTGGGCCTGCAGCGCCCGCAGCTCGTCCAGCTCCCAGGCGGTCAGGTAGCCCTGGTCCCAGGCGCGGTCGATCTTGCCGTCGAGCAGCTCGTACTGGGTCGAGACGACCCCGCGGGCGGAGGCGGCCGCCGGCAGCAGCAGCGCCAGTCCGAGGATCGTCATCAGGCTCGTCAGGGTCGCGCGTCGCATCGTGTCCTCCAGGTTCTCGGCCTCTTCGGCTCTCTCTCCGAGGTGCCCATCTGGAACGTTGGACGCAGCGCGGCCGGAAATCGTCAACGCGAGCTCGATTTTCCCGGCGGAGGTAAGCGGATGGTAACGGTGTGGCTCAGCGCGGGGGGGCGACGTCCGGGTGCCGCGCCCAGAACGCCTCGAACTTCTCCCGCTCCTCCTCGGCCTCCTCCTCGTCGAACGGCAGCGGCTCGCCGTCCAGCGACCACGGCGGCTCGGTACCCCGCAGGTGGCGCCACAGGACGTCGTTGAGGCCGTGGGCCTGGTCGGGGATCGAGAAGTCCATCTGCGCGCACTTCTCGGCGCCCTCGGCGCCGGCGGGGTTGAACGCCTCGTCGATCTGGCGCGGCAGCGCGGTGTAGGGCTCGTAGTCCGGCTCGGTGGTGAACGCGTCGTACAGCGGGGTCGCGGCGGCGTCGAAGCGGTTCATCGGCGGCGCGCCGAAGATCCGCTCGATGGTCGCGTGCACGCTGGGGGTCGAGGCCTGTACCGAGCTGACGTACCCCCGCTTCGCATACGGCGAGACCACGACCAGCGGGCTGCGGTGGGCCGCCACGTGGTCGCCGCCCTGGATCGCGTCGTCCTCGAAGATGAACAGCACCGAGGTGGGCCAGATCTCGCTGTGGGTCAGGGCCTCGACCACCATCCCGGTGGCGTGGTCGTTGTCCGCGACCATGAACTCCGGGGTCCACTGCCCGGGGGTGGTGCCGACGGTGTGGTTGTTGGGCAGCACCAGGAACGTGAACGGCGGCAGGTCGCCGCCCTCGATCTGCTCGACGACGTAGGCGGCCTTCTGCTCGTCGAGGATCGCGGTGCTCCACACGATCCCGGGGAAGTCCATGTCGAGCACGCCCTCGAGCTCGAAGCTGCCCACCACCTGGCCCATGCTGATCACCGGGACGCCGTGCTCGTGGAGGTGGACGTAGATCGGCACGTTCTCGGGCTGCGACGACTCCGAGACGCTCAGCTGGACGAACTCGTCGTGGAAGTCGTAGAGCCGTTCCATGTAGTCGTTGGTCATCCCGTACACGGCCCACTGGTGCCCCTGCAGGCTGACCTCGCCGAGCTGGTAGTAGTTGTCCAGCAGCGTGAACCGCGCGGCCAGCGCCCGCAGGTTGGGCGTCATCGTCTCGTCGTACATCACCAGCGACGGGTCCCCGTCCCCGAGGCCCGCGTCGCCCAGCTCGGCGTCGAAGGTCTTGTTCTCCCGCATCAGCACGATCACGTGGGTGATCGGCGTGGACACGTGGTCGTCGGTCGGGACCGGGAACCACGTGCCGTGGGGACAGTGGGCGTCGTGCAGCGTACGCGGCCGCTGCAGCGCCTCGGCCACCGCCTCGCTGTAGGCCTCCAGCGTCGCCGGGCCCGGGACCGGCACGTGGCCGAACGAGCCCTCGATCGTGTCGCGGATCGACTGTGCCGACCCCCGCGGGCCGGCGCCGGTCCCCTTGCCGCTGGTCAGCACCAGCTCGGGCCCTCCGGGGCAGTCGGCGCACAGCGCCACCGCGGTGGGGTACCACTGCGTCGGGATCGAGCCCAGCAGCTCCAGCGTGTCGGCGTCGTAGACCGCCACGCGGTTCTCCTTGCCGTGGGGCACGTAGACCCGACGCGCCGCGGCGTCGACCGCCACCTCCGACGGCGAGCCGCCGTACAGGTCGGGCAGCGCCGGGTCGAGCGGCAGGGTCTGGGTCACGGCCCGCGCGGCCGGGTCGATCACCGCCAGGCTGTCGTGGTCGGTGGCGACCACCAGCACCATCCCGCTGTCCGGGTCGACCGCCAGGCCCTGCGGGTTCTTGCCCACCGGGACGACGTCGACCTCGGCGCGGGCGTCCAGGTCCACGACCAGCACCTCCCGGGAGGTCCACCCCGAGACGTAGACCTCGTCCCGCTCCGGGAGCACCACCACCTCGTAGGGGTTGCTGGACACGTCGATCACGTCGACGAGGGGATCGAAGGCGAGCGTCTCGGGGTCGAGCAGCACCAGCTGTCGCGAGACGTTGCATACCGCGATCACGCGGTCGCGCCCCGGCTCGTGCTGCAGCGCGATGGGGAACTCGCAGACGTCCTCGGCGATCCCGTCCTGCGTCAGCTCGCCGCCCTGGAACGCCAGGCGGACGACCTCGTTGCGGTCCGACCCCGCGACCCACAGCCGCTCCCCGTCGTCATCGAACAGCAGACCCATGAACGTGCCGTCCAGGCCCAGCTCGTCGGTGACCGTCCACTGCTCGGTCTCGATCACCACCAGCCCGCGCTGGTCGTCGCTCAGCCCCCCCACCGCGGCCACGACCCACCGCCCGGTGGGGTGGACCGCCACGTCGGTGGCCCAGCCCCCCAGCGCGAACCACTCCCCGGCCGGGACCAGCAGCTTGCCGTCGGTCATCACCCACTGGCCGTCCGCGACCTCGCCGACCGGCAGCGTCGCCTCGGCGCCGGGTGGGTCGAGCTCACACGGGTGGGGACCGGGATCGTCCGGAGGCAGATCGGGCACGTCGCAGCCCACGAGCAGCGCCACGGCGCCGCTCCACGCCAGCGCGGCGCAGGCGCGGGGCGTCACTCCCCGTCTCCGAGCAGGAAGGTCTGCAGGAACATCGTCATCACGTTGGTCATGTGGTCCTGGTTGGGCTTCTTGCGGAAGCCGTGGCCCTCGTCGGTGGCCAGCAGGTACCACACCGTCTGCCCGTTGGCGCGCACCTGCTCCACGATCTGCTCCGCCTCGCTGGCCGGGACCCGCGGGTCGTTGGCCCCCTGCGAGACGAACAGCGGGACCTGGATCCGGTCGGCGCGGTTGGCCGGCGAGATCTCCTCGAGGAACGCGCGCATCTCGGGGTCCCGCTCGTCGCCGTACTCCGCGCGCCGGTTGTCCACCCGGTAGGGCTTGGTGTTCTCGAGGAAGGTCACGAAGTTGGAGATCCCGACGTAGTCGATCCCACACCGCAGCCGGTCGCCGTAGTGCACCAGCGAGGCCAGGACCATGTACCCGCCGTACGACCCCCCGTAGACCGCGACGCGCTCTGGGTCCAGGTCCGGCTGGGTCGCGATCCAGTCCAGCAGCGCCCCGATGTCGCGCACGCTGTCCTCGCGCAGCATCCCGTCGTCCAGGTTGCGGTACTCGCGGCCGTAGCCGGTGGAGCCGCGCACGTTGGGCTGCAGGTAGGCGATGCCGAGGTCGTTGACGAGGTACGCGCGGGAGCCGAGGAAGCCCGGCCTGGCCTGGCTCTCGGGTCCACCGTGGATCCGGATCAGCACCGGCCGCTCGCCCGGGTGGCGCTCGGGGTCGGGGCGAGTGATCAGCAGCGGGATCGGGCGCGGCGCGCCGTCCACCTCGTCGAACGTCGGGTACGCCGTGATCTCGGTCTCGGGGAACGCCTCGGCGTCGAGCCCGCCGATCTCGGAGGTCGTCCAGCGCACCACCTCCCCGGCCCCGACCTCGAGGGTGTACACGTCCCCCGGGGTCCGGTCCGTGGACTGCCGCAGGCACAGCTCGTGGCTGTCCGGGCGGAACTCCAGGTCGCCGACCTGCCCCACCGGCAGCGCCGGCACCGGCAGCTCCGCGCCGCTGCGCAGGTCCAGCAGCCGCAGCGCCCCGCGGCCGCCCTCGTTGAGCACGTAGGCCGCGTAGGCGCCGTCGTCGCTGACGTCGAAGTCGGTGACGTCCCACCGCACGTCGGCCGACAGCGGCGAGAACCCACCCTCGCGGTCCAGGACCCCGAGCCGCTGGAACTCGGCGTCCCGGTCCGCGACGACGTAGATCGACTGCCCGTCGGGGCCGAACACCGCGTTGCGGTACGCGACCTCGCGCTCGCCCGGCTGGCGCGCGGTCAGCTGCGTCGCCACGCCCTCGGCCACGTCGACGACGTACAGCTCGGTCTGGTTGACCGAGACGTAGCGGTAGACCAGCAGCTCGCGGTCGTCGGGCGACCAGTCCAGCACGCCGTAGCGCCCCTCGACCTCGAGCAGCAGCTCCCCACCACCGCCGGCGGCGGGGTCCATCAGGTAGAGGTCCAGGTCGGTGCCGTTGCGCCGCGTGGACGTGAACGCCAGCCGGTCCCCGGCGCGGCTGAACGTCGGCGCCGAGTTCTTGGACTCGCCGTCGGTGAGCAGCGTGGTGCTGCCGTCGGTCAGGTCGAGTCGGTACAGCTGGTGGTACTCGCTGCCGCCCACGTCGCGGCAGACCACCAGCCGGGTCGGGTCCGCCGGCACGTACGCCGCGCAGGACACCGGCTCGGAGAAGAACGTCCGCTGGGTCCGGGCCCCGCCGGGCTCCGCGACCTCGTGGACCTGGTAGGTGTCGGCGAACCGGGTCCCGACCAGCATCCGGCGCTCGGCGGGGTGCCAGTCGAACAGGAACGCGGAGCGCGCGTTCTGATACCGCGCGACGGCGGCGGCGAGCTCCTCGGGGACCTCGGGGATCCCCTCCGAGACCAGGTTGTCCCCGGGCGGCGGCGCCGCGCCGGCGGGGGCGACGGCGAGCAGCGCGGCGACGAGCAGCGTGGCGGTGGGGTTGCGCATTCGGCCTCCGTGACCAGGGTTCTATCATTCCCCGTTCCACGCCACGCAACCGAGGGAGGGTTCGATCATGGCGAAGAAGACCGACGGGATGTTCAGCGCGGGCAAGATCGGCAAGCAGATCGGCGTGTCGGCGCCCAAGGTCAAGAAGGCGATCGAGCAGCTCGGCGTCGAGCCCGATCTGGTCTACTGCGGCTGCAACTACTACACCGAGGAGACGATGAAGAAGATCGAGAAGACGGTGAAGGAGGGGTAGCGCGCCCCCGCTCTCGCCTCACCAGATGAAGTCCTTCGCGATCTCGCGCTTGTCCTTGCCCCACAAGACGTGGAACACGCGGATGCGCTTCAGCGAGGCGGGCGACAGCTGGCCCAGCGGGACGTAGACGATCTTGCGGCCGCGCCGCTCCGCGAAGGTCCGCAGCCGGGACCGCGGCGGCTCGGCGGCGACGTACACCACGTGGGGATCGAGCGCGTAGTCGATCCCGGCCATCAGCAGCACCTCGGTGCGGTCCCGGGCGAACCGGTAGTCGGGGTCGTCGAACGGGTCGGCGAGGCGCAGCGGCGGATGGCTCAGCAGCATCCCGCCGTACTCGCAGCGGCTGATCCCGGGCCCCACGATGTGGTCCAGCAGCGGCGTCGAGTAGAACGCCATGTCCGACTCGCCGGCGTGCTCGCCGAGCCAGCTCATCGCGAACGGGTAGCGCGTCCCATCGCGGTCGGGGTCGAAGATGATCACCACCGAGCCGACGCCGCCGGGGACCCGCCGCTGCTCGCGAACGTAGATCCGCCCCTCGTGCCAGTTGCGGACGGTCTCGCGCACGTCGATGCCGTCCAGCAGCGAGGTGGTGAACGGCTCCACCCGCGAGCGCTCCTCGCCGACGATCTGCACGCCCTTCTTGCGCAGGTAGTCGCCGTAGTCCTCGACCACCACGTCCTCGGGGGGGTAGCTGCACAGCCCGCTGGGGTCGGACGCCTCGAGCCACTCGCCGGGGCGCCGCTCCCGCTTGCGGCGGCGCAGCGGCAACCCGACCAGCCGCCGCTTCTCGCGGGGGATCCGCCGGCGCAGCGAGATGCGCCGCGTCCCCAGCTGGAGCTGCTCGGCGGTCACGCGCACGGTGGCGAGCTCGGCGGTCTGCCGCTGCCACGGGTAGTGCTCGCCGAGCTCCCACAGCTCGTAGCAGTAGTTCTCGTCCACGGCGCCCCGCGCGGCGACCAGCAGCTGGTACAGGTCGGGCAGCAGGCGCCCCTCGAGCAGCGCGTAGTTGCGCGAGAACCGCTGCAGCACGCGCAGCTGCCAGGGCTGGACCGCGTCGCCGGTCCGCTGGCGGTAGCGGGCCGCGGCGCGGCGCAGCATCGCCAGGTGCGCCCGCGGCCGGTCCAGCGGCGCGTCCCCGTCGCGGGGGCAGCGGCGCGCGATCCAGTCGACGGCCGCGTCGAGCCCCGCCCGCGGGTCCTCGGGGACCGAGGGCCGCAGCCCCACGCGGCCGCCGTCGAGCACGGCGAGGTGCTCCACCCGGGCGCCGAGCCGCGGGGCCCGCAGCCGGTCCTCGCCGGGCTCCGCGGGGAGCGGACCGCGGCGCCGCTCGTAGACCGCCGAGAGCAGCGGGAAGGTGGTCAGCACCTCGGGGAGCGACTCGGGGTGCAGGTTCAGCAGCGCCACGCCGTCCCGCCGCGCCCGCGCCAGCGGGGCCGCCTGCGGTTCGGCGAGGTCGTCGAGCACCCGCGCGGCGTGGGCCATCCCGCAGACCAGCAGCACCTGCCCGTGGCGCCGGGCCAGGCGCTGCACGCGGTGGGCGATGCCCCGCTCGCGGCGGCGGTCGAGCTCGTCGGCCGCCCCCTCGCTCCTCGCCGCGGCGCGCGCGTACTCCTCGTAGTACGCCGTGGCGCCGATGCGGTGCACGGCGTAGGCGTCCGGGAACGGCTCGGCGTGGCGCAGCGGGTAGTCCACGTCCAGGTCCACGAGGTGGCCCGCGATGCCCTCCTCCTCGGCCGTCCGCAGCGCCTCGACCAGCGGGTCCACCGGCTCGATCGGCAGGTACACGCTGTGGCCCGCGGCGTCCTCGTAGAGCAGCACCGAGACCTGCGGCAGCCGCGCCACCGCGGCGCGCACCGCCGCCTCGAGCGTGTCGGGCAGCTCCACCGCCACCGCGGCGGGACGCAGCTGGCGCACCGCGCGGCGCGCCAGCGCGGCGTACTCCAGCCGACTGTGCAGGACCGGCAGGACCCAGACGTCGCCGCGCTGCAGTAGCCCCAGATCGGTCATTCGGCGTACGGCAGCGCCTCGTCGCCGAGCACCATCCGGATCGCGCGCTGGAGCAGCTCGTGGTCGACGGCGCTGCCGCGCTCGCCGGCGACCTTGGCCGCGTAGCGCGCGATGTTGATCCCGTCGCGGGCGGTGTAGCGCTCGTCGGCGGCGTGGGCCCGCTGCAGGAAGTCCACGACGTAGACCCGGATCTGCTCGTCGACGAACGGCAGGTTCTCGCGCAGGATCTCCAGCTCGTCGTCCCGCTCGGGGAAGTCCAGCCAGATCTGGGGCTGGAGCCGCGAGTGGATGTACTCGGGCAGCTCGAAGGTGCTCGAGTCGTCGTTCATCGTCGCCACGAACCGGAAGTCCGGGTCGGCCGGGACCTTGATCCCGGCCACGATCGACTCCACGTAGCGGCGGTTGTCCAGCAGCGGCGCCAGCGAGGCCCAGGCCTTCTCGCTCATCCGGTTGCCCTCGTCGACCACGCACACCGCCCCGCGGATCATCGCGGTCACCAGCGGGCTGGCGACGTAGCGCAGCTGCCCCTCGGCGGCCACCACCGGCGTGATCAGCAGGTCCTCGGGGCGGGTGTCCATCGTCGCCTGGAAGATGTAGACGTCGCGGCCCAGGGCCCGCCCCGCGGCGTAGGCCAGCGTGGTCTTGCCGACCCCCGGCTTGCCCAGCAGCCGCGGGTTGAGCGGCACGTCGCGCTCGTCGAGCACGAACCACGCCGCGAGCACCTGCTTGAGCGGCTCGGGCTGGCCGACCCACTGGCCCGGCAGCTGGTCCGGGTGGCACAGGCTCAGCGCCACCCCCTCGATCTCGATGCGGCGTTCCGGTTCACCCAACGGAGCTCCTCCCGTGCCGCCCGGGGCGGCGCCGAAGGCCCCATGCTAGCGCAGGTCGCGCGGTGGGTCAGGTGCGCCGGCGGGCGAGCAGCAGCAGCACGCCGATCAGCGCCGCGGCCGCGCCGCCGGCCGGCGTGGTGCCCGCCTGGTTCTCCTGGCAGTCGCAGCCGCCCGGGCCCTCGGCGTCGGTGGCGTCCTCGTCGCACGCGTCGGCCTCGTCGATCGTCCCGTCGCAGTCCTCGTCGAGGGTCCCGTCGCACAGCTCCTGGGCCCCGGGGAACACGAACGCGTTGCCGTCGTTGCAGTCCCCGTCCTCCTCGGTGTAGCCGTCGCCGTCGTCGTCGTGGGCGCTGGTCTGGTCGTCGACCACGCCGTCGCAGTCGTTGTCCACGCCGTCGGCGGTCTCGTCGGCGCCGGGGTACGAGCTGGGGTCGTCGTCGTCGCAGTCCCCCTGGTTCTCGCTGAACCCGTCGCCGTCGTCGTCGCTGACCAGCGAGTCGTTGTCGATCACGCCGTCGCAGTCGTTGTCCACCCCGTCGAGATCCTCGTACGCGCCGGGGTGCACGTCGGCGTCGGCGTCGTTGCAGTCGCCGTCGTCCTCGGCGTAGCCGTCGCCGTCGTCGTCGTAGGCGTCGGTGCCCTCGTCCACGTCGCCGTCGCAGTCGTTGTCCACCCCGTCGGCCTGCTCCGGCGCTCCCGGGTAGACCTCGTCGTCGGTGTCGTCGCAGTCCCCGCCGTCGGGGGCGTAGCCGTCGCCGTCGTCGTCGATCGCGCCGCCGAAGCCCTCGTCCACCTCGCCGTCGCAGTCGTTGTCCACCCCGTCCTCGATCTCGGCGTTGCCCGGGTTGGCGTACGGATCGGCGTCGTTGCAGTCCCCGTCCAGCTCGGTGTAGCCGTCCTGGTCGTCGTCGAACAGCGCGGTGCCCTCGTCGCTGGTCCCGTCGCAGTCGTTGTCCTGGCCGTCGGCGAGCTCGGGGGCCCCCGGGAACGTGGCGGGATCGCCGTCGTCGCAGTCCCCGGCGGCGGCGGTGTAGCCATCCCCGTCGTTGTCGGTGTTGGGCGTGCCCTCGTCGATCAGCCCGTCGCAGTCGTTGTCGATCCCGTCCGGCAGCTCGGGGGCGGCCGGGTAGATCAGGGGGTCCGCGTCGTTGCAGTCGCCGAGCGCCTCGGTGAACCCGTCGCCGTCGTCGTCGTGGATCGTGGTGCCCTCGTCGGCGGTCCCGTCGCAGTCGTTGTCGATCCCGTCGGGCAGCTCCGGGGCGCCGGGGTAGACCGTGTCGAAGGTGTCGTCGCAGTCCCCGCCCAGCTCGGCGAACCCGTCGCCGTCGTCGTCGTGGTTGTCGGTGCCCTCGTCGATCAGCCCGTCGCAGTCGTCGTCGACCCAGTTGAGCTGCTCGATGGCGCCGGGGTGGACCGTCGCCGCGGTGTCGTCGCAGTCGTCGCCGCCCTCGGCCACCGCGACGTGCCCGTCGCCGTCGTTGTCCAGGCTGTCGAGCCCGTCGCAGTCCTGGTCGATGCCGTCGTAGGGGATCTCCACCGCACCGGGGTGGATGTCGGGGTCGAGGTCGTCGCAGTCCTCCGGCGATCCGCAGGTGGTGTAGCCGTCGCCGTCCTGGTCGATCGGCAGCGACCCGGCGTCGTTGTCGTCGCAGTCCCCGTCGCAGGTGGTGAACCCGTCGCCGTCGGCGTCGTCGAGGTTGAGCTGCGGGTTGAGGTCGTTGCAGTCGCCGTCGCACGACGTCCAGCCGTCGTTGTCGAAGTCGGAGATGTTGATGTTGGGGTTGGTGTCGTCGCAGTCGCCGTTGCACTCGGACACGAAGTCGCCGTCGTTGTCGGTCTCGAGCGGGTCGGGGACCCCGTCGCAGTTGTTGTCCAGGATCCCGTCGCAGATGTCGATCGCGCCGGGGTGCACGGTGGCGTTGGCGTCGTTGCAGTCGTTGCCGCAGGTGGAGTACGAGTCCCCGTCCGCGTCGGTCTCGTTGACGTCGTCGATCCCGTCGCAGTCGTTGTCCGGGAACCCGTCGCACAGCTGCGGGGCGCCGGGGTAGACCGCGTTGGTGTTGTCGTTGCAGTCCCCCTCGCAGACCATGTAGCTGTCGGCGTCGGCGTCCACCTCGTCGGGCAGCGGGGCGCCGTCGCAGTTGTCGTCGATCCCGTTGCAGGCCTCGTTGGCCCCGGGGTTGACCGCCATGTTGGCGTCGTTGCAGTCCCCGGCGCAGATCATGTACCCGTCGCCGTCGGCGTCCACCTCGCCGGCGCCGGGGGCGCCGCTGCAGTCGTTGTCGGCGCCGTCGCAGACCTCGAACGAGCCGGGGTACGCGTCGGGGTTGGCGTCGTCGCAGTCCCCCTCGCAGATCATGTAGCCGTCGGCGTCCTGGTCGACCTCGAGCGGGCCCGGCCCGCCGCTGCAGTCGGTGTCGATCCCGTCGCACAGCTCGATCGCCCCCGGGTGGACCCCGGCCTCGCTGTCGTCGCAGTCCCCCTCGCAGAGCATGTAGCCGTCCACGTCCGCGTCCTGCTCGTTGGCCGGCAGCGACCCGTCGCAGTCGTTGTCGATCCCGTCGCACTGTTCCGTGAAACCGAGCCCGACGGCCGCGTCGCCGTCGTCGCAGTCCCCGTCGCAGGTCGACTGGCCGTCGCCGTCGGCGTCCGCGGCGTTGAGCGCGGCGTTGGAGTCGTTGCAGTCGCCGGTGCAGGTCGAGTACCCGTCCCCGTCCCCGTCCAGCGGGGTCAGCGCGGCGTCGCCGTCGTCGCAGTCGCCGCTGCAGGTCGAGTACCCGTCCCCGTCGTCGTCCGCCGGCGTCATCGCCGGGTTGAAGTCGTTGCAGTCCCCGGCGCAGGTGGTGAACGAGTCGCTGTCCGCGTCCTGGATGTTGAGCAGCGCGTCGGTGTCGTCACAGTCCCCCTGGCACTCCGACGCGAAGTCGCCGTCGTCGTCGGACTCCATCGGATCGGTGACCCCGTCGCAGTCGTTGTCCAGCACGCCGTCGCAGACGTCCGGCGCGCCGGGGTGGACCGCCACGTCCAGGTCGTTGCAGTCCCCGTCGCACTCGGCGGTCCCGTCGCCGTCGTTGTCGACCTCGGTGGGGGCCTGGGCGCCGTCGCAGTCGGTGTCCATGTGGTCGCAGCCCTCGGGCGCGCCGGGGTGGACGTTGGCGTTGCCGTCGTTGCAGTCGTTGTCGCACTCGCTGTAGCCGTCCCCGTCGTCGTCGTTCTCCTTGGGGTCGGTGACGCCGTCGCAGTCGTTGTCCGCCACGCCGTCGCAGACGTCCGGGGCGCCGGGGTAGACCGCGTCGTCGCCGTCGTCGCAGTCGCCGTTGCAGCTGGTGAACCCGTCCCCGTCCCCGTCGTAGGGGATCGAGCCGGGGTCGTTGTCGTCGCAGTCCCCGTCGCAGGTGGAGTAGCCGTCCCCGTCGGCGTCGTCGACGTTGAGCGCCGGGTCGGTGTCGTCGCAGTCCCCGTCGCAGCTGGAGGTCCCGTCGCCGTCCGCGTCGCTGGGGTTGAGCGCCGGGTCGGTGTCGTCGCAGTCTCCGTCGCACGGCGACACCCCGTCCCCGTCGAGGTCGTTGGGGTACATCGTGGCGTCGCCGTCGTCGCAGTCCCCCTCGCAGGTGGACGAGCCGTCGTTGTCGTTGTCCTCGGGGTTGAAGAACTGGCTGGCGTCGTTGCAGTCCCCGGCGCACGGCGAGTAGCCGTCGCCGTCGTTGTCGTCGAGGTGCAGCGCGGCGTCGTCGTCGTCGCAGTCCCCGGCGCAGGTGGTGTCCCCGTCCCCGTCCACGTCCTGGATGTTGAGCGCCGCGCTGGCGTCGTTGCAGTCCCCGCCGCACTCCGAGGCCCCGTCGCCGTCGTCGTCGTTCTCCAGCGGATCGGTGATGCTGTTGCAGTTGTTGTCCAGCACGCCGTCGCACACGTCGGGGGCGCCGGGGTACACGGCGTCGTTGCCGTCGTTGCAGTCCCCGCCGCACGTCGACCACGTGTCGCTGTCCTGGTCGGCCTCGTTGGCGTCGGTGGTCCCGTCGCAGTCGTTGTCCAGGTAGATGTCGCACTGGGGCGGCGCCCCGGGGTAGACCGCGCCGGAGCTGTCGTTGCAGTCCCCGGCGCACACCCGGTAGCCGTCGCCGTCGGCGTCCGCCTCCCCCGGGGCCGCGCCGTTGCAGTCGTTGTCCTCGCCGTCGCACTGCTCGGTGGCCCCCGGGTAGGTCTGGCCGTTGCCGTCGTCGCAGTCCCCCTCGCAGATCATCCAGCCGTCGCCGTCGCCGTCCGCCTCGTTGGGCAGCGGCGCGCCGGAGCAGTCGTTGTCCACCCCGTCGCACAGCTCGGTGGCCCCGGGGTAGACCGACGCGTCGCCGTCGTCGCAGTCGTCGCCGGCGGCCACGTGGGCCCCGGTGGGCGGTCCGTCGCAGGTGTTGGCGAAGTCGGTCGGATCGCCGTGGTTGTCCCCGTCGCCGTCGTGGTACCAGTTCTGGAACGTGACGCCCTCGTCCACCGAGCCGTCGCAGTCGTTGTCCTGGCCGTCGCACAGCTCGCCGTTGCCGGGGAAGTTGGCCGGATCGGCGTCGTCGCAGTCGCCGCCGACGTCCACGTGGTCGCCGCTGGGTGGTCCGTTGCAGGTGCTGGTCGGGGCCCCGGCGCCCACGCCGTCGCCGTCGCCGTCGTAGTACCAGTTCTCCCACACCACGCCGTCGTCGACCTGGTAGTTGCAGTCGTTGTCGATCCCGTCGCAGATCTCCGGGTTGCCCGGGAACCGCGCCGGGTTGCCGTCGTCGCAGTCCCCCTCGCAGATCATGTAGCCGTCCCCGTCGAGGTCCACCTCGTTGGGGCCCGGTGCACCGGAGCAGTCGTTGTCGATCCCGTCGCACGCCTCTGGGTTCCCCGGGTAGCGGCTGGGGTTGTTGTCGGCGCAGTCCCCGGCACAGGTCGAGACCCCGTCCCCGTCGGCGTCGGCCGGGTTGAGCGCCGAGCTGCTGTCGTTGCAGTCGCCGGCGCACTCGGAGTAGCCGTCGCCGTCGTCGTCGGTCTCGTTGGGGTCGGGGCTGCCGTCGCAGTTGTTGTCCGCGTAGGCGTCGCAGACCTGGGGCGCGCCCGGGTAGACCGCGCTGGCGCCGTCGTTGCAGTCCGACTCGCAGACCATCCAGCCGTCGCCGTCGGAGTCGACCTCGGTGGCCCCGGGGCCGCCCGCGCAGTCGTTGTCCAGCCCGTCGCAGATCTCGGGGGCGCCGGGGTTGACCTGGTTGTTGCCGTCGTTGCAGTCCCCGCCGCAGCTGGTCCAGCCGTCGCCGTCGCCGTCGAAGCCCTCGTCGATCAGGGTGTCGCAGTCGTTGTCCACGCCGTCGCAGATCTCGAGCACGCCGGGGTGGATGCTGTCGTCGGCGTCGTCGCAGTCGGTGCCGCCGCAGCTGTCGTCCTGGTAGCCGTCGCCGTCCTGGTCGCGGCACGACTCCCACAGCAGCGCGTAGCCATTGGTCAGCACCGGGGAGTTGCACGAGCGCTGCAGCCACCACTGGTCGACGAGCTCGTTGCCGTCCTGGATCCCGATGGTGGCCGACTCGCCCTGGTCCAGACCCGGGTCGGCGAAGAACGCGTCCTGGTAATGGAACTCGATCGAGCCGTCTGCCTCGAACAGCTTCATCTCGAAGGTGACGCCCTCCCACCACGAACCGAGGTAGTGCTCGGTGTCGTTCCACTCGGCGATGAACCGCCGGTTGGGGGCCGACCCCACCGTCATCCAGCAGACGTAGCCCTGGTACTCGGAGTTGAGGTCGTCCCACCACGGCGCGATCATCCGCAGCGGGGGGGATTCGTCGTAGCGCAGGCACTCGTTGTACGGTCCGGTGACGCCGTTGAACGCGGCGTAGCCGTTGGTGCTCAGGTTGATCGTGGTGAAGTCGACCCCGTAGAACTCGAAGTCGAACCCGATGTTGACGTTCTGGAAGTTGTCGTCGCCGTAGAAGCAGTAGGTCTCGGTATCCACCACCCCGTAGACATTCTCGAAGCTGTAGCTCGTGGCGTCGGTCCAGGTGTAGCCGTAGTCGTCCGGACCGCCGGCTGCAGCCAGCGCCGGGGACGCAAGGGCCAGGGCCACGACGGCAGACAGACACGGCAGCAGACGGT
>CAZOYV010000218.1:0-14302 GCA_964584075.1 uncultured Rickettsiales bacterium | reverse complement strand
CTCGGGGGGCATGTCGGGGCGCAGCTCGCGGGGGCGGGGGGGTGGCTGGTTGACGTGCGCCAGCATCAGCGCGAACGTCTCGTCGGCGTCGAACACCAGCTCCCCGGTGAACAGGTTGAACATCACGCAGCCCAGCGAGTACAGGTCGGTGCGGGTGTCCAGCTGCTTGTCCCCGCGGATCTGCTCCGGCGACATGTACTGGGGCGTGCCGTAGGCCAGGCCGGTCCGCGACAGCCCCTTGACGTCCATCAGCTTGGCGATCCCGAAGTCGAGGATCTTGATCGTGTCCCCGCCCACCACGAACAGGTTGGGGGGCTTGATGTCGCGGTGGATGATCCCCAGCTGGTGCGCCGCGCCGAGCGCGCTCGCGGTCTGTTTCATGTAATCGACCCCGCGCGGGAACGGGAAGCGGCGCCCGGCGGCGGCGATGACGTCGTCGAGGTCCTGGCCGTCCAGGTACTCCATCGTCAGGAAGCGGAGCCCGGCGACCTCGTGGATGTCGTACAGCCGGATCACGTTGGGGTGGGTCAGCTTGCGCGCCAGCTTGATCTCCTGGCGGAACCAGGCCAGCGACTCGTCGGTCACGTCGGTGGGGTGGATCACCTTGACCGCGATGATCTCGTCGAGCTCCCGGTCGCGGGCGCGGTAGACCGCTCCGCGGCCGCCGCTGCCGACGCGATCGATCAGCTCGTAGCGCTCCCCGAGCCGCGCCCCCGGCTGGAGCTGCAGGACCGCCGCGGCCGGCCCGTCCAGGCGGGTCTCGCCGGCCGGGGCGGCGCGCAGGGCCGTCCCCGAGACCGTCGCCTGGCGCCCCGTGGTGGTCTCCGCCAGGGCGGCCGGCCGGCGCGGTGGCGTCGGCGTCCGGCCGGAGGCCACGGTCGGCCCCGGCGGGGGCGACGCCTCGCCGGGGAGATCGGGGAAGGCGTCGAGGTCGTCCTCGCGCTGCAGCGGTGCGGACGGATCGAGCCGGGAGGGCGGCGGCTTCTGGCGCGCGTGGTCGAGCCGCTCCGTGGTCTCCTGGTACGCGAAGTCCTCCTTGAGGACCTGCTTGTAGACGGCGGCGGAGTCCTTCTGCAGCCGCCGGACGTGCTCCAGCCGCGACGCGCAGTCGCGGTACCCCGGATCGCGCTGCAGCAACCGCGCGTAGTGCTCCTCGGCGGTCTCCCAGAACTCCCCCTGCTCGTACACGCGCGCCAGCCGGTAGACCAGATCCTTGCCCGGCTCGGTCAGCGGCGCGGCGAGGAACGGGTGCAGGAAGCGCTCGGCGGCGAACGACATGTCTCCCTTGCGCTCCAGCGCGTCCACCGCCATCGGCACCGCCTCGGCGTAGGCCGGGTCCCGCGACTTGATATAGCTCAGAGACTTGATCGCCTCGTCGGGTTCGCCGGCCTCGAGGTAGGCGGTGGCGGACAGCAGGTAGTCCCCGGCCCGGGCGGACATCTCGCCGACCTTGGCCCAGTCCGGGATCTCACGGGCCGCGTCGGCGGCGTCCTGCCAGCGCTGGGCGCGCTCGAAGACCTGCTGGGCGCGGCTCCACTCGCGGGCCTGGCGGTACAGCTTGCCGGCCAGCACGTCCTCGCCGATCTGCTCGGCGAGTCGCGCCGCGTCCGCCGGTTGCTCGGCTCGCATCAGGGCGTCCATCGCCTGCTCGCGCAGCCCCAGCGCGAGGAACTGGCGCGAGGCGTCGACGTGCAGGCCGTGGGACTCCAGCAGCTCCGCGGCCTTGAGCGGGTCCCCGCAGTCGGCGAGCAGCGCCGCCCCGCGGCGGGGATCACCGGCGCGGGCGTGGTGGTAGCCGGCCCAGCGCCACGCCTTGCGCAGCGCCTGCGGGGGCGCACCCCGGCTGCGCAGCTGGCGCAGCTCCGCCTCCCAGGCCGCCGCCGAGCGGGCGAAGTCCCGGGCCTCGGCATAGGCCTGGGCCGCCTGCTCGTGCTGGCCGGCGTCCGCCAGCAGCCGCGCCGCCTCGGCTGGCTCCCCCGCCTTGCGGAACAGCGGGATCGCCCGCTCGGGCTTGCCCTCGGCCTCGAGCAGCTTCGCCGCCTGGAGCCAGTGCTCCCCCTGGGTGTAGGCGCTCAGCGCCTGGCGCGGGTAGCCCGCCCGCTGGAAGGTCTGGCCCGCCTCCAGGGTCCGCCCCTGGGCCAGCAGCGCCTTGGCCTCGGCCTTGCTCGCCATCGCGCCCGCTCACTCCCCGTACTTCTCGAACAGCTGCCGGTCCGCGGCGTGGATCACGGCCTCGTCGAGGGTGATCCGTCCCCGCTCGACCAGCCGCATCAGCGCCTGGTCCATCGTCTCCATCCCGGTCTTGCGGGTGTCCGAGGTCTGGATGTGCGAGTAGATCTGGTAGGTCTTGCCCTCGCGGATCAGGTTGGAGATCGCATAGCTCCAGGTCATGATCTCCACCGCCGCGACGCGGTTGAAGCCGTCCACCGTCTTGCACAGCTTCTGCGCCACGACCCCGCGCAGCGACATCGACAGCATCCCGCGGATCTGGTCCTGCTGCTCCTCGGGGTACGAGTCGAGGATCCGGTCGATGCTCTTGGCCGCCGAGCTGGTGTGCAGCGTGCCGAACACCAGCGTCCCGGTCGCCGCCAGCGTCATCGCCAGGCCGATCGTCTCGTTGTCGCGCAGCTCGCCCACCAGGATCACGTCCGGCGACTCGCGGAACGAGGCCCGCAGCGCCGCGGCGAAGCTGTCCACGTCGGTGCCCACCTCGCGCTGGCTGATCACCGACTGCACCGGGTCGTAGACGAACTCGATGGGGTCCTCGATGGTCAGGATGTGCTTGCTGCGCTCGTGGTTGATCGCGTTGACGATCGCCGCCAGCGTCGTGGACTTGCCACACCCCGTCGGTCCGGTGACCAGCACCAGCCCCGAGTCCAGCTCGGTGAACTGGCGCAGGGAGCCCGGCAGCTTCAGCTCGGCGAGGTTCGGCGGGGTCCCGGGGATCACGCGGAACGCGGCCCCCATCCCGTCGGACTGGTTGAACACGTTGACCCGGAAGCGCCCCGTGCCCGGCAGGTCGTAGGCGAAGTCCAGGTCCCCGCGCTCGACGAACTCGCGCCGCTGCTCCTCGTCGAGGATCTCGAACAGGAACCGCTTGGCCTCGGTGCTGCCCAGCTTGCGGAACTTGATGTGGACCAGATCCCCGTTGTAGCGGATCACCGGGGACGACCCGGCACAGAAGTGCAGGTCCGAGGCCTTCTGCTCCACCACCAGGCGGAGGAACGAGTCAATGCGCGCCATGGCCGGAGTCCTCCTCGGCGGCGCCCGGCTCCTCGTCTTCCTCGAAGAAGTGGGCGAACAGCTTGCGATCGTTGGCCTTGGCGTAGGCCTCCTCGGGGGCGATCACCCCCTGGTTGGCGAGCTGGAGCATCTCCCGGTCCATCAGCCGCATCCCGCTCTCGTGGTGGGTGGTGATCACCGACGGGATCTGGTGGATCTTGCCCTGCCGGATCATGTTCGAGATCGCGTGGTTGTTGAGCATCAGCTCCAGGGCCAGGACCCGCCCCCCGCCGTCGGCGCGCATCAGCAGCTGCTGGCACAGCACCCCGCGCAGGCTCTCCGAGATCATCACGCGGATCTGGGGCTGCTGGTGCGGGGGGAACGCGTCGATGATGCGGTCGACGGTCTTGGCCGCGCTGATCGTGTGCAGCGTGCCGAACACCAGGTGGCCGGTCTCGGCCGCGGTGACCGCGAAGCCGATCGTCTCCTCGTCCCGCATCTCGCCCACCAGGATCACGTCGGGGTCCTCGCGCAGCACGCTGCGCAGGGCGCTGTTGAAGTCCCGCGTGTGGGTCCCGATCTCCCGCTGGTTGACCAGGCACTCGTAGTCCTTGGCGTGGGCGTACTCGATGGGGTCCTCGAGGGTGATCACGTGCCGCGCCTGGGTCCGGTTGATGTGATCGATCAGCGTCGTCAGCGTGGTCGACTTCCCCGAGTTGGACGGGCCGGCGATGATCACCAGCCCCGAGTGGTAGGTGGTGAACTCCAGGACCTTGTCGGGCAGGTCGAGCTGCTCGAACGGGATCACCTCGTCGGCGATCACGCGGAACACGATGTTGATCCCGGCGCGCTGCTTGTAGACGTTGACCCGGAAGCGGTAGTGCTCGTTCTGGCTCTCGTAGGAGGTGTCGACGTCCTTGCGGGCCTTGAACTCCTCGTACTTCTGCTCCGACAGGATCGCGCGGGCGATCTGGGCGGTCTCGTCCGGGCTCAGCGGCGCGTCGTGGATCGGGCGTACGCGCCCCAGCAGCTTCATCTGGGGCCGCTCGCCGGCGACGACGAACAGGTCGGTGGCCCCGCGGTTCTTGGCCTCCTCGAGCAGCGCGTCGATGAACGACAGCGACTCCGCCACCTGCTGCTCCACCGCGGAGGAGTCGACCTCCACGTCGTAGCGCGACAGGATCTTCAGGGCGGCGGTGCGGACCTCCTTGTCCAGATCATCGGCCAGCGTGCGCACCACCGGGACGATCTCCGGGGTGCCGATCCGCTCGAGGGCCCCCAGGACCGCCAGCCGGAACTCGCCGGTCGAGCGGTCCAGCAGCTTGCCCAGGTAGGGGATCGCCCGCGGGTCCGCCAGCTGGCCCAGCGCCTCGACGCAGACCCAGTGCAGCTCCGGCTTCTTGAGCAGGTTGACCACCACCGGCGTGGCGCGGTGGTCGCCCAGCACCCCGAGGGCCTCGACCGCCCGCTCCTGGACCCACCAGTCGTGGTCCTGCTTGGCCGCGGTGGCCAGCGGCGCCACGGCGCGCGGGTCCTCCAGCCGGATCAGGACCTCCACCGCGTAGCGCCGGACGATGTCGCTGTCGTCGTCGAGCAGCTCGATGATGTGCTCGGTGATCTCCTGCCCCGAGATCTTGACCAGCACCTCGGTGGCGCGCTCGCGGACCCACCAGTCCTCGTCGCGCAGGTGCCGCACCAGCCGCTTCCACAGCGTGCCGTCGGGGTCCCCGATCTCGTTGATGATCTCGATCACGGCGCGGCGCACGTTGACGTCGGGGCTGTTCATCATCAGCACGAGCATCCGGGCCATGTCGACGTTGCCCGAGCGCCCCAGGGTCATCAGGCCCTCGGCGGCCTTGTTGCGGACCACCACGTTGGGCGACTCGAGCAGCCCCACCAAGGTGGGGATCGCCGCGTCGGTGCCGATCGCCAGCATCGCGTCGGCGACGTGGGTCTGGATCGCGACGTCGTCGAGCCGGGCCGCCTCCTCGAGGGCCTCGACCGCGGCGTCGGTCGCCAGATCGCCCAGCGCGGTGATCGCGGCCTTGACGACCCACTGGTTGTCGTCCCACATCAGCTCGGCCAGGCGCGGGACGTGCTCGTCGCCGCCCATCGAGCCGAGCCCGGCGGTGGCGCGCCCGCGGACCATCGGGTCGGGGTCGTCGATCAGCGCGCACAGGACCCGGGCGGAGTCCTTCCGGGCCGCCTTCATGTAGTCCTGGTTGGCCAGCACCTGGGCGATGCGGATCCGCTCGCCCTTGGCCGCGATCGGGACCATCTGCTCCAGCACCGGGATGGCGTAGTGGCCGCTGATCTGGACCAGCGTGTCGATCCCCTCGACGCGGCTCGGCCAGTGCAGCTGGAGTGTATCCTGGAACAGCTGGAACACGGTCTTCCCGCCGGTCTTGCCCAGCACCGCGCGGGCCATGTTGCGCAGCTTCTCGTCCTTCTCGCGGAGGAACTCGAACAGCTTGGGGTGCCACGACGCGTCGTTGAGCTGGACCAGGGTCTCGGCGACCACCCGGCGGAAGCGCTCGTCGGACTGCCGGCTGGCCTCGATCAGGAACGGGCACAGCGAGACGTCCCGGCGCGCGACCGCGAGCGCGACGGCGATGCGCTCCATCGCGGTGAGCTGGGCGTGGGTGTACTTGTGCGAGTCCCGCTGCAGGGTGCCGAACAGCTGGCGCAGCTGGCCCTCGGTGGCGTCCTGGTTCTGTGCGATGAACGCCTCGATCTCTGCCTCGCTGCTCCACCGGGCGGCGCGGAACTCCTGGTGCAGGTTGCGGTTCGACATCTTCCCTCGGATCACGTTCGGCGCGGATTCGCGTGCGGAGCAGTCTATCAAGAACGGCGCCCGCGGGACGACCCACGGGCCTCACGACCGGTCAGCCCTGCAGGTCGTCGCGCAGGTACTCGATCAGGCGGCGGGCAGGCTCGGCGCGGTTGAACGGGGCGCTGATCTGCACGCCCTGGACGTGCGGCTGGACGGCCGCGAGGATCTCCATCGCGACCTGGAGCCCGACCTCCCACTCGGCCTCCTTGGACCCGGCCTTGCGGAGGCGCTCCATGGTGTGCTCGGGGATCGTCACGCCGGGGACCTCGCCGTGGAGGAACTCGGCGTTGCGCAGCGACTGCAGCGGCCAGATCCCCGCGATGATCGGGAGCCCGAACTGCTTCGTGCGCTCGAGGAACGCCAGCAGCGGCTCCACGTCGAACACCGGCTGGGTCATCGCGTACTCGGCGCCGGCGTCGACCTTCCAGTAGAACCGTTCGTGCTCGCGCTCGAGGTTGACCGCGGTGGGGTTGGCGCCGACGCCCATCAGGAACGCGGTCGGCTCCCCGATCGCGCGGTGGCCGAGGTCGAAGCCGGAGTTGAGCCGGGCGACGATGTTGGTCAGGCCGATGCTGTCCACGTCGAACACCGCGGTGGCCTTGGGGTAGTCTCCCAGCATCGGCGGGTCGCCGGTGACCAGCAGCAGGTTGCGGATCCCCAGCGCGTGCGCCCCCAGCAGGTCCGACTGCATCCCGAGGATGTTGCGGTCGCGGCAGACGTAGTGCAGCACCGCCTCGATGCCCACCTGGTCCTGCAGCCGCACCGACATCGCCAGCGGCCCCATCCGGGCCGAGGCGCGGGGGCCGTCGGGCACGTTGATCGCGTCGAAGCCCTGCTCCTTGAGCCGGGCCGCCGACTCCAGGATCCGCTCCAGGTGCCAGCCCCGCGGCGGGGTCAGCTCCACCGAGGTGACGAACTCGCCGGCGGCGAGCTTGCGGCCGAACTCGCACTTCTCGGCCATCGGCACCGGCTCGGGCAGCGACTCGGCCCGCGCCGGCTCGCGCACCACGGCGATGCGCGGCGCCCCCTGGTCCATCCGCACCGCGCGGGCGATGGCGCGCACGTGCTCGACGGTGGTCCCGCAGCAGCCGCCCACGACCCGCGCCCCGATCTCGATGAAGCGCTGGGCGTACTTGGCGAAGTAGTCCGGCGAGGCCAGGTAGATCAGCCGCCCCTCGACGTTCTTGGGGTGTCCGCCGTTGGGCATCGCCGACAGCGGCTTGCTGGTCGCCGAGGCGATCCGCTCCAGCGTCTCGAACATCGCCGCGGGGCCGATGGAGCAGTTGACCCCGACCACGTCGGCGCCCCACTCGTCGATCCGCTGGGCGAAGACCTCCGGCTCGGTGCCGTACAGCGAGTTGCCGTCGCGGCCGACCGTCATCTGGGCGATCACCGGCAGCTCCGGGGCCGCCTCGCGGACCGCCTCGAGCGCCTGGCCCATCTCGGACAGGTCGGCGAACGTCTCGAGCACGAACAGGTCGACCCCGCCGTCGGCCAGCGCCGCGGCCTGCTCGCGGAACGCGTCGCGCGCCTCGTGCAGCGCGGTGGGGCCCCACGGCTCGATGCGGATCCCCAGCGGCCCGATCGCCCCCGCCACGTAGGTGTCCTCGCCCACCGCCTCGCGGGCCAGCTGCGCCGCGGTGCGGTTGATCTCCTGGAGCTGGTCCTCGAGCTGGAACTTGGCCAGCTTGAAGCGGTTGGCGCCGAAGCTGTTGGTCTCCACCACGTGGGCGCCGGCCGCGAGGTAGTCGCGGTGCACCGCGCGCACCAGGTCGGGATCGGTGAGGTTGACCTGGTCGAAGGACGCGTTGAGGAACACCCCGCGCCCGTAGAGCATCGTGCCCATCGCCCCGTCGAAGACGACGATCTGCTGCTCCATGAACTCGAGGAAGGGCTTGCGCACGGGGTCCTCCACGAACTGCGCTCGCGCCCACGCGGGCGGCGCGAAGGCGTATGTCATAGTCCCCGGCGCGGGCGGGCGCAAGGGGCGTGCGGGTTCTGCTAGCATGCACCTTCGCCGCCAACCGGGAGGGAGACGGGCATGGAGTTCCGGTTCACCGAGGAGCAGGAGTTCTTCCGCAGCCAGGTCCGCGACGTGGTCGATCGCCTGATCATCCCGCGCGCCGAGGAGATCGACGAGAGCGAGACGTTCCCCCGCGACCTGTGGGACGAGTTCGCCGAGCTGGGCTTCCTCGGCCTGCGCTACCCCGAGGAGTACGGCGGGATGGGGGTCGACACCACCACCGCGATGATCTTCTTCGAGGAGCTGGCGCGGGGCTCCAACGGGTTCTCGATGGCCGTCACGGTGCAGATGTTGATGGGGACCTACTTCATCGACCGCTTCGGGTCCGAGGAGGTCAAGCAGCGCTGCCTGGTGCCGGCGATCCAGGGCCGCAAGATCGGCGCGATCTGCTTCACCGAGGACCAGTCGGGCTCCGACCTGGCGGGGACGCGGACGACGGCGACGCGGGACGGGGACGACTGGATCATCCACGGCACCAAGCAGTGGGTCACCAACGGCCCGGTCTGCGACTTCGCCACCGTGCTGGCCACCACCGATCCCGACAAGGGGATGAAGGGCCTGGACTTCTTCCTCGTCGAGCTGGACCGCGAGGGGGCCTCGCGGGGCGGCGTGCTGCACAAGCTCGGCTCCCGCGGCTCGTCCACCGGCGAGCTGATCTTCGACCACGTGCGGGTCCCCGGCGAGTGCTTCCTCGGCGACGAGGTGGGCAACGGGATGCGGCACACCACCGACATCCTCAACGAGGTGCGGGTGATGACCGGGCTCAACGCCTGCGCGATCGCCAAGCAGGCGATGGACGACGCCAGGGAGTACGCCAACAAGCGCGTCGCGTTCGGGCGGCCGATCGGCAAGTTCCAGCTGATCGCGGCCAAGTTCGGCCGGTTCTACTGCCAGTACGAGGCGGCGCGGACGTTCTGCTACCGCGTCGCGTGGATGCTCGACCAGGGCATGCCGTGCCAGCGAGAGGCGATGGCCTGCAAGTACGTCGCCACCGAGATGTGCCTCGAGGCGGTGGACGAGGTCACGCGGATCTTCGGCGGCGGCGCGTTCGCCCGCGAGTACCCGGCGCAGCGGTACTTCCGCGACGCCCGGTTCCTGCTCTACGGTGGGGGCACCCACGAGGTGCTGACCAGCTTCCTGGGCAAGCTGTATCTCAAGGAGTAGCCATGGACATCGTCGTCTGCGTCAAACAGGTGGCCGATCCCGAGGCCCTGGTGGAGGTCGCCGAGGGGCGCCTCGAGGTCGAGGAGCGCCGCGTCACCAGCTTCTTCGACGAGGTCGCGGTGGAGCAGGCACTGCAGCTGCGGGACCGCTTCGGCGGCCAGGTCACGGCGATCACCGCCGGCAGCGGCAAGGCGATCGACGCCGTGCGGCGGGCGATCGCGATGGGCGCCGACCGCGGGCGGATGGTGGACGACGCGGCGCTGGCCGCGGCGGACGGCGTCGGCGTGGCGCGGGCCCTGGCGGCGGCGCTGGAGGACGAGCCCTGCGACCTGCTGATCTGCGGCCGCGCCTCGCTGGACGACGAGGCCGGGGTGGTGGGGCCGGCGCTGGCCGAGCTGCTGGGCCTGCCGCACCTGTCCGAGGTGGTGGCCCTCGAGGCCGACGACGACGGCGCGGCGGTGACGGTGCAGCGGGTGGTCGAGGGCGGCCGCGCCGCGGAGCGCTGCCCGCTGCCGGTGCTGATCACCGCGGGCAAGGGGCTGGCCGAGCCGCGGGTCCCGCCGGTCACCGGCGTGATGAAGGCGATGCGGGCGCCGGTCGAGAAGGCGTCGCTGGCCGACCTGGGGCTGGCGGCGGAGGACGTCGCCGCCGGCTGGGCGGCGCAGGAGTTCACGCCGCCGCCGACGCGACCGGCGGTGACGATGGTGGCCGGGGAGTTCCCGGCCAACGTGGCCGCGCTGGTCGAGACGCTGCGGGACCGGGGGGTGCTGCGATGACCGGGTCGCTGTGGGTGTGGGTCGAGCACGTCGACGGGGTGCCGCGCAAGGTGGCGCTGGAGCTGCTGGGCCGCGGGCGGGCGCTGGGCGCCGAGACCACCGCGGTGATCCTCGGCGACGACGTGGGCGCGGTGGTCGACGCCGTGCGCGGGCGCTGCGCGCGGGTGCTGACCGCGACCGATCCGCGGCTGGCGGCGCCGGCGGTGCAGGACACCGTCGCCGCGCTGGAGCAGCTGGTCCGCGAGGGGGCGCCTTCGCTGCTGGTCGCCGGCGCCACGGTGGCGGGGCGCGACGTGATGCCGCGGCTGGCCGCGCGCCTCGGCGCGCCGCTGATGCCGGGGTGCACCGAGCTCGACGGCGACGTGGGCGGCTGGACCGGTCGCCGGCCGGTCCAGGGCGGCAAGGCCTACGTGGCCCAGGCGGTCTCCGGCGGCACGGCGCTGGCGACGGTACGGCCCAACGCCTACCCGGTGCCCGAACCCACCACCGACAGCGCCGTCGCGGCGGGGTCGGTGCAGCTCGGCGAGCCCTCGCCGGTGGTGCGCCAGGGCTTCCATGCCGCGGGCGGCGGGCGGGTCCCGCTGGAGGAGGCCGACGTGGTGGTCTGCGGCGGCCGCGGCGTGGGCAGAGAGGCCGACTTCGCCCTCGTCGAGCAGCTCGCCGACGCCCTCGGCGGCGCCGTGGGGGCGTCCCGCGCGGTGGTCGACTCCCGCTGGCGGCCCTATGAAGAGCAGGTGGGCAAGAGCGGCAAGACCGTCGCCCCGGGGCTGTACGTCGCGGTGGGCGTCTCCGGTGCGGTGCACCACACGATGGGGATGGACACCTCGGGCACGGTGGTGGCGATCAACCACGATCCGAATGCGCCGATCTTCGGCTACGCCGACCTGGGCCTGGTGGGCGACGCGCGCGAGGTGCTGCCCGAGCTGACCCGGCTGGTGCAGGGCGGATGAGCGACGACAGCAAGGTCGACGTCGCCATCGTCGGGGCCGGGCTGGCGGGGCTGGCCTGCGCCTGGAAGCTGGCCGGCGAGGGCCTCGGCGTGCTGGTCCTGGAGCGCGGCGACGCGCCCGGCAGCAAGAACGTCTCCGGCGGGCGGCTGTACCTCAACGCCCTGCGCGCGATGGAGCCCGAGCTGGTCGACGGGCTGCCGCTGGAGCGGCGGGTGACCCGCGAGTCGCTGTGCCTCGTCTCGGGGGACGCCTCCACCACGATCCAGTTCCGCGGCGACCGGCTGGCGGAGGACCCGGCCCACTCGGCGACGGTGCTGCGCGGGACGCTCGATGCCCACCTCGGCGAGAAGGTGGGCGAGCGCGGTGGGTTCGTGATCCCGGCGACGCCGGTGCGCGAGCTGACGATGGAGGGCAGCCGGGTCACCGGCGTGATCGCCGGCGAGGAGACGTTCCCGGCGGACTGCGTGGTGCTCGCCGACGGCGCGCTGTCGTTCCTCGCCGCCCAGGCCGGGCTGCACGCCAGGCTCGACGCGGCCGACTTCGCCGTGGGGATCAAGGAGGTCTGGGCCCTCGACCGCGGCGTGATCGAGGACCGCTTCGCCCTCGAGGGCGACCAGGGCGAGGCGCGGCTGTTCCTCGGCGCGGTCAGCGACGGCCAGGTGGGCGGCGGGTTCCTGTACACCAACCGCGAGTCGGTCTCGCTGGGGCTGGTGGTCGGGATCGGCGCCTACCGCGACGCCGCCGCCACGGCCCGCACCTCGGAGCTGATCGAGGCGTTCACGGCGCGCCCCGAGATCCGGCCGCTGCTGGCCGGCGGCAAGCGCGTCGAGTACAGCGCCCACGTGATCCCCGAGGGGGGGCTCGACGCCGCCCCCCGACGGGTCGGCGACGGCGTGCTGCTCGCCGGCGACGCCGCGGGGCTGGCGCTGAACCACGGCGTCACCGTGCGCGGGATGGACACCGCCCTGGCCTCCGGCCTGCTCGCCGCGCAGGCGTTCCTCGAGGCCAAGGCGGCCGGCGATTTCTCTGCGACAGGCCTGTCGGCCTACGATCGCCTGATCGAGGCGTCCTTCGTCGGCCAGGATCTGGCGACCTTCCGCCATGCGCCGGCGGTCCTCGGCCGCCCGCGGTTCTACCAGCACTACCCCGACGCGGTGAACCGGATGCTGGGCGACGTGTTCTGGTTCGGCGACGGCCCCAAGGCCCGGCTGTTCGGCACCGCCTGGGCCGAGGTCTCCAGGAGCTTCCTCAACTTCGACACGCTCTCCGACGCGTGGGAGGCCAAGAAGCTATGAGCGTGATCGACGAGAAGCTCGCCGCCCTGGCGTTGAAGGCCCACGACGAGGCCCACATCGTCCCCGACCAGGCCCGGTGCGCCACCTGCACCGCGCGCCCCTGCATCCCCGCGTGCCCCGCCGAGCTGTGGGCCCGCAACGACGACACCGGCGAGATCACCGTCGAGTTCGCCGGCTGCCTCGAGTGCGGCACCTGCCTGCTGGTCTGCCCCCTCGACGCCGTGGAATGGCGCTACCCCGACGGGGGTTTCGGCGTGCAGTACCGCTACGGCTGATCCCCGGAGGCGCCATGCCCCCAGCCCTGCTGCTCGCGGCCCTGGTGGCCGTCCAGCCCCCGGCCCCGCCATCGGAGCGCCCCCCAGAGGCCTCGGCCCAGCTGCAGGTGGGACTCGAATCGCTGCGCACCGATGTCTGGGGCGGCGACGGTGACCACACCCCCACGATCTGGACCCTGTACCTGGAGCTCACCGTGCACAACACCGGCGACGAGCCGGTGACCCTCACCGGGGGCCGCTTCGCGCTGCCGCTCCCCGAGGGCGATATCCAGGGCAAGAGACGCGCCGGGGAGGTCGAGATCCCGCCCGGCGGCACCGTCTTCGTCGACCTGGAGCGCATCCTGCGCGACGCCCAGCGCGTCGCCCTCGTCGAGGACGTCGACGACCCCTCCCGGCGCCAGCTCCGGCGCTGCAGCGGCGAGCTGACCTACCTCGTCCAGGGCCAGCCGCGCTACACGCCGTTCACCGTCTCCGCCCGCCTCCGGCACGTCTTCGACTGATACCCTGGGACCGGGAGGGCTCTCCGATGTCCCGGCACCTCGTTCCCTGTCTGCTCCTCGCGACCTGCGTGCTCTGGTCCTCCGGCTGCCCACAGGACGACGACGACGCCTCGGACGACGACGTCGCCGACGACGACGCCGGGGACGACGACGCTGCAGACGACGACGCCGGGGACGACGACACCCGCCCCCCGCTCGAGGCCTGCATGGACGGCTCCAAGCTCGACTACACCTGCGACTCCTGGGCCTTCGAGTCCGCCGTCGCCGGCGAGACCGTCGGCTGCCTCGCCGCCGCCAGCCCCACCGCCGAGGCGTTCTTCACCTTCTGGCTGACCGACAACGAGCCCGACGGCACCGTCCACGTCCTCGAGCTCCGGCTCCAGGACCCCGGCTGGATCAACAACAACGACGGCGACCGCTGGGTCATCACCCTCGACACTCCCCTCGACCTCGACACCGGCGACTCGCTCCCGACGACCATCACCGGCACCGCGGTGCTCGACACCTTCACCTTCGCCGCCCCGTTCTCGTTCCTCGAGGCCCACCTAGCCCTCGTCGAGGTCACGCTCGGCGCTCCGCTGACCTTCGACGACCTCCTCGACGGCACGACCCTCGTCGCCACCGTCTCCGGTGCCGGCGAGGACTTCCTCGTCTTCGACGGCACCGACGACTCCCCGGACCCCCTCGACGACTACGAGTGGATCGTCGATCCGACCGGACAGGCCTACGGATGTGTGGCCATGCCCGTCACCCTCCATCCCCTCGATGTCGGCGATCCGTGAGGCCACAACTTCGATAAAATTCAATAGAAAACAGACAGATAGCTCGATTCGCGCTTGATTCTGAGTCTGTAGCAATATATAGTTACATTGTACGAATTCGATGGGGGAATTCTCTTGCCCGACATCCACGAAATCACCCGGCAGGCCACCCGCCTGCACAGCACCCTCCGCGCCGCCGTCCAGGCGGAACGACGGGCGATGCACACCATCGCCCACGGCCTCGCCGAGATGAAGCAGTCCCAATATTACAAACAGCTCGGCTACGCGGGCCTATTAGAATATGCGGAGGCCGAGTTCGGATTCGCGTGTCGCAAGACCCAGCAGCTCGCCCGAGCCGGCGAGAAGCTTCGCGATCTGCCCAAGCTCGACCAGGCCTTCGCGCTCGGTGCCCTCGGCTGGACCAAGGTCCGCACCGTGGTCACCGTGACCACCCCGGACAACGAAGACGAGTGGGTCCGCCTCGCCGCCGAGACCTCCAGCCG
>CAZOYV010000217.1:0-14334 GCA_964584075.1 uncultured Rickettsiales bacterium | reverse complement strand
GGAGCCGACCACGATCCCCGAGGACGTCACGCTCTCGCTGCGGTTCTCGGTGCACGCCGCGACCGGCGGCGGACAGTTCCGCGACACCGAGGCCAAGGGCCTGCTGGTCGGCCAGCGGAGCTACCCGATCAAGATCCTCGACGACTTCAGCTTCGGCTTCGACGACAAGCGCAACGAGTTCGAGATCACCCTCGATCCGACCGCCTCGGAGATGGCGGTCCAGCACCTGGCCCCCACGGGCGACTTCTCCGTCCTGCTCGACGAGTACGGCGAGATCTGGGTGCTCAAGCCCACGGGCGTGCGCTTCGACCTCTACCGCATCGAGCGGACCCCCGACGGGGGGCGCAAGATGTCGCAGTTCAAGACGAGCGAGTCCGAGACCATGGAGCCGGTCTGGCTGCCCACCGATCCCGCGGTGCGCTTCGACCAGTACACCGAGTTCATGCTCGGGATCGGGCTGACCGAGGAAGACAGCCTGTGCTACGCGTTCTCGCTGTACGTCGCGGTCGGCCTGTCCCGCCCGCGCTCCTGATCCCGCTGCTGCTGGTCCTGGCGATCCCCCCCGGCGCCGGGGGGGCCGCCCCCGGTGCGGAGCCGCTGCCGTGGGCCGGGTCGGAGCGCGGATCGGCCGGGGCCGTGGTGCTCTGCCCGGACGTGGGGACCGGGCCGGGCGTGTTCGCCGTGCCCGGAGCGTCGGCGCTGCCCGCGCGGCTGGCCGCGGCGGGGTGGCAGGTCTACGCGGTGGACCCGTGGTCCGGCGAGGCCGCCGCGCTGCGGGGCCTCGACGGCGTGATCGAGGAGGCGTACCCCGCGCTGCTCGAGGCGGTCGGCGCCCGGGCCCCCGGGGGCAACGTGGTGTGGATCGGCCACGGGCTGGGCGGGGTGCTGCCGGTGGCGGCGGCCGATCGCGTCGCGCCGCCGGCGTGGATCGCGGTCGGGACGCGCTTCGACTACCGGCTGCCCCCGGACGCGGCGGTGTCCTGGGCGCGCTCGTGGGCCGCGGGTCGGGCCCCCGACCCCCTGGGGACGGCGCGGGTGTGGTGGACCGGGGTGCGGGAAGCCCGCGGCGCGCGGCCCGGCTCGGCACCGGCGGGGGCGCCCGCGCTGAGCACCGATCTGGCGTCGCTGCAGGCGCTGGCGCGCAACGTGGTCGAGCGGCCGCCCCCGGCGGCCGTGGCCGCCGACCTGCTGCGCTGGTACGAGACCGGCGTCGCCACCGATCGCGCGGGTCGGGTCGACCGGCTCGCGGGGCTCGACGCCGCGGCGGGGCCGGCGCTGCTGATCAGCGGCGCCAGCGATCCGCTGGCCCCGCCCGAGGACGTGCTGCCCGCGCTGGAGCGGCTCCCCGCCGGCGCCGACGTCGAGTACCGGATGCTGTCGCGGGTCAACGGCCACCGCGAGGAGTACGGCCACCTGGGGATGCTGCTGTCGCGGCACGCCCGGCGCGACCTGGATCGGCTGGTGCTGGGGTGGCTGCGGGGCCGGGAGGCGTCGCCGTGAGGGGGCCGGCGCCGGCGCTGGGCCTGGCGCTGCTGCTGCTCGGCGCGGTGGCCGGGGGCTGCCTGCCGGGCCGCGTCCGCCACCCGGAGGCGCTGCCCCACTTCGCCGCGATGGTGACCACCGACGACGGCTGGCAGGTCGCGGCGTTCCGCGTGCCGCCCGCCGCCGGGACCGAGGACCGCGCCCACCACGGCACGCCGGTGGTGCTGGCCCACGGGACCGGCGTCAACCGCCACGAGTTCCTGCTGCCCGGGCGCGACCTGGCGGCGTACCTGGCGGCCGAGGGGTTCGACGTGTGGCTCGCGGAGTACCGCGGCGACCGGACGTCGCGGGCCCCCGACGGGGCCACCTGGCGGGCCGGCGACTGGGACGTCGACGACATCGCGGGGCACGACCTGCCGGCGCTGCTGCGCCACGTCGAGCGGGTCACCGGCCACCGGCAGGTGTACTACCTGGGGCACTCGCTGGGGGGCATCGTCGGCTACCTCGTGGCCCAGGGGCCGGACGCCGACCGGATCGCCGGGCTGGTGGCGGTGGGGGCCCCCGGCTCGCTGGAGCACCCCAACGACGTCGCGCTGCTGACGCTGCGCCACCGGGGCCTGGTGCCGGCCCGCGGCGTGCTGCCCACGAGGGGCCTGACGCGGCTGGCGCTGCCGGCGGTGGTGGGCACCCCCGACACCCGCCTGACGCGCGTGATCCTCAACCCCGACAACGCCGACGTGGGGCAGCTCGCGCCGTCGGTCGCGGACACGATGGAGGACACCTCGCGGGGGCTCGCCGTCCAGTACCTGGCGTGGATCGAGGGCGGTCCGCTGACCAGCCGCGACGGCACCACCGACTACACCGCGGGCCTGGCGCGGGTGACGTGCCCGACGCTGTTCGTGGCGGGACGGGTCGACCACGTGGTGCCGGCCTGGACCGTGCGCCGGGCCCACGACGCGGTGGGCAGCGCGGACCGCACGCTGATCACGCTCGGCGTCGGGTGGGGCACCGCCGAGGAGTACGGCCACGGCGACCTGATCGCCGGCGACCGGGCCGCGGTGGAGGTCTTCCCGCGGATCGCGGCGTGGCTCGCGGCCCGCGCCGCGCCGGCGTCAGCCGTCGCGCCCGGCGGCGGGGTGCAGGCCGGGGAACAGATCGGCGCGGGCGTCCCCCAGGAACGGGAACCGCGCCCGGGTGTCGGCGACTAGCCGGGGGTCGAGCTCGGCGGTCAGCACGACCTCCCGGTCCCGCTCGGTGGCCAGCACCTCGCCCAGCGGGCCGACGATCGCCGAGCGCCCGTCGTGGTCCAGGCCCCCGCCGCGGCCGACGCGGTTGACCCCCACCACGAAGCACTGGTTCTCGATCGCCCGCGCGACCAGCAGGTGGGACCACGCCGCGGACCGCGCGGTGGGCCAGTTGGCGACCACCACCTGCAGCGTCACGCCGCGGAACGCCAGGGCGCGGAACAGCTCGGGGAACCGCAGGTCGTAGCACACCGCGAGGCCGAGCACGTGGCCGCCGACGGGCGAGGTGGCCAGCGTCGAGCCGGCGCGGAAGTGGCGGTCCTCGCCGGCGAAGCGGAACGGGTGGAGCTTGGGCTGGCGGGTGCGCAGGGCGCCCTCGGGGTCGTGGTGCAGCGCGACGTTCTGGGGCCCGTCCGGGCCCTGCAGCGCGACGCTGGTGACGAGGTGCACGCCGTGCTGGCGGGCCTGCGCCGCGAGGAACCGCGGGGTCGGCCCGTCGGGGGCCTCGGCGCGGGCGGCGGCGGCCATCGAGAACCCGGTGGCGAACATCTCCGGCAGCACCACCAGCTCGGCGCCGCCGGCCGCCGCGCGGGCGATGTGCTCGGCCGCGCGGGCGTGGTTGCGCTCGCGGTCCTCCCAGGCCAGGTCGAGCTGGACCGCCGCGACCCTCACCGCTGCCTCCCGGCCAGGCGCGCCAGGCGCTCCCCGGCCTGCTCGAGCAGGGCGCGCTGCTTGCAGAACGCGAAGCGCACCACGGTGCGCCCCAGCCGCCGCTGGTGGAAGAACGCGGAGACCGGGATCGCGGCGACGCCGACCTCCCGCGGCAGGGCCCGGCAGAACGCCACGTCGTCGTCGAACCCCAGCGGGGCGATGTCGGCCATCACGTAGTACGTCCCCTCGGGCGGGATCACGGCGAAGCCCGCGGCCTCGAGGGCGTCGATCATCACGGCGCGGCGAGCGTCGTAGGCCGCGGCGAGCTCGTCGTAGTAGCCGTCCCCCTCGGCCCCCGCGATCGCCGCCGCCATCGCGTGCTGCAGCGGCGTGGCGGTGGCGAACGTGACGAACTGGTGCGACATCCGGATCGCGCGCGAGAGCGGCGCCGGCGCGACCGCGTAGCCGATCTTCCACCCCGTCATCGAGAACGTCTTGGCCGTCGAGGAGATGGTCAGCGTCCGCTCCCACATCCCGTCCAGCGACGCCAGCGGCCGGTGGCGGCGGCCGTCGTAGAGGATGTGCTCGTAGACCTCGTCGCACAGCACGTAGGCGTCGGCCCGGCGCGCCGCCGCGGCGAGGAGGGCGAGCTCGTCGCGGTCGAAGACCCGCCCGGTGGGGTTCATCGGCGTGTTGACGACGATCAGCTTGGTCCGCTCGGAGACGGCGCCGGCGAGGGCCTCGGCGGTCAGCCGGAAGCCCGGGACGGTCAGCGGCGCACGGCGCACGCTGCCGCCGGCCATCGCCACGCAGGGGGCGTAGGAGTCGTAGGCCGGCTCGATCAGCACCACCTCGTCGCCGGGCTCGACCAGCGCCAGGATCGACGAGCAGATCGCCTCGGTGGCGCCGGAGAACACCGTCACCTCGGCGTCGGCGTCGGGCGTCAGGCCGTAGCGCCGCGCGACCTTGTCGGCCACCGCGGCGCGCAGCTCGGGGATCCCGTGGCTGGGGGCGTACTGGTTGTGCCCCGCGCGCATCGCCGCGTGGGCGGCGTCCATCAGCGCCGGGGGGCCGTCGAAGCTGGGGAACCCCTGGGAGAGGTTGATCGCGTCGTGCTCCACGGCCAGCGCGGTGAACTCGGTGAACACCGAGACGCCGAACGGCTCGAGGACTCGCTTCAGCGGCGGCTTCATCGCGGGCACCTCCCGGGGCGACGGTACGATCCCGGCCCATGGCCGTTCAAGCGCGGCGCGCCGCGCGAGGGGTCTTCGATGTCCTGGTGCGGTCCGTGGGCCGTGTTATCCTGCACAGCCTCGTGCACCCGGAGACGCGCGTGACGGAGACCAACATGAAGTCGTTGCTGGCCGTGATCGTGACCATCTCGCTGGCCCTGCCGGCCGTGGCCCAGGAGGGCGCGGACGAGGGCGGCGCCGCGCAGCCCGAGCCCCTGGTCAAGCTCCGCAACGGAGAGACCTCGGTGGTCGACCCCGAGAGCGGGGACGAGATCGAGGTCCCGTACCAGATCTACGACGGGCCCGCATCGTTCAAGATCACCGTCCCGAAGGTGATCCGCGACGAGTCGGAGCTGCCCCCCGAGCAGACGGAAGCGCTGATGAAGCTGAAGCTCTCGGACCCGCCGGCCTACGAGGCCGAGCTGGCCCGGATCACCGAGGAGCTCCAGCAGTACGACATGGAGCTGCCGCTGGCGACCAACTACAAGGACGCGTCGTACAACACCGACCACCGGCTGCTGATGTCGATGGAGTTCGTCGGCCAGCGCGGCAAGTTCGTCGACGACGGGGTGTACGCCGCGATGGAGCTGGCCCTCGAGGACGGCATCGAGAAGAAGTTCCCGCGCGGCAAGCGCGCGTGGGTCCACGAGGTGGCGCAGCAGATCCTGTACCGCTGGAGCGACTCGTCGGGCGACGAGGCCGAGATCTACCGCAGGGCGCTGGTGTGGGTCGCCACCGCCGAGCTGCTCGGCGGCGCCGAGCCGGAGCCCAAGGTGCTCAACCTGACCAGCGACGTGATCGCCGACGCCCAGGCCCAGGCCGACGCGTTCCTCGCCGAGCAGCCGCTGCAGTCCAGGCCGATCGGGTTCTACACCTGGAGCGAGGAGCTGCAGCGGATCTACACCCGCGACCGCTGGCTGATGCAGCCGCTGGACGTCACCGACCCGGCCGACCTGATGCTGCTGCTGGTGTTCGTCGACGTGATGGAGCGGGACGAGGAGCTGACGCTCTACAAGGAGCTCAAGAAGATCAACGAGATCTACGCGGCGATGAGCAACCCCGGCCGCGGGCTGCGGGTGGTGGACTTCTTCGACGACGCCCGCGGGGCCGAGAAGCTGATCACCAAGGAGCGCGCGCGGGAGAAGTGGTTCGAGGACGTCCGCAAGGACGAGCCGTACCACCTGTTCCCGCCGTCGCGGACCCGCGAGGCCGAGCTGATCGAGCGCCTCGGCGGCACCGACGCGGTGGCCGGGGAGTCGATGGACGCGATGATCGCCGCGCTGCGCTCGGGGGACATCGCGCTGCTGCCCAGCGTCGAGAGCGGCTGGTACGACTGGCAGCAGTACGCGCTGGAGGTGCTGGTCAAGCTCGACGAGATGCCCGAGGGCACCAAGATCGACCCCGACGAGGGCTACCAGCAGCGGCTGGAGATGGCCTTCGCGGCGATGCTGACGCAGAACCGCGAGACCCACGTCAAGCAGCTCGAGATGGTCCCCACCAGCGCCACGATGCCGGCGCCGCTGGTCGCCGAGGTGACGGTCCAGCCCAGCTTCGCGATCGAGCCGCTGCCGAGCTACTACCTGCGGGTGATGGACGCCTACGGGTTCCTGTACGAGAAGGCGCTGACGGGCAACCTGGCCGACTACTGGCAGGACTACCACCCGTGGATCGACGGGGCGCCCGACGAGGACCAGAACCTGGCCGACGCGATCAAGGAGATCCGCGACCTGTACGCCGGCCTGTACCTCGCCGCCTCGATGGACATCGGGATGATCCCCAACACCGAGGCGCTCGACGTCGCCGACCCGCGGATCGCGGTGCGCGACGCGGTGGTGTGGTCGCAGAACTGGCACAAGCCGGGCGGCGACCCGCTGATGGCCGAGGACGTCCGCGTGATCGTGCCGGTCGGGGTGACCCGCTCCGGAGGCCTGCTGTGCTGGGCCGTGCTGGGGGTCAAGCCGCTGAACGTGACGATCGAGTACGCCGATCCGCCGCGGGTCTCGCCGCTGGTGGAGGGGGTCGAGGTCAAGGTCGTCACCGAGCCGGTGGACTACACGATGCTGGTCCCGGTGTTCGCCGAGGTGGTGCTGCCGACCCAGACCCCGCCGACCCGCGACGAGTTCCGCGCGCTGTGCGACGAGCAGATGACCGAGAGCGACATCCGCGAGGCGCTGGCCAGCTGGGGTACCGAGCCCTCGGAGCCGGAGGCCGCGGAGGCGGCCGGGGAACCCGCGGAGGGGGAGGCCGGGGAACCCGCGGAGGAGCCCGCGACGGGGGAGGCGACCGAGGCGAGCGCTCCGTGAGTCCCTTCCCGGCTCGGTCGGTCTTCACCGCGACCCTGCTCCTCTGCCTCGCGTCCTCGGGCTGCCCCGCCGACCCGCCGGACGACGACGCCGTCGACGACGACGGCCCCCCCCACGTCCCCGACCTGCCCACCGGCGGCTGCGGGGCCGCGGCCTACGACTGGCTGGCGACCGGGACGATGGGCGAGATCCTCGCCTGGGAGGAGCTGGACGAGCTGGCGTTGCCGGCCAGCGGGATCGCGTACCTGCTGGAGTCCAACGGCATCTCCGGGTTCGAGCCGGCGTACGACGTGCGGGTCTTCCGGGTGCGCTACCGGACCCAGGACCGCGGCGCCGCGGTGGAGGCCACCGCGCTGCTGTCGTACCCGGTCGTCGACGAGGCCACCGCGGTCCCCGTCGCCGCCTGGCTGCACGGCACCACCGGGTTCCACGACGGCTGCGCGCCGTCGGCGGACATCCCCGACGGGGCGGTGGGCAACCTGCTGCTCTCGACGCTGGGGTTCGCCACCGCGGCGCCGGACTACCTGGGGCTCAACGGCTGGGGCGAGCCCGCCGGGTTCCTGCACCCCTACGTCGCCGCCGAGCCCACCGCGGTGGCCAGCCTGGACTCGATCCGCGCGCTGCACCGCTTCGCCGGCGGCGAGGGGGAGGACGAGATCCTCGCCCAGCCGGAGCCGCGGACGGTGGTCTGGGGGGGCTCCGAGGGCGGGTTCGCGGCGCTGGTCTCCGACCGCTACGCGCCGCGCTACGCTCCCGAGCTGGAGATCGTCGCCGACGTGGCGCTGGTCCCCCCCTCGGACTCGCTGGGGCTGGCGACCCACGCCGTCACCGTCGCCGGCCCGACCACCGTGGCGCTGGCCGCGGTGCTGACCACCAACCACGCGTGGTACGGGGCGCCGGGCAGCCTCGACGAGGTGCTCACCGACGAGGCGCCGACGTTCCTGGCGTCCTCGATCGAGGCGGCGCTCGCCGAGCACTGCGACGGCGGCGATCTGCTCGACGGGATCGAGACCATCGAGCAGATCTACCAGCCGGGGTTCGCCGCCGCCGCGGCCGCCGGCGAGTGGGACGCGATCGAGCCGTGGTCGTGCTACCTGGCGACCAGCACGGTGCGGCTCTCGCCGGTGCCGCTGGAGACCACCACGCCGACCCTGTTCGTGGTCTCCGGCGAGGACGACCTGGTGGCCGCCGACGTGACCCGCGCGGACTTCCAGCAGCTGTGCGACGCCGGCTACTCGATGGAGTACCTGGAGTGCGAGGGCGCCAGCCACACCGAGGGCGCGGCGCTGTCCCTGCCGTTCCAGTGGGAGTGGGTCCAGGCGCGGCTGGCCGGCGAGCCGCTGGCCGCGCCGTGCACCTACACCGACCCGGTGGACTGCGCGGAGTTCGGCCTGATGGAGTAGGCCCCGGCCCCCGGGGGGGGGATCAGTCGCCAGGGGCGGGGGACCCGGTCCCGGCCACCGCGATGCGGTTGGTGCCCTGCTCGCGGGCGAGCCCCAGCGCACCCACCGCGCGCTGGACGAGGTCCTCGCCGCGCTCGCCGCGATCCCACTCGGCGACGGCCAGCGCCGCGGTCAGCCGCACCGCGGTGCCGCTGTCCAGCTGGGCGTCCACGCGGGCCAGGTCGTCCACCACCCGGCCGGCGATCGACAGCGCGCCGGCGGCGCCGGTGTTGGGCATCACCAGGCAGAACTCGTCGACCCCGCGGCGGATCAGGACGTCGGGGTGCCGCACGTTGCGGCGCACGCGCTCGGCGAACGCCTTGAGCGCCCGGTCCCCGCCGGACGGGCCGTGGCGCTCGCGGACCTCGTCGAGGTGGTCGAGCTGGATCACCAGCACCGCCAGCGACGAGTCGTAGCGCAGCGCCCGGGCGATCTCCTCCTGGACCCGCGGGAGCAGGTAGCGGCGGTTGTAGGCCATCGTGTGCGGGTCGGTCATCGCCAGCCGCTGCAGCCGGGCCCGCTCGATGGTCGACACCGCGCAGTTGCCCAGCAGCGTGATCAGCGTCTGGTCGTACTCGGTGAACACCCGCCGCTCCGGCGCGGTGGCGGCCAGCACGCCGATCACCTCGCCCGACGACCACAGCGGGGCCGCCACCAGCGACTGCACGTCGAAGCCCTGGGTCCCGCCCTGCTTGTAGCGCGGGTGGTCCTGGGCGGCGTCGATCCGGGTCGCCTGCCCGGTCTCGGCGACCCAGCCGATCACCCCCTCCCCGCGGCGGAAGTGGATCGGGGCGTACTCCACCCCGGCCCCCGAGCGCGCCCCGCAGAGCAGCTCGGTGCGGGACTCGTCGAAGACCCGGACCGAGGTGTGCTCGGCGGGCAGCATCCGCAGGGCCACGTCGGTCACCGCACGCAGCGCGGGCTCGAGCTCCTGCTCGTCGACGAGCTGGCGGGTGAGGTCGAGGAGGGGATCGAGGGTCGCGCGATCGTCGGACATGTCGCGCATCCTATCACCGCCGGCGGCGGGACAGCGGGATGGACCGGAGGACCTCGAAGGGGCCGTCCGCCGGGCGGGCGATCAGCTGGACGCGCCGGACCGGGAAGGTCAGCGGGAACCACGCCGCCTGGAGCTCGCGGCGAAGCCGGCGGGCCTCCGCCACCGGCGCCTGGCCGACGCTCAGGTGCGGCGTGTAGCCGTGGGCGAAGTGGCGCACGTCGTCGCAGTCGGGGACCACGTTGGCGAGCCTCTCGTGGATCCGGACCACCGCCTTGCGCGGCTCGGGGGCCAGCCACAGCGTGGCGCTGCCCCCCTGGTGCTCGAACAGCTCGAAGCGCGCCAGCGTCATCTCGAACGGCGAGACGCGGCGGCACGCGCGGGCGAAGTGCGGGACCACCGCGTCGAACGTCTCCTCCGGGCGGAACGGGTAGATCAGGGTCACGTGGGGCATCCAGCGCCCGTGGTGGCGGTCGTGGAGCCGGCGGATCTCCTGGATCGGGCCCCACACCTCCCGGGGCGGGACCAGCACGACCGCGGATCGGTGCGTCTTGATGTCCACGCGGGGGATCCTACTCCGATTGCCCGGCTCCGGCTGGCGATGAATGCCCATTCAGGTTCTGCAGCGGAGAGCTTGCCAACGGCGTTCTCGCGGGTAGAATGCGCCCCCGCCTCGACGGCGGTGGGCCGAGACGCTCCCCCAGGACGGGGACAGGGAGGTTGCGGTGGCGAGCGACACCAAGGTGATGAACCGCTGGCTGGTGGTGGTCGGCGCGATCCTGATCCAGCTCTGCCTGGGGGCGATCTACGCCTGGTCGGTGTTCACCCCCGAGCTCAAGGAGGCGGACTGGACCAAGGCCCAGACGCAGTACGTGTTCTCCGCGGGCCTGGCGTTCTTCGCGATCGTGATGGTGATCGCCGGCCGGCTGATGCCCAGGCTCGGGCCCCGCGTGCTGGCGATGGCCGGCGGCGTGGTGCTCGGGGTCGGCTACATCCTCGCCGGCCTGGTCGGCGGGGGCACCAACTTCTGGGCCACGTTCCTGTTCGTCGGCGTCGTCGGCGGCAGCGGGATCGGCCTGGCCTACGTCGTGCCGATCGCGGTGGGGATGCGGTGGTTCCCGGACAAGAAGGGCCTGATCACCGGGCTGGCGGTGGCCGGCTTCGGCTTCGGCGCGATGCTGTGGGTCAAGCTGGCCGGGTCCTGGGGCCACCTGCTGGAGAACCTGGAGCTGGGCCCGACGTTCATGCTGTTCGGCGCGGTGTTCCTCGTCGCGGTGGTGCTCGGCGGGCTGACGATGGTCTTCCCCCCGGACGGCTGGACGCCGGCGGGCTGGGAGCCGCCCCGGGCCGACGCCGCCGGCGCCCCCGCCGCCGGGTCCGTGGACTACACCAGCGGACAGATGCTGGCCACGCCGCAGTTCTACATGATCCTGCTGACCTTCGCGTTCGGCGCCAGCGCGGGCCTGATGAGCATCGGCCTGATGAAGCTGTTCCCCAGCGAGGCGCTGATCGACGGCGGCTTCGGGGAGGAGCGCGCCAGCGCGATCGCCGGCACCGCGATGGCGGTGTTCTTCTCGCTGGCCAACGGCCTGGGCCGCATCGCGTGGGGCACGATGAGCGACAAGCTGGGCCGCAAGCCGTCGATCATCATCATGATGGCGACCCAGGGCGTGTTCGTGATCCTGTTCCAGTGGATGGCCGGGACCCCCGCGACGCTGTACCTCTTCGCGGCGCTGATCGGCTTCAACTTCGGCGGCAACTTCGCCCTGTTCCCGACGATCACCGCGGACACCTTCGGCACCAAGTACATCGGCCAGAACTACGGCTGGGTGTTCCTCGCCTACGGCATCGGCGGCATCTTCGGCCCGATCCTCGGCGGCCGCCTCGGCGACATGGAGAACTTCCCGCTGGCGTTCACGATCTGCGGCGTGCTGTGCCTGCTCGCGGCGGGGATCATCGCCCTGGTCCGCCCGCCCAAGGCGGCCTGACCCGAACCACCTGCGCGGGGTGCTGGACTCGACCCGGGAGGGGTCGAGGTGCGCGCGCTCCCGCTCCACGCGGTCCTGTTCGCCGCTCTCGTCGCGCTCGGTTGCCCCGGGCCCGACGACGACGTCGGGCCGGTGGACGACGACGGGGCCGACGACGACACCGCAGACGACGACAGCGCGGGCGACGACGACGCGGGCGACGACGACACCGCAGATCGCCGCGACGCCCGACGGCTCGGCCCACGTGATCCACCAGTGGTGCGAGACGATCGACTGCCCCGTGTCCGCGGTGGCGTACTGGCGCCGCGACCCGACCGGTGGCTGGCACGGCCCGGAGCTGCTCTCCGACACCAGCGCCGAGTGGCGCGACTGCGCCCTCGCGGCCGACGGCACGGGCCGCGCCC
This sequence comes from uncultured Rickettsiales bacterium, assembly GCA_964584075.1. Classification (GTDB taxonomy): domain Bacteria; phylum Myxococcota_A; class UBA796; order UBA9615; family CAYRNR01; genus CAZOYV01. Next base: position 2,594 of record CAZOYV010000217.1, on the reverse strand, counting down.
ACGCGGTGTGGCGCCGCGCCGACGGCCCGCTGGTGTGGTGGTTCGCCTGGCTGCCGTACCGCGGTGCGGCGTCCGGGCCCTGAGCCCTACCGCCAGGGCAGGAAGATCGCCGGGATCGTCCCCGGCTCGCGCGTGGTGGTCTTCCAGACGAAGTCGGCCAGCACCCGGCCGAAGTTGGCGTAGGGGTGGCGGCGGAACACGTCGCGCACCGGGCGGCGGGCCAGGCCGAAGCGGCGGCGTCCGCGGCTGTGCTCGGTGAACACCGCGCGGCGGAACGCCTCGGCCAGCGGGGACAGCGGGATCCGCACGGTGACCGCGTGGTTGTACAGCAGGCACTCCTCGAGGGTCCGCCAGGTGAGGCGGTCGAGCCCGAGATCGCCGAGCTCGTCCCGCGCGATCTGGACGGTGCGCGTCAGGTAGGTCGTGCCCGGCCGGTGGGGCACCATCAGGCCCAGGTCGTGCAGCATCGCGGCGAGGTACAGCAGCTCGCCGTCGGGGCGGGAGCCCATCGCGTCGGCGTGCAGCCCGGCGAAGTCCACCAGCCGCAGGCAGTGGTTGCGCTGGCCGTCGCCGGGGTAGACGTTGACGCGGTCGAAGAGCTCGTCGGCCCGGTCGTGCAGCATCGCCATCGATTCCTCCCGGGGGTCGAGCGGAGGCTAGTCACTGGCCGCCCCGCGTGCAATCGCGGATAATTCGCCGGGGGTCGCCGCCGTCGCGCCGCCCCGGGGAGGAGCCCGTGAGCTACGACCTCGAGCCCATCGCCGCGCCGCGGCTGACCGGCGCCGCGCTGGCCGCCTTCACGCTGTTCATCGAGAGCCCGCTGACCCGCTGGACGTACCTGCCGCGCGCGGTCCGCGACGCCGGCGTGGGCAAGCTGCGCGCCGCCCGGCTGGACGAGGCGCCCAGCGTCGCCCCGCCGCTGCCGGCGTGCAGCGAGCTCGGCGAGCCGATCGCGACCTCCGGGCTGCAGCCGGGGACGGTGCTCGGGGCCCCGTCGATCTCGCTCCCGGGCTTCCGCTTCGCCACCGTCGCGGACTACGCCGAGGCCTACCGCGACGGCCGCGTGACCCCCGAGCAGGTCGCCGAGCGGCTGCTCGGGGCGTTCGACGAGCTGGCCGCGGCGGACAACCGGATCATGGTCGCGTTCGACCGCGACGACCTGATGCGGCAGGCCCGCGAGGCCACGAAGCGGATCCACGACGGGGACGCCTTCGGGCCGTTCGACGGGGTCCCCGTCGCGATCAAGGACGAGCTGGACATGACGCCGTTCCCGACCAAGGTCGGGACCCGCTTCCTGGGCACCTCGCCGCCCGAGTTCGACGCGACGCCCGTGGCGCGCCTGCGCCGCGCCGGGGCGCTGCTGCTGGGCAAGGTGAGCATGACCCAGATCGGGATCGGCGTGTCCGGGATCAACCCCCACCTGGGGACCCCGCGCAACCCCTACGATCCGGGCCACTGCACCGGGGGCTCGTCCAGCGGCCCGGCCGCCGCGGTGGCCGCGGGCCTGTGCCCGGTGGCGATCGGCGCCGACGGCGGCGGCTCGATCCGCACCCCCGCGGCGCTGTGCGGGGTCCACGGGCTGAAGGCGACCTTCGGCCGGATCAGCGAGCACGGGGCGGCCCCGCTGTGCTGGAGCGTGGCCCACGTCGGCCCGCTGGCCGCCACCGCCCGCGACCTGGCGATGGCCTACGCCGTGATCGCCGGCCCCGATCGGCGCGACGCCCACACCCTGTTCCAGCCGATGCCCTCGCTGGGCGGGATGGAGGACCTCGACCTCTCCGACGTCGTCCTCGGGGTCTACCCCGCGTGGTTCGAGGACGCCGACCCCGACGTGGTCGCGCAGTGCAACGCGGGGCTGGCCGCCCTGGTGGAGCGCGGCGCCGCCGTGCGCGAGATCGAGATCGAGGAGCTCGACCTGACCCGCGTCGCCCACACCGTGACGATCGTGGTGGAGATGTTCACCGCCCTGGAGCAGCACTACCGCCGCGCGCGCGGCGAGTTCGAGCACTCGGTGCGGATCAACTTCGCGCTGGCCGGGGAGCTGACCCACACGGACTACGTGCGCGCCCAGCAGGTCCGCACCCGCGCCGCCAACCACCTCGAGAAGCTGTTCGAGGACGTCGACGTGATCGTCACCCCGACGACCGGCTGCACCGCGCCGCCGCTGCGCCCCGCCGCCCTCGCCCGCGGCGAGTCCGACCTGGTCACGCTGAGCAAGATCATGCGCTTCATCTTCCACGGCAACCTGGTGGGCCTGCCGGCGCTGAGCGTCCCGACGGGCTACGACCGGGCCGGGCTCCCGGTGGGCCTGCAGGTGATGGGCCGCGCCTGGGAGGAGGCCCTGCTGCTGCGCCTCGCGCGGGTGGTCGAGAGCGCCGTGGAGCGCCGCGCGCCGAAGGTCCACTTCGACCTGCTGGCCTAGCCCGGCACGATCCGGCCCGCGGCGAGAGGGGAGGGGTGTGTGTGTCCTTCTCGTACCAACCCGGTGTCCGCTTCGCTAAAATAGTACAAGCACAGGGGGGTATGTTCGCGCGCGAGGGGTAGAGCCATGTCGACCGCGGAGTCCTCCATGTCGCCGTACCGTCTGCTGCCGT
>CAZOYV010000216.1:1725-14371 GCA_964584075.1 uncultured Rickettsiales bacterium | reverse complement strand
GGATAACGTCGCATGGGGTCGTGTCGTTGCTGAGGCAACCGGACAACCACGCTCGAGAGATGACGCTCGAGTCTTGAGTTCGGTCCCCAACACCACCTTCCACCAGAGCCCATCCGCTCCCGGCCGGCCCCCGCTCCCGGCCGGCCCCCGTCGCCCACCTACCATCCGCCTGCTCGTGACGGGAGGGTCGGGGGCCGGCCGCGAAGCGGTCGGCGAGCGGAGCGAGTTCACCCTTGAGGCTCCCGTCACGAGCAGGCACGCTGAAAAGGCGGCGGGCTCCCCCCCACCCAGGGTTCGATACCGACACGTCTCCGCCAGACGACATCGATTCGAGAACAGGACAGGTGCGACTGGGCATCTCGCGCCGTTCCCCGTCCCTGGCTCTCGGCCTTCCGCCCCACACCCACTACTCCCCCGTCGGCGGCGCCGCCTCCTGCCAGTGGGGGTCCTCGATCCGGACCCGCAGCTCCTCGACCAGCGCGTGGACCTCCTCGTCCACCGGGCCGCCGCGCTCGACGAGCACCACGGCGGGATCGAAGCGCCCCTTGCCCTTGCCGCCGCGCCACTCCACCTGGGCCATGTCCTTGCCGCGGCTGCCGGGGTGGATCAGCAGCGTGTCGCCGACCCACACCGGCGGGTCGGTGGCGGCGCGATCGCCGCAGCCGAGGATCAGGTCCACGTCCTGGACCTTGCGGGCCAGCTGGCGCTCCTCGTCGAGGCCCAGGCTGGAGAGCAGCACCACCAGGTCGGCCCCCCCCTGGCGCGCCTCGGCGGCCTGGGCGCGCGCCGCGGAGACGGGATCGGTGGTGCGGTAGCCGGCACCCTGCATCTGGCCCGGCAGGACCCCCAGCACGGCGACGGTCGTGCCGTCGCGCTCCACCGTCAGGCGCTCGGTGAACACGGGCTCCCCGCTGTCGGGGTCGACGAGGTTGCTGCTCAGCCACGGGAACCCGGCGCGGCCCTGCAGCCGCTGCAGGTAGTCCAGGCCCGCCGAGAGGTCGTGGGGGCCGACGTTGACCGCGTCGACCCCCATCAGCGAGTACGCGTCGACCAGCGCCATCGCGCTGGCCTTGCGCCGCGACTCGGCGTCCTCGGACAGCGCCATCAGCGAGCGGAACAGCAGGTTCCCGGCGTCCAGCACCACGGTCGGACCGTCCGCCTGCCGCACCTCGGAGACGAGGAACGCCCGCTGGGCCAGGCCGCCCAGCGGCCGGTCGGCGCAGGCGCACGGCTCGGCCTCGCCGAGCACGTCTCCCGACAGCAGGAACCGCACCCTCGGCGGGGCCTGCGGGTCGCTGGCCGCGGCCGGGACGGCAGCCCCCAGCCAGGCCACGATCCAGAGCGACAGGAGCCGGCGGGCGGCCCGGGAACGACGCGCGGAACGATCGGCGGGTAGAATCATGGTGTGCTAGATCCTAGGGAAACCGAGGCCCGACGAACAGGGCGGGCCGCGGGAGGAGCCATGGACCATCGACTGGGGGCCGCCGCGCTGGTTCTCGCCGGGCTGCTGCTCGGGGCATGCCAGGAGTACAACCTCGAGGGCCGGCTGGTGACCGACGAGTTCACCCAGGAGCCCGCCTCGCTGGTGGACATCCTGTTCGTCGTCGACAACTCGGTGTCGATGGAGGAGGAGCAGGACGAGGTCGCCGACAACTTCTCCAAGTTCATCGCCTCGATCGAGGAGACCAACGCCGAGTGGCAGATCGGCGTGGTCACCACCGACATGGTCGATCCGGACCACCGCGGCCGGCTGGTCGGCAGCCCGCGGATCATCGACCACCAGACCGCCGACTACGAGGCCGCGTTCCAGGAGAACATCCGCGTCGGGACCGAGGGCTACCCCATCGAGCGCGGCCTGTCCGCGGCGCTGGCCGCGGTGACGCCCCCGCTGGCGACCCACGACAACGCCGGCCTCGTGCGCGAGGACGCGCAGCTGGCGATCATCGTCGTCAGCGACGAGAACGACTGCAGCGACGACGGCTCGATCATCGGCGACGACGCCGACGCCTGCTACCAGCAGGCCGAGAGCCTGCTCCCGATCTCGTTCTTCGCGTCGGAGCTGCGCGCGCTCAAGGACGATCCGAGGGACGTGACGTTCTCGGCGGTGGTCGAGCTCGACCCCGACAGCGGCGCCGCCGCCTGCGGCGAGGCCGCCCCCGGCTACCGCTACCTCAAGCTCGCCTCGCTGATGGGCGGGATGTCCCGCTCGATCTGCGGGGAGTACGACGACATCATGGACGAGCTGGGGCTCAGCGTCGCCGGGATCCGCTCCTCGTTCCAGCTGACCCGCACGCCGGACGTGTGCAGCATCGAGGCCAAGGTCGACGGCGTGCTCGTCGAGCGCGACGACACCCGCGCGGACGGCTGGACCTTCGACCCCGACACCAACCACCTGACGTTCTGGGGCCCCGCGATCCCCCCGCGCGACGCGACGCTGGTGGTGACCTACGAGTCCGGCGACGGCAACCCCGACTGCCAGCAGTAGACATCAGGTCAGGTAGGGCTGGAGCAGCGCCAGCGCGCGCAGGTCGTGCAGATCGGTCCCGAGGTCCGGGATCTCCGGGTAGGGCAGGTCGGCCCCGAACCGCTCCCGCAGCTCGGCGATCACCGCGCGGTCGTGCTCGACCCAGGTGGTGTACTCGCGGTGCAGCGCCCAGATGCGGGCGACCATCGCCTCGTGGTCGGCGGGGTCGACCCCCTCGGGCGGCGCGGCCGGGAACCCGTCGGCGCCGCGGGGCGGGTCGTCGGCCGGCGGTGTCGCGCTGCCCCAGTGCACGCGGTTGAGCACGATCCCGCCGAACGGCATCCGGGCGTCCAGCAGCTGCCGGTGGAACGCGCCGGCCTCGCGCACCGCCAGCGGCGTCGGCTGGGACACGAGCAGGAACGCGGTGGACGGCCGGCGCAGCACCTCCTCGACGGTCCGCGAGCGGGTCCGCAGGACGCCGAACAGCCCGCTGAACGCGGTGACGAACTCGCTCAGCCCGCCGAGCACCTCGCCGCCGATGGAGCGCTCGAAGATCCCGAACAGCCGCGCGCCGCCCTTGCCGAAGATGCGCGCCCCGGCGCGGGTGGCGCTGAACGACGGCGAGACCAGCCAGCCCAGGACGCCCTCCTCGAGCACGTCGCCGAGCCGCTGGGGCGCCTCGAGGAACTCCAGGGCGTTGCGCGCCGGCGGGGTGTCCACCACCACCAGGTCGTAGCGGTCGTCCTCGACCACGTCGAGCAGCCGCAGCATCGCGCTGTACTCCTGCGAGCCGCTGATCCCCTCGGTCAGCTTGCGGTAGTAGCGGTTGCCCAGGATCCGCTGCGCCGCCTCGGGGCTCGCGAACCGCTCCACGAGCTGGTCCCAGGTGCTCTCGACGTCGAGCATCATCGCCGACAGCTCGCCGGCGATCGGCGGCATCCCGGCGATCTCCGGGATCGGGATCGGCGTGGCGCGGTTGGGCAGGTCGTGGACCCCCAGCGAGTCCGCCAGCCGGCGGGCCGGGTCGATCGTGATCACCAGGGTCCGCTTGCCGCGGCTGGCCGCCAGCAGCCCCAGCGCCGCCGACAAGGTGGTCTTGCCCACGCCGCCGGTGCCGCAGCACACCAGCACCCGCCGGTCCATCAGCGGCAGCAGCCCGCTCACCCGTCCGTCCCCCCGAGCAGCGGCTCCAGCCGAGCGCCCAGCTGCCGCAGGCCGTCGGCGCCCACGTTCCGCGCCGGGAGCAGCGGCAGCTCCACCAGCGGCACGTCCAGGGCGTCGCGCAGGCGCCCGATCTCCACCTCGGCGCGGCGCCGCCGCAGCAGCATCCGCTCCACCTCGCGCAGGGCGCGGCCGGCCTCCCCGGACAGCCGCGACCGGCGATCGGCCAGGAACGCGCGGTAGGCCCGCTCCTCGCGCGGCCCCAGCGGGGGCGACGGCACGCCGTTGACCACCACCGCGGCCAGCCGGACCCAGCCCCCGCGGGCCACCGCCTGGGCCATCTCGAGGGTCTCGTTGACCGGCAGCTCCTCGGGCAGCGTGACCAGCACCAGCGCGGCCCGCTCGGGGTCCGAGAGCAGGTCGTCGACCAGCTTGGCGTTGTGGTACAGCGGGCCCCCGCGGGCCACGTCCATCATCGCCCGCGGGGCGCGCAGCATCGTGACCCCGTGCCCGGTGGCGGGGGCGTCGATCAGGCGCCAGCCGAAGCGCGGCTCGCCGAGCTCGTCCTGCTCCCAGCCGAGATCCATCACCTTGCCCAGCGAGATCAGGTCGCTCAGCCCCATCACCGCGTTCATGAACGGGGCGATGAATCGGTTGCCGAACACCAGGTCGTACAGCAGCCGGAAGCGCAGCTGCCGCACGAGGTACTCCTCCACCGCCTGGCGGGCCGAGACGCTGAACGCGTGCAGCCCCGGCTCGACCTCGACCCCCTCGTAGCGCGGCCCCTCGACGCCGAACAGCCCGGCCAGCGAGCCCGAGCCGGTCATCTCGACCATCGCCGTGGCGCGCCCGCGCTGCGCGCCCAGCAGGCCCAGCGCGGCGGTGACGGTGGTCTTGCCCACGCCACCCTTGCCGCCGACGACCACCAGCTCGCGCTGCAGCAGGTCTCTCAAGGGTCCGTCTCCGCGGCCCCGTCCGCGTCCGGGACGGCGGCGCCCCCCGCGGCGGCGTCGAGCGTTTCGCGCACCGCGTGCCACGTCCGCGCCGCGTACCACGTCCCCAGGTGGCCGTCGCGGTCCCAGCTGCGGGTCGCGACCCCCTCCGCCGGCGCCGACTCGTCGGGCAGCACCCAGTTGTCGCCGTCCGAGCGCACCGCCAGGTCCGGCGCCGGCAGCCCCTCCAGCTCCCCGGGGTCCCCGCCGTAGCGCGCCATCCCCCCGGGCAGGAACACCCCCATCCGCGGCGCCCGGGTCGGCGCGCCGACGGTGATCACGGCGCCGACCGGCAGCGCCGGATCGTCCCGCCGCGCCAGGGCCAGCGCCAGGCCCGCCTCGCCCATCGCCACCACGTCGACGCGGCCCCCGTCGGCCGTCGACGCCAGGAACCGGATCCGCTCCGCGATGCGCCCCGCGGCCCGGGCGGGCGATCCCAGCAGCGGCGCGTACGACATCGGTGCGACGGGGTTGCGGCGCCGGCCGCGCAGGTAGATCGCCAGCGGGATCGCCACCGACCAGGTCAGCCCGACCCCCGGGACGAGCAGCACGGGGGCGCCCTCGCCGTACCGCCGCCCGACCCGCCACGGCAGCCACCCCACGGGCCACAGCAGCGCGGTGACGAGCGTCAGCCCCAGCTCCCGGATCGCCGCGCCGAGGCCCTCGCGAGGACCGGGCGGAGGCAGCCGCCGGCCGGTGGCCGCCGCGCGGGCCAGGTAGCTGGACCCGACGGCCGCGACGAAGGCCCAGAACACGGCCGCGAGGATGGTCAAGGCGGTCAGCATGACATCCCTGCCGGGGACCACGGTAGCGGCCCCCGGAAAGCCCTGTCAACGCGCCTGGAAACCCGCTCCGCTGCGTCGTTGACAAGCCCCTTGCGCGCACCCAATATAGGCATCCGTCTGCCGAGAAGGGCCCCCCATGACCGAGCCGCTGCACCGCACGCCGTTCCATCCGTACCACGTCGAGCAGGGTGCCAAGCTGGTCCCCTTCGCGGGCTTCGAGATGCCGCTGCAGTTCACCGGCATCGTCAAGGAGCACCGGGCGGTGCGCGAGGCGGTGGGGCTGTTCGACGTCAGCCACATGGGCGAGGTCGAGATCCGCGGCCCGCGCGCGCTGGAGCTGGCCCAGCGGCTGGTCACCAACGACGTCGCCAAGCTGGCCGACGGCCAGGCGCTGTACAGCACGATGTGCCTGCCCGACGGCGGCATCGTCGACGACGTGCTGGTCTACCGCTTCGGCGCCGAGAGGTTCTGGTACGTGGTCAACGCGGCGAACCACGACAAGGACGTCGCCTGGATCGCCGAGCACGCCTTCGACGGCGCCGAGGTCGTCGACCGCAGCGCCGAGATCGGCCAGCTGGCGCTGCAGGGCCGCCACGCCGAGGCGATCCTGGCCGGCCTGACCGGGACCGATCTGGCCGGGGTCCCCTACTACCACTTCGCCGAGGCACGGGTCGCGGGCGCACCGGCGGTGATCTCGCGCACGGGCTACACCGGCGAGGACGGCTTCGAGCTGTACATGGAGGGCGCCCACGCCGCGACGATCTACGAGGCGGTGATGGAGCGCGGCGCGGCCCACGGGCTGGTCCCGGTCGGGCTCGGTGCCCGCGACACGCTGCGGCTCGAGATGAAGTTCGCGCTGTACGGCAACGACATCTCCGAGCAGACCACCCCGCTGGAGGCCGCGCTGGGCTGGGTCGTCAAGCTCGACACGGACGACTTCGTCGGCAAGGACGCGCTCGTCCGGCAGAAGGCCGAGGGCGTCACCCGGCGGCTGGTGGCGTTCGAGCTGACCGGCCGCGGGGTGCCGCGCCACGGCTACCCGGCGCTGGTCGACGGCGCCCCCGCCGGAGAGGTCACCAGCGGCGTGATGAGCCCCTCGCTGGGCAAGGCGATCGGCCTGGCCTACCTGCCCCGCGGCTCGTGGAAGCCGGGCACGCCGTTCCAGGTCGAGATCCGCAACAAGCCGGTGGACGCGGTGGTGGTCAAGCCGCCCTTCTACCAGAGACCGTACTGAACCGAACCCCCAACGAACCATCTTTGGAGGCGACCGTGGAGTTTCCAGCCGAGCTCAAGTACAGCAAGGAGCACGAGTGGGTGTCCGTCGAGGACGGCATCGCCACCATCGGCGTCACCGACCATGCGCAGGACGCGCTCGGCGATATCGTCTACGTCGGCGACCTGCCCGAGCCGGGCGACGACGTCGACCAGGACGACGTGATCGGCGTGATCGAGTCGGTCAAGGCCACCTCGGACCTGTTCGCCCCGGTGTCGGGCCGGATCACGGCGATCAACGACGCCCTCGAGGAGGCCCCCGAGACGATCAACGAGGCCCCCTACGCCGCCGGCTGGATCGTCAAGCTCGAGCTGCGCGATCCGGGCGAGCTCGACGACCTGCTGGACGCCGAGGCCTATCAGGAGCTGATCGCCGAGGACGAGTAGCCCTCCGCCCCGCCCGCACCCCGCGGTGGGCCGGGCGCACCGACCCGAGGAGTACCATGCGCTACCTGCCTGCCACCGACGCGCAGGTCGCCTCCATGCTGGAGGCGATCGGCGCCGTCGACATGGACGCGCTGTTCGCGATGGTCCCGGAGTCGCTGCGGCTGCACGGCGACCTGGACCTGCCCCCGGCGCTGCCCGAGGCGCCGCTGGTGCGGCACCTGCGCGCCCTCGCCGCCAAGAACATGCCCAGCTGCGACGTGGGTTGCTTCCTCGGGGGCGGGATCTACGAGCACGTCGCCCCGGCGATCGTCGACCAGGTCCTGCTGCGCTCGGAGTTCTACACCGCCTACACGCCGTACCAGCCCGAGGTCTCGCAGGGCACGCTGCAGGCGATCTTCGAGTTCCAGACGATGATCGCGCAGCTGCTGGAGATGGACGTGGCCAACGCCAGCCTCTACGACGGCGGCAGCGCGCTGGCCGAGGCGGTGCTGCTCGTCGATCGCGTCCAGCGGCGCGGGCACGAGACCCACGTGCTGGTCAGCGACGGCGTCAACCCCGAGTACAGCGAGGTGCTGTGCACCTACCTGCGGTTCCAGCAGGACATCACGCTGGAGGCGCTGCCGCTGGCCCCCGACGGGCGCAGCGACCTGGACGCGCTGCGCGCCCGGGCGGCGGACGCCACCGCGGTGGTGGTCGGCTACCCCAACTACCTGGGCAACGTCGAGGACCTCGCGGCGATCGCCGAGATCGCCCGCGAGTCCAGCACGCGCCTGATCGTCACCGTGTCCGACCCCGTGGCGCTTGGCTGGCTGCGCGGGCCCGGCGCGTTCGGCGCCGACATCGTCTGCGGCGAGGGCCAGCCGCTGGGGATCCCGCCCCAGTTCGGCGGCCCAGGGCTGGGGCTGTTCGCCTGCAAGCAGGAGTTCCTGCGCAAGATGCCGGGGCGGCTGTGCGGCCGCACCGTCGACCACGACGGCGAGCCCGGCTACGTGCTGACGCTGTCCACCCGCGAGCAGCACATCCGCCGCGACAAGGCGACCTCCAACATCTGCACCAACCAGGGGCTGATGGCGCTGGCGGCCACGGTCTACATGGCGCTGGTGGGCAAGCAGGGGATCCGCGAGGTGGCCCGCCAGTGCCACCTCAAGGCCGCCTACCTGCGGGAGCAGATCGGGCGCCTGGACGGGTTCTCGATCCCCTTCGACGCGCCGTTCTTCCACGAGTTCGTCGTCGAGTTCGACGGCGACGCCAGGCGGCTGCTGGACGAGCTGACCCTGCGGGGGATGTTCGGCGGCATCCCGCTGACCGACGTGCCCGGCGGAGGACCCGGGCGGTTCCTGGTGTGCACCACCGAGCGCAACAGCCGCGCGGCCCTGGACGGGCTGGTGACGATGCTCCAGCTGGAGGGAGGCAAGCTGCGATGACGACCCGAGGACCCGGGACCCGCGGCCTCGCCTTCCGCGAGCCGACCCTGTTCGAGCAGAGCGTGCCCGGCCGCGTCGGCCTCGACCTGCCCGCCTGCGACGTCGACGAGGGCGAGATCGAGTCCGGCGCGGCGATCCCCGACCACCTGCTGCGCGACGAGGTGGCGGGCTTCCCCGAGCTGACCGAGCCCCAGGTGATGCGCCACTTCCTGCGCCTGTCGCAGTGGAACTTCGGCGTCGACTCCGGGTTCTACCCGCTGGGGTCGTGCACGATGAAGTACAACCCCAAGGTCAACGAGGCGGTGGCCCGCCTCGACGGCTTCGTCCACCTGCACCCGCACCAGCCGCCGCACACCACCCAGGGCGCGCTGCACCTGGCGTACGAGCTGCAGCGGATGCTCGGGATCGTGGCCGGCCTCGACGCGGTCAGCCTGCACCCCTCGGCCGGGGCCCAGGGCGAGCTGACCGGGCTGATGGTGATCCGCGCCCACCACACCGCCCACGGCGACCCGCGGCGCAAGGTGCTGATCCCCGACACCGCCCACGGCACCAACCCCGCCTCGGCGGTGCTGTGCGGCTACGAGGTCGTCGAGGTCCCCAGCGGCGAAGACGGCGTGCTGCAACCCGACACCCTGCGCGAGCACCTCGACGAGGACGTCGCCGCGCTGATGCTGACCAACCCCAACACCCTGGGGCTGTTCGAGACGCACATCGCCGACCTCGCCGCGGCGCTGCACGAGGTGGGCGCCCAGCTGTACATGGACGGCGCCAACCTCAACGCGATGATGGGCATCACGCGGCCCGGCGACCAGGGCGTCGACGTGATGCACTACAACCTGCACAAGACGTTCTCGACGCCCCACGGCGGCGGCGGCCCGGGCGCCGGCCCGGTGGGGGTCAAGGCCCACCTCGAGCCGTACCTGCCCAACCCGCTGGTGGTGCTCACCGACCACGGCTACGCGCTGACCACCCAGGACGACCGCCCGGACAGCATCGGCAAGGTCCGCAGCTTCCTGGGCAACTTCGGCGTGCTGGTGCGCGCGTACACGTACATCCGCGAGCTGGGCGGGCCGGGGCTGCGCCGCGTCACCGAGCTCGCGGTGCTCAACGCCAACTACGTCCGCACCCGGCTGCGCGGCCACTACCCGATCCCCTACGACCGGCCGTGCATGCACGAGGTGGTGGTCACCACCCGCGGCTGCGGGGGCGACGAGACCAGCAACGTCGACGTCGCCAAGGCGCTGATCGACCGCGGCTTCCACCCGCCGACGATGTCGTTCCCGCTGGTGGTCCGCGAGGCGCTGATGATCGAGCCCACCGAGACCGAGGCCCCCGAGACGCTCGACGAGTTCTGCGACGCGATGATCGAGATCCGGCGCCTGATGGACGAGGACCCCGCGTCCCTCACCGGTGCGCCGCGCAACCCGGTGGTGAGCCGCCTCGACGAGGTCACCGCCGCGCGCAGGCCGGTGCTGCGCTGGCAGGCGGACGAGGGGTGAACCCCCGCCAGAAGCCCCAAAATCCCCTGTTTCCACGGGGTTGAGCCGCCTCAGGCGTGCATCTTCGCTGTGCCAGTGATATGAATGTTCGCGCGCATTGCGCGTGCGGGGAACCGTTTGGGAACGCGAAGAAACCGGAGACCTCGTCCCGACGAGGGGACGCCGCGCAGACCCCGTAGGAGTGAGCACATGGACTTCGAAACTGGTCGTACCTCCCGTCCGTTCGTGATCGCCGCGCTGGCCGTCGGACTGCTGCTGCCGCGGGCGGCGGACGCCTGGATCGGCTCGGACCTCACCGGGACCTACTACTACAGCGACACGCTCGACCCGGCGGACCCCGACGCGCCGGTGTTCACCTGGGTCGACATCTCGGCCACCGGGTTCCAGATGGGCCTGCCCGACGACGGGACGCTGTTCCTCGCCGACGTGGGGATCACCGACGCCTGGTTCCCGTTCTACGGCGTCGACTACGCCGCCCACGAGATCGGCGTGAGCAGCAACGGCTTCCTGTTCTTCGGCCCGAGCCAGGGTTCGGGCTGCTGCAGCGGGGCGCCCCTGCCGGCCGTCGACTCCTACCAGAACGTCATCGCGGGGTTCTGGGAGGACCTCGACCCCGACAACTTCGGGCCCCCGGGGGACACGGTCTGGGCCCAGGTCTTCAACGACGGGCAGGACGACTGGATCGTCGTGATGTTCGACGCCGTCGAGCACTGGCCGTCCGGCCTGCCGGTGACGTTCGAGTACCTGCTCAACCTCACCAGCGGTGACATCCTGCTCAGCTACCAGGATCTCGAGACCGACGGCGGGACCCACAGCATCGGGATCGAGGACGGCACCGGGACCGACGGGATCCAGTACTTCTACGGCGACACCGACCCGGGCCTCGACGGCGAGACCGTGCGGTTCTCGTTCTGCGACCCGACCGACCCCGACGGCGACCTGTACACCGAGTGCGAGGGCGACTGCGACCCGGGCGACGACACCGTCAACCCCGGCACGCTGGAGGTCTGCGACGACGGGATCGACAACGACTGCGACCACCTGGTCGACTGCTTCGACGACGAGTGCGTCGGGGAAGACGCGTGCATCGAGGCGCTGAACTGCAACGACGGGATCGACAACGACCTCGACGGGCTGACGGACTGCGAGGACGACGACTGCCCGCGGTGCGAGTACTCGCTGGCGGGCGCGACCGCGGAGAACATCGACGAGCCCTGTCCGCCGCCGGTCGAGACCACGGTGCAGGTGGATGTCACGGAGCACGGCACCATCTGCGACCTCAACGTCTCCCTGCAGACCAGCCAGGACTACGCCGAGGAGATCGACTTCTACCTCCGTCACGAGGCCTCGGGCACCGAGATCCAGCTCCGCCTGGGGTTCGACGACTGGTCGGACCAGGCCATCGACGTGCTCTGGGACGACGAGTCGACCAACCCCAACAGCGTTCTCGTCGGAGACGCACAGCCCTACGAGCAACTGGACGCCTTCGACGGGCTGGACATGTTCGGGCTGTGGTCCCTCGTCGCCATCGACCAGCACTACTGCCTCGACGGCACCGACATCCTCGGCTGGGCGCTGGAGATCATCGTCGGTGACGCCGACGCCGACGGGGTCGAGGACTGCAACGACAACTGCCCCGGCGTCTTCAACCCCACCCAGGAGGACTTCGACGGCGACGGGGTGGGCAACGAGTGCGACGACTGCACCGACGTCGACGGCGACGGGTGGGGCAACGATCAGCTCGACTTCTCGGGCTGCGTGCTGCACCCCGCCGAGGGCGACTGCGACGACAACGTCTTCGAGGTCAACCCCGGGGCCACCGAGGTCTGCGACGGCGTCGACAACGACTGCGACGGGACCGCGGACCTGGAGAGCGGCCTGGCCGGGTGCGACATCTACTACTACGACGGCGACAACGACGGCTGGGGGCTCGAGCTGGACACCGACTGCCTGTGCTTCGGGCAGTACCCCTACTCGGCGACCCTGTTCGAGGACTGCAACGACGCGCTGGCCTCGATCAACCCCGGCGAGTTCGAGCTGGCCTGCGACTACGTCGACTCCAACTGCGACGGGCTGCTGCACCCCGACGAGGTCGACGACGACGGCGACGGGGTCGACGAGTGCTCGGGCGACTGCGACGACGGCGACGGGGACATCAGCCCCGACGAGCCCGAGGTCTGCAACGGGATCGACGACGACTGCGACGGGGACGTCGACGAGGGCTTCGACGCCGACGGCGACGGGTACACCACCTGCGAGAACGACTGCGACGACGGCGACGCGGCGATCAACCCGGGCGCCGCCGAGGTCTGCGACGGCGTGGACAACGACTGCGACGGCGACACCGACGAGGGCTTCGACGCCGACGGCGACGGGTTCACCACCTGCGACACGCCGACGGCCGACTGCGACGACGGCGACGCGGCGATCAACCCGAACGCCACCGAGACCTGCAACGGCGTCGACGACGACTGCGACGGCACCACCGACGAGGGGTTCGACACCGACGGCGACGGCTTCACCTCGTGCGGCGGCGACTGCGACGACGGCGACGCGGCGGTCAACCCGAACGCCACCGAGACCTGCAACAACGTCGACGACGACTGTGACGGCGACACCGACGAGGGCTTCGACGCCGACGGCGACGGGTTCACCACCTGCG
>CAZOYV010000216.1:0-1625 GCA_964584075.1 uncultured Rickettsiales bacterium | reverse complement strand
ACACGCCGGACCCCGACTGCGACGACGGCGACGACGCCGTCTATCCCGGCGCCACCGAGGTCTGCAACGGCGTCGACGACGACTGCGACGGCTCGACCGACGAGGGCCTGACCTTCGAGGACTACTGGCCGGACGCCGACGGCGACGGCTACGGCGACACCGACGCCTCGGCGAGCAGCGAGTGCGACCCGCCGAGCGGGTACGTGACGAACGACCTCGACTGCGACGACGCCGCCGCGGCGGTCAACCCCGACGCCGACGAGGTCTGCGACGGGATCGACAACGACTGCGACGGGGACGTCGACGGGGACGCGATCGACGCGCCGACCTGGTACCTCGACGGCGACAACGACGGCTACGGCGACGCGGCGACGTCCACCGTCGACTGCGACGCGCCCAACGGCTACGTGGCCGACGACACCGACTGCGACGACACCGCCGCGGCGATCAACCCCGGCGAGACCGAGATCTGCAACAACGGCATCGACGACGACTGCGACGCCAGCACCGACGAGGACGTGGACGACGACGGCGACGGCTTCACCGAGTGCGAGGGCGACTGCGACGACGCCGACGACCTGATCAACCCCGACGCCGAGGAGATCTGCGACGGGATCGACAACGACTGCGACGCCAACACCAACGAGGCGGTGGACGGCGACGGCGACCTGCAGTCGATCTGCAACGGCGACTGCAACGACGCCAACCCGCTGATCTACGACGGGGCGCCGGAGCTGTGCGACGGGATCGACAACGACTGCGACGGCGCGCCCGACGCGGACGAGGTCGACGCCGATGGCGACGGCGTCTACCTGTGCGACAGCCCGACGGACTGCGACGACGACGACGCCACGACCTACCCCGGCGCGCCGGAGCAGTGCGACGGGATCGACAACGACTGCGACGGGACGATCGACGAGGACGTGGGGCTCGACCAGGACGGCGACGGCTACAACGCCTGCCAGGGCGACTGCGACGACACCGACCCCAACGTCAACCCGGCGGCCAAGGTCGAGCTGTGCGACGGCAAGGACACCGACTGCGACGGCACCACCCCCGCCGACGAGGTCGACGGCGACCTCGACGGCTGGCTCGCCTGCGAGGAGTGCGACGACACCGACGCCACGCTCAACCACGACGACAACGACATGGACGGCGCCGACACCTGCGCCGGCGACTGCAACGACTTCGACGCCGCGCTGAACCTCGACGACGCCGACGCCGACGGGGACACCACCTGCGACGGCGACTGCGACGACACCGACGCCGCGCTCAACCTCGACGACGACGACAACGACGGGTTCAACACCTGCAACGGCGACTGCAACGACGCCGACGGGACGATCAACCCCGACGCCACCGAGGTCTGCGACAACGGCGTGGACAACGACTGCGACGGCGTGGCCGACGACGTGGACGCCGACCTCGACGGCTTCGTCGCCGCCGACTGCGGCGGGGACGACTGCGACGACGCCGACGACGCTATCAACCCGGACGCCGCCGAGGACTGCTTCGACACGGTCGACAACGACTGCGACGGGCTGGTCGACGGGGACGACGAGGAGTGCGTCGGCGACGACGACACCGGCGACGACGACACCGGCGACGACGACACCGGCGACGAC
>CAZOYV010000215.1:0-14406 GCA_964584075.1 uncultured Rickettsiales bacterium | reverse complement strand
GCACCCGGCTGGCGCCGACGCCGACGAACATCTCGACGAAGTCGGAGCCCGAGATGGTGAAGAACGGCACCCCGGCCTCGCCGGCGATCGCCCGCGCCAGCAGGGTCTTGCCGGTCCCCGGGGCGCCCATCAGCAGAACTCCCTTGGGGATCTGCCCCCCTAGCCGCGAGAACTTCCGGGGTTCCTTGAGGAACTCGATGATCTCCTCGAGCTCGTCCTTGGCCTCCTCGATGCCCGCCACGTCGTCGAACGTGACCTTCTTCTGCGTGTCGTTGAGCAGCCGCGCCTTGGACTTGCCGAACGACATCGCCCGGCCGCCGCCGGCGTTGACCTGCCGGATGAAGAAGAAGAACAGGAACACCACCAGCATCAGCGGCAGCCAGTAGATCAGGAACAGCTGCCAGCGGGGCTCGCGCTCCTCCTTCTCGTCGTACAGCAGGTTGGCGTCGGCGAGGATCTTCTGGGCGTTGTCCGTCTCGAGGTTGCCGTAGCTGATGAACTCCGTCTCGGTCTTGCCGTCGGGGAGATACGTGCCGGAGAGCTTGTCACCCTGCTTGGTCAGGGTCACGACGTTCCCCGCCTCGATCTGCTGCATCAGCTCCGCATAGCCCATCTCCTCGGCCTTGGGGCTCTTCTGGGCGTTGATGAAGGTGAACCCCAGCAGCGCGACGATGACGATGAAGAGCCAGAAGGCGATGGTCTTGTGAGCCTGTTTCACCGATTCGTATCCAGACTGAGTTCGAGGATGCGCCGCGTCCCGGCACCCACCCGCGCCACCTCGGCCGCGCGCGCGCCCGGGACCCACAGCACCTCGCGGGCATCGTACACCACGGGCCAGAACTTCCGTAGCTGCCGTGGGATGCCCGCTTCGCCCATCACGTCGCTCACCTTGCGGGAACCGGCTCCACCGAATGGCCGCATCCGCGTTCCCGCGGAAAAGGTGTTCACGCACAACTGCATTGTCAACCGATCCAGGTCGAACCACGCCCGGTGGGCGCCCGCGCCCGGCGGGGAGCCCACCGCGTCGTGGTCGCCATGGACCCGCGCGCGGAGCTGCACGCCCGCCGGCGGCCAGCGCGTGACGCCGTCCAGTCGGAGCTCCACGGGCGCGACGGGGTCGTCGGGCTCCGGGTCCCTCCGCACGGCCCGCACCGCGTCCGCCTCGCGCTCCAGGCGCAGCCCGCCCGGCAGGTCCAGCCCGGCGCATCGATCGGGCCCGGCCAGCAGGTCGGCCGCCGCGTCGAGGTGCACCGCCCCCAGCACCGCGTCGGGATCGAGCTCGCGCACCAGCGCGGCGAGCGCCCGCACCTGCAGGGGTCTGGGCAGCACGTGCAGCGCCGCGGCGTCGGCGCCGCCGTCGTCCCGGCCGGCCTCCTCCAGCCGGTGCAGGGCGAGCTGGTGCAGCAGCGCCTCGTCCTCGGCGCATCGATCGGCGAGCCGGGCCAGCTGCTCGACGCCGCTGGGGCCCACCGCCTCCTCGATCCGCGGCAGCACCCGGTGCCGCAGCCGGTTGCGCAGGAACCGCGGGGAGCCGTTGCTCGAGTCCTCGACCCACTGCAGCCCCCTGGCGCGGGCGTGCTCGGCCAGCGCGGCCGGGTCGACGGCGAGCAGGGGCCGGACCCACCGCCCGCGCCGCGGCCGCATCGCCGCCAGGCCCCGCAGGCCGGTCCCCACCAGCGCCCGCATCAGCACCGTCTCGGCCTGGTCGTGGCGGTGGTGCCCGAGGGCCACCAGCTCGGCCCCCTGGTGGTCCGCGTGCCGCAGCAGCGCCGCGCGGCGCGCCGCCCGGGCCGCGTCCTCGACCCCGCGACGGCGGATCCGCGCCGCGTCGAGCTCCACCCGCAGGACGCTCCACGGGACGTCGCCGTCGCGGCAGACCCGCTCGGCGGCGCTGAGCTCGTCGTCCACGTCGTCGCGCAGCCCGTGGTCCACCGTCGCCGCGCACAGCTCCAGGTGCAGCTCGTCGGAGAGCGCCACGAGCAGGTCGACCAGGACCACCGAGTCGCGGCCGCCGGAGCAGGCCACCAGCAGCCCGGCCCCGCGAGGGACCCTGCAGGCGCCGACCAGCGCAGCGCGCACCTCGTCGAGCAGCTCGCTCATCCCCGCTCCCCGGCCAGCACCGTCAGGTCGTCGGGCTGCACCCGCGTTCCCAGCGCCGCCCGGCAGCGCCGCTCGACGCCGCAGCGCTCGCAGCGGTGGCGGATCACGGCGCGGTCGGGCCCCACCTGCTCCAGCGCCACCGGCGCCATCAGCCCCCCGCACGACTCGGCGCGGTCCCCCGGGACCACGTCCACGTGCCGCGAGTAGAGGCAGAACGGGCAGTGGTTGCGCTGCACGCCGCCGTCGGCGGGCCGCACCGCCGCGCCGCAGTGGCCGCAGGTGAAGCCCTCGTTGCGCGGGACCGGGTTGCGCCGGCGGGTGGCCTCGGCCTCGGCGCCGCGGGCCAGGCGCAGCAGCCGCTCGGCCCCCGGACGCTCGACCTCCGGGGGCTTGGCGCCGTCGATCCCGGCGCGGAGGATCAGGGCGCCCCACGCTGCGGCGTCGGGGGCCCGCTCCAGCGCTGCCGCGACCGCCCGGCGGGCGGCCCGTCCGGCCGCCGCCAGCTCGAGCAACCGATCCGCGGCGTCCGGACCGTCGTCTAGTTGAGAAATCACATCCATTGCGGCCTGATAAACGTCTGGATTCACTCTTTTTCCAAGAGAAGAACCTGTGACGTTCGATCGGGACCCCGCCATGTCCTGAGTCTGCCCACCCTCCGTTCGCCGGTCAACGTCGTGCCCCCGCGGGTATCTGCGCGGTAACGGCGGTTGCCCTACAATCGGTGTTGCAGACGACGTGAGTGGGGTCCAGATGGCAAGCGGCGATCGCAGGGGCTTCGTGACCACCGACGACGGGATCGAGCTGTTCTACCGCGTGTTCGGGGACGGCGAGCTCGCGCTGGTGTGCAACAACGGCATCGGGGTCAGCACGTTCTTCTGGCACTACCTGGTGGACGACTTCCGCGACCGCTGCTCGGTGGTGGTGTGGGACTACCGCGGCCACGGGCGCAGCCAGGTCCCGCCGGACGGGGCCGACCTGTCGATGCCGCGCGTCACGCGCGATCTGTGGACCGTGATCGACCGCGTCGGCTGCCGGCGGCCGGTGCTGCTGGGCCACAGCATGGGCGTGCAGGTGATCTTCGAGGCGTTCCGCCAGCGCCCCGGCGACGTGGGCGGGCTGGTCCCGGTGCTGGGCACCTACCGGCGGCCCCTCGATACGTTCGGGGACTTCGACTACAGCCGCCAGGTGTTCGACGTGCTGATCGCCGTGGCCCACTCGCGCGCCGCGTCGTGGGTCGATCGCTGGGTCTGGCGCCCCGCGGTGGCGCTGCCGATCGCCTACGACGTGGCGCGGGCGATCAAGGCCGTCGACGGCAGCCGGCTGGGGCGCACCGAGCTGCACCGCTACATGCACCACCTCGGCGAGGTGGGCGCCGAGCTGTTCTTCAAGATGGCGCTGGAGATGGGCGAGCACGACGTCTCCGACGTGCTCGACAAGGTGGACGTGCCCGCGCTGATCGTGGCCGCGGAGTTCGACTCCTTCACGCCGATCTCCTGCTCGTACCACATGCGCGACACGATCCCGGGGGCCGAGTTCCTGTACCTCGAGGGCGCGACCCACGCCGGGATCGTCGAGCAGCCGGACGTGATCAACCCGCGCATCGCGCGCTGGCTCGACGACCACTTCTCGGACCGGCTGGCGCCGGCTCCCGCCGCGCCGGCTCGCGCCGAGCCGCTGGGGAGGACCGCACCGTGACCGCGATGACCCGCTGGATTCCCTCTGTGCTGCTGCTGTCGCTGCTGGCCGGCCCCGCTCCGGCCTCCGGGGAGGAACCCCGCGCGCTGCTGGTGTTCGGTCCCGGGGGCCGCGCCAGTGACGGCCGGATCGCCGCCAGCTACGTCCAGGAGCGGCTGCCCCCCAAGGAGCGCCCCGACGAGCGGGTCAGCACCACCGGCCTGCCGATCGCCGCCGACGAGTACCACCTGGCGGGCGCCGGCAAGGCCCAGTGGTGCGTGTCCGGGGCCCCTGCCCTGGCCGACCTGCGCGAGACCATCGGCCGTGCCCGCGAGGCGCTCGACATGCTCGAGTCGGCGCGGGTGATCGAGATCGTCGACCGCTTCGAGGCCGGCGCCGCCTGCGCGGGCTCGGTGCTGCCCGGCGCCGAGCAGGCCGAGCTGTTCCTGCTGCGCGGGCTGGCCCACCACGTGGACGGCAGCGAGAGCCTGGCGAAGGCGGACTTCGCCCGGGCCGCGGGGGTGTACCCCGACCTGGAGTGGGACACCGGCTACCCCCCCGATCCCCAGCAGGCGTACCTGCTGGCCCGCGAGGAGATCGCCAAGGCCACCCCGTACCACTTCGGCTGGTCGTTCTCGCTGACCGCCGGCGCGGAGGTGTTCGTCGACGGCGTCCCGGTCGGCCACAGCACGCTGCACGACCTGGCGCCGGTGCCCCACCTGGTACAGGTCCAGACCGCCGACGGCCTCACGGCGGCGTTCCTCGCCGGAGAGCCGGGCGGCACCGGTGTGCTCGTCGACCGCATGGGCGCGATCACCGCGGTGCTGGCCGGGCCCACCGACCAGATGAGCCGCGCCATCGCCGCCAGC
Source organism: uncultured Rickettsiales bacterium (assembly GCA_964584075.1). GTDB lineage: Bacteria > Myxococcota_A > UBA796 > UBA9615 > CAYRNR01 > CAZOYV01. The sequence goes on along the minus strand of CAZOYV010000215.1, from coordinate 9,763 downwards.
GTGCTGGACAAGGCCGCCGCCCAGTGGTCGGCCCAGCGGGTCGTGGTCGTCGACACCACCTGGCGCAAGGTCGAGAAGGAACCGCGGGTCTACCGCTACGACGCCAAGACCGGGCACTTCGAGCTGCTCACGGCGATGCGCGCCGTCCCGCGCCACGTCCCGCCCTACACCGACAAGCTGCGCGTCACGTTCGGCGCCGGGTTCCAGCTCGAGGCCCACAACCAGATGGGGGGCGAGGCGACCGACACCGTGTGGCTGCCCGGCCTGCGCCCCACCGGGTCGCTACAGCTGCGCATCGGCCCCGGGTTCACGCCCGGCCTGGGGCTCGACCTGCTGTGGCTGCGGACCGAGAAGGAGGGCGGGACCCGCAGCTTCGCGTTCATGCCCCAGCTGCGCCCCAGCTTCGGCTACCGCTTCCGCCCGCGGCACGTGCAGACCTACCTCGGGGCCGAGCTGATCTTCGGCCTCGACCGCAGCGTGGACCCCCCGATCCGCAGCGGGATCGGCCTGGTGATCGACGCCGACATCGTCCCGCGGGCGATCAGCCCCCTGTTCATCCGACTGGGCGGCGCGTCGGGGTTCTACACCGGCGCGTGGTACCTCCGCGGCGGCGTGGAGCTGGGGCTCAAGCTGTAGCGGCTCACGGGACCGAGCACTGCCCGTGGTCGATCTCGTCCGGCTCGGAGCATCCCCAGCACTCCACGGTGTGGTCGGTCCGCATGCCGCAGCCGAACCCGGCGCCCGCGGCGATCGCCTCGAACTCGCTGGCGTGGTGCGGCTGCTGCGTCTCCCCGATGTCCCAGCAGAGCCCGTGCTGCTCGGCGTCGATCGCGCACGCGGGGAACACCTCACGTCGATGGCCTGGTGGGCGCCGCCCGGAATGTGGGACAGCTCGTACTCGTCACCCCAGCCCGCGATCTCGTCGCTGGCATCCAGCGCGCAGGACTCGGTCGCGCCCACCGCTCTCCGGGCGGGCCTCCCTCGCGGCCAAGTCCCACTGAATGCGCATTCTGTGTGCATTCAGTCCGTGTTGGGCCCCCCGTGTCCCACTGAATGCGCATTCTGAGTGCATTCAGTCCGTGTTGGGTTCTCCTCTCCCCCAAACCACCTTCCACCGGAGCCCACCCCTCCCACGGGTCCGATTCCCACACGTCTCCGCCGATTCGCGTGACCCACGGCGCGCTACCCGTTCGGCGCCCTACCGGTCCAGCGGCTTCACCGTCTCGGCGGCGGCCTGCTCGCGGGCCCAGGCCAGCATCACGGCCTGGTCCTCGGTGCAGTCCTCGCAGGTGGCGATCTGCGCCTCGGCGCGGGCCCACGCCTCGGCGGCCCCCTCGGCGTCGCCGTCGCGGGCGCGCACCAGCCCGAGGATGATCGCGCCGTGGCCCAGCAGCGGATACAGCGCGTCGTACTGCTCGGCGGCGGTGCGGGCCTCGTCGCGGCGGTCGAGGACGGCCAGCGCCTCGAGGCGCAGGACCTGGACCGCCACGTCGTCCGGGTGCCCGGCGAGCAGCAGGTCCAGCTGGATCAGCGCCTCGACCGCGTCACCGCGGCGCAGCGCCACCTCGGCCCGCGCCTGTAGCACGATCGGGTCGGCGGGGAACTTGGCCAGCCCCTGCTCGACGACCGCGTCGGCGCGGTCGAACTCGTCGGCGGCGACCCACAGGTCGGCCAGCCCGGCGTACTCGAACGGGTTGTTGGGCGGGATCTCCAGGGCCTGCTCGAAGACCTCGGCGGCCCGCGCCGGGCGGCCCGTCTCGTCGTGGGCCTGGGCCTCGGGGAACAGCAGCGCCTTGCGGCCGGTCTCGACGGTGTACTGCGCCTTGGCCTCGGCGATGTAGTCCAGGGCGTCGTCGTGGCGGCCCTGGGCCAGCAGCAGCTGCGCCACCGCGGACGCCGGCTCGGCGTCGGGGAACGCCAGGGCGTCGCGGCCCAGCTGCTGGATCTGCTCGGCGGCGCCCGGATCGCCGGCGGCCACGGCGGCCTTGACCACCTCCAGCTGCGCCTGGAAGCCCTCGCGGGTGGCGGTGTCGGGGCCGGTGTCCACGGGCAGCCGCTTGGTCTCGCCCGGGCGGTCCTTGCCGGGGCAGCCGGCCACGCCGGCGGTGACGAGGAGCAGGATCGCGGCGAGGACACCGCCCGACCGGCGGCTCATGCCAGGGACTCGGCCCGCTGCTTGAAGGCCTCCAGGGTGGCGGGCAGGCTCGAGCCGATCAGGCGGTTGCTGATCGCCTTCGGGACCGCGAGGCCGAAGCCGACGTCGATGCTGTACGTCGCGCGGGTGCGGCCCTCGCCGATCTCCTCGAGCTCCCAGCCGCCGTCGTTGGTCTGGAACAGCTTGGAGGTCACCAGGCTCCAGCGCACCCGGTGGGGCGGCTCGCCGACCAGCTCGAGGGTGTAGTGGATCCGCTTGATCAGGTTGAGCTGGAACGACGCCTCGATGGTGTCGCCGTCGCGCCTCACCACCTCGACGGCCTCCATGTCGGCGATGAACTCCGGGTACCGTTCGTAGTCGATGATCACGTCGTAGACGAGCTGGATCGGAGCCTCGATCTCGATCGAACGCGTAGCACCTGCCATCGACGGGTCCCTGCCTCTCCCCTGCACCTCCAGGTCTACCCGGGGCGCCAGGGGGTGTCAATCGCCGGGCGGGCTCCCTGCGGGCGGCGCGCCGGGGGGCGGACCGGGGGGGCGGAGCCTGGACGCCGCGATCGCCCACAGCTCCCCCAGCTCGCGGACTCCCAGCACGGCACAGGCGACCACGTAGACCCCCCCGCCTGCGACCCCGCCGAGCAACAGCTTGAGTAGCTGCAGCGGCTTGTCCGGGCGGTCCCACCCCGGGGGCAGCGCGGCGACCACCGCCCACGCCGCGGCGGCGGCCAGCGCGGCGGCCACCACGATGCGGATCACGCCCCCGATCGTGCCGGGCACCAGCCGGCCGATCCGCCGCCGCAGCAGCCCACCCATCACCAGCGCCTCGACGCTGACCGCGACCGCCGAGGCCAGCACCAGCCCGCGGTACGACAGCCACGGGATCAGCGCCAGCACCAGCCCCAGCTTCAGCGCGATCGTGATCAGCGCCACCAGCATCGGCCGCACGCTGTCGCCGAGGGTGAAGAACACCGGGATCGCCACGCGCGGGTAGCAGAACCCCATCAGCCCCAGGGCGTACAGCTGCAGCAGCACGGCGGTCTCGTGGGCGTCGTCGAACGTGAACTCGCCGCCGACGAACAGCGTCTGGGTCAGCGGCTCGGCCAGCGCCAGCAGCATCGCGCCCACCGGCAGCGCCACCAGGAACAGCATCGACACCGAGCGAGACACCGTCGCGCGCAGGGCGGCCTGGTCCTCGCGGGCGGCGTCGAGGCTGGCCTTGGCCAGCGTCGCGGTGGCGATCGCCATCGCCACCAGGCCCACCGGCAGCAGCACCAGCCGGAAGCTGTACTCCACGTACGAGACCACGCCGGGCGCGTAGCGCGAGGCCACCTGCATGTCGATGATGTTCGTCAGCTGGATCGCGGCCAGCCCCAGCAGCCCGGGGACCATCAGCCGCACGATGCCGCGCAGGCCCGGGTCGCGCAGCGCCACCCGCGGGCGGAAGCGGAACCCCAGGCGGCGCAGCGCCGGAGCCATCGCCAGGAACTGGGCCACGCCGCCCACGGTGTAGGCCGCGGCCACCGCGGCGATCGCCGGCAGCCCGGTGAGGCGCTCCAGCGGCCCGCCCAGCAGGCAGGCGACGATCGCGGCGACGTTGAGCAGCGCGGGGGTCAGCGCCGGGCCGAAGAACCGGCCGTGGACGTTGAGCATCCCCATCGACAGCGTCGCCATCGAGACGAGCAGCACGTACGGCCCGGCCAGCGCCGTCATCCGCACCGCCAGGTCCAGCGTCTCGGGGTGGTCGGCGAAGCCCCCGGCGAACAGCAGCACCCACCAGCGCCCGAGGGCCACGAACGACGCACACACCACGCCGAGGACGACCAGCACGAAGCCGAACGTCACGTTGGCCAGCGCGAACGCCGCCTCCCGGCCGTGCTCGGTGCGGTAGCGCGTGAACGCCGGCACGAACGCCGCCGCCATCGAGCCCTCGGCGAACAGGTCGCGCAGCACCGACGGGATCCGCAGCGCGATGGCCAGCGCGTCGCGAGCCGGCGAGGCGCCGAAGGTGTAGGCCAGCGCGATCTCGCGCCCGAGCCCGAGGACGCGGACGACGAGCCCGGCCACGGCGATCGCCGCGGCGTTGCGGCCCACGCGCCCGACCTGGCGATCGCTCATCGGGGGGTCCCCGGCCTCACATCGTGGGGACGTGGAACAGGCCGTCGGTCCAGACCTGCACGCCCTCCCCGGCCGTCTCCCTGGCCTCGAACGCGAAGCACCCCACCAGGCCCGCGCCGTCGTCGCCCGAGACGTGGACCCAGCCGGTGTGGCCGGCGTCGCTGACGTAGGTCGTGGGGCCGTCGTAGACCGTGGCGTAGCCGCTGCTGGCGCCGTTCTGGCCGACGGCGATGGCGATCGGGAACTGCCCGGCGTCCACCGCGGCGGGGACGGACAGGCCGTCCTCGTCGAACATCGCAGACAGCGTCAGCGACAGGCCCTGATCGGCCCCGTTGATCGCCAGCCCGCCGGCCAGCGTGTACAGCCCACCCGGGGCGGCGAACGCCCCGTGGTCGGCGATCTCGGCACGGATCGCGCCCGCGGGGAGCGACCAGGCCGCGGCGCACGGATCGGCCGCGTCGTCGTCGCCCGCGCTGTCGTCGTCGGTGGCGGCGTCGTCGTCGCCGGTCTCGCTGCAGCCCAGCGGCAGCGCCAGCAGCGCCAGCAGCGCCAGCAGGACCAGGGTTCGCGTCATCGGGGCCTCCCGAGCGTGGCGCCCATGATATCACCTCGCGCGGCTCGCGACCGGGGCGACCCCGGCGACGATCACGACCGTGGCCAGGTGCCCGTCGAGCCGTCGCAACAGGGGCTGCAGCCGGTGGCGCAGGATCGACCGGGCCTCCTCGTCCTCCGGCGGGAGCTCCGCAGCGTGCTCGGCCCAGCGCAGCAGCGTCGCGGCGTCCAGCGCGGTCCGCTCCAGCGCCACGAGCTCGAGCGCGGCGTCCTCGAGCAGCGCGCGCCACGCCGCGGGCGGCGGCGCCTCGCCCAGGGCGTTGCCCCACCCGCGCAGCGCGTCCCGCAGGGACGGATCGAGGCCCTCGACCGCGGCGTCCCCGATCACGACCCGCCCGTCGGGCCGCAGCACCCGCCGCACCTCGGCGAGCGCCCCGGCGCGGTCCGGGATCAGGGACAGCACGCAGTTGACCAGCACGCGGTCCACCGACGCGTCGTCGCAGGGCAGCGCCCCGGCCGAACCGACGGCGAACCGGAGCGGCGCCTGACCCGCCGCGGCGCCCGCGCTCCGGGCGCGCGCGATCATCTCGCGGGATGGATCCACACCCAGCACGCGACCGCCCGGTGCGACGCGCCAGGCCGCCAGCTGGGCGTCCAGGCCGGCGCCGCAGCCGACGTCGAGCACCGCGTGCCCCGGCTGCAGCCCGGCGCTCCGGACCACCGCTCCGAGCCCGAGCGCCAGGTCCCGGGCTCGCCGGGGCACGCGCGCCAGATCGGGGTCCCGGTACCCCAGCTCGCGGGCCCGCTCCGCCGGGTCCCGCCCGGCCAGCGCGGCGAGGCCCGGCGGGACCGGGCCGCGGGGGTCCCTCGCCAGTCGGTCGAACGCCTCGGTCAGCATCCGCTGGCGGCGTTGCGGGGGGGCCGCGGCGTCCCAGCGCTCGCCGTCGTCCACCGGCGCCTCGAAGCGGTAGGGCGTCAGCTTGGTCCTCACCGGGCGCTCCGCCGCCGACGTCCGCGGGCGGGTACCTGGGCCCCGAGCGCCTCGATCAGCAGGTCGAGGTCGTCCAGCAGCCCGGCCCGCAGATCGGGCTCGATCTCCGAGGCGACGCGGTCCACCGCCGCGGCCTGCCAGCGGTCCATCTCCCGCGCGGCGCGGAAGCCCGCTCCGGTCAGCGAGAGCACGACCTTGCGGCGGTCCTGCGGGGCCGGCCCGCGCGACACCAGGCCCCGGTCGACGAGCACGTCGCACACCCGCGTGACCGTCGACGGCGCCAGGTCCATCTCCCGCGAGAGCTGGCCCGAGGCGAGCCGCTCGTGCTGCAGCAGGACCTGCAGGACGCGGACCTGGGTCCCGGTCAGCCCACGCAGCCTCCGGTCGCGCCGCTCCCGCCGCGAGAGCACCTCCTCGAAACGCTGGAGCCGCTCCCGCAGCCCGTCGGCGAACTGGTCGACGCGCATCGCTCCTCCGATATTTGCATCATGCAAACTTTGGTTCATACAACCACGCGGACGCGCCCGCCGCAAGGGCGTTGACAGCGGGGTTCGTCGCGGCTACCTTCGGCCTCGCGCCGGCCGCCGCCGTGCGAGGCTCGCCGCTCCCGGGGCGGTGGAGGCGCGAGGGGAGATTTCATGCCCAGGACCGCGGGCCTGTTCGACCAGCTCGCCTCGGACGAGCTCCAGGAGATCATCGCCCGGATACCCAACCAGCTCAACGAGTACGGCTACGACGACTGGGGCTTCTCGCCGGACACGGCGGTCTACGCCCTGGCGGTCTCCAAGTGGCTCTACGAGAACTACTTCCGCACCGAGGTCCACGGCGCCGGCTACCTGCCCGAGGGGCGCGCCGTGATGGTCGCCAACCACTCCGGCCAGCTGCCCTTCGACGGGCTGATGATCGGCACCGCGGCGGCGCTGGAGGGCGATCCTCCGCGCCTGCTGCGCGCGATGGTCGAGCGCTGGATGCCGACCTTGCCGTGGGTCTCCACGTTCTTCTTCCGCGTGGGGCAGGTGGTCGGCAACCGCGACGACTGCGAGAAGCTGCTCGAGCGCGACGAGGCGATCCTGGTGTTCCCCGAGGGGATCCGCGGCAGCGGCAAGACGATCTGGCACCGCTACGAGGTGCAGCCGTTCCCCAGCGGGTTCTTGCGGCTGGCGCTGCGCACCGGGGCGCCGATCCACCCGGTGGGCGTGGTCGGCGGCGAGGAGTCGTGCGTCTCGCTGTACGACTGGAAGGCGGCGGCGCGGCTGCTGAAGATGCCGTACATGCCGGTGCCGGCGCTGCTGCCGCTGCTGGGTCCCGCGGCGATGCTGCCGATGCCGACCAAGTTCATCCTGACGTTCGGCGAGCCGCTGCACCTCGAGGGGGACCCGGACGCCCCCGACGCCGAGCTGCGGCCCCTGATCGAGCAGGTCGAGGACTCGATCCGCGATCTGATCGAGCAAGGTCGCGAGCGGCGCCGCGGGATCTTCGACATCCCGGCGCTCGACGCGCTGATCCCGGAGGAGTGGCTGTGACGTCCCGCAAGATCCTCGTCACCGGGGTCGCCGGCAGCCTCGGTCGCGCCCTGTGGCGGCGCCTCGTGGAGCGCAAGAGCTATCGCGTGGTGGGCATCGACATCCGCAACTGGCTGCTGGACCGGCCGGCCAACTTCACGTTCCACCAGATGGACATCAACCGCAACCGCGCCGAGGACATCTTCCGCACGGTGCGGCCCCACACGGTGGTCCACCTGGCCTCGATCCGGGACCGCCACGTCCCGCAGGCCAAGCGCCACACGACCAACGTGATCGGGACCCAGAAGGTCCTGGGGTACTGCGCCAAGTACGGCGTCAAGAAGGTGGTGGTCGTCTCCTCGCACACCGTCTACGGGGCGTCGCCGCTGAACCCGTCGATGATCACCGTCGACATGCCGCTCAAGGCCGCCGCGCGGCGCGGCGAGATGGGCGACCTGATCGAGTTCGACCACGTCTGCCGCAGCTGGATGTACGAGCACTCGCGGCAGCGGATGGTGCTGCTGCGGCCGGTGTTCGCGCTGGGCCCCAACATCCGCGAGGGGTTCGTCTACCGCTGGCTGAACATGGACCGGGTGCCCACCGTGATGGGCTTCAACCCGATGCTGCAGATCCTCCACGAGGACGACGTCGCCGAGGCGATCAACTGCGCGCTGAAGGCCAAGGCGCGGGGCCTCTACAACGTCACCGGGAGCTCGTCGATCCCCGTTCTGCGGCTGATCCGCGAGCTGAACCTGCCCAGCTACTGCGTACCGCACCCGCTGCTGTACCCGGCGGACGGCGTGCTGTTCAAGCTCGGGCTCTCACCGCTGTCCCCGGGCGAGCTCGAGTTCCTGCAGTACAACTGCGTGGTCAGCGGCAGCCGGATTCGCAAGGAGCTCGGCTACAAGCCGGTGCGCACCCTGCGCGAGACCCTGGCGCTGTTCTCGCGGACCCACTCCGCCGTCATCGCCTGATCCAAGCTCGATCCCCGCTTCCTCGCCTGGGAGGGGCGTTTCCGCGCGCCCTGCCGATCCCTGTCATTTTTACCATTGCCCGTACTGTGCACAAGTTATCCACAAGTCGATGCGCCAGGGTTGACAGGAATTACCAGCTGCCCCAGAATTTTACCATGACTCACTCATCCACAGCGCTGTTCACAGGACCCGCGATCGGCGCTGTCGATCTTTACCAGCCCGGATGCCCAGAGAACCGAAGCTGAGGCGACAGCGCCGGTCCCCGCCCTGCGCGGGGCCCGGCACGCGGAAGGAAGGTGCGGAATGGGTCGGCTGACGAGACGAGTCAAGTTCATCGCCCGGGAGCGACGGCTCTCGGTCCCCGCCGAGTTCCTGCACGTCAAGCGGATCGAGCGCGGCGATCGCCTGCAGGTGGGCGTCGCCGATCGCGATCTGTTCTTGATGCATCCCGAGGACTGGGAGCGGCTCGAGGGGATGAGCGAGCACATGGACAAGTGGTTCCCCGGCGAGCAGCACCCGTTCTTCCGGATGTTCGAGACCGGGATCGCGGTCAAGCTCGGCAGCCAGGACCGCGTGGTCCTGCCGCGGACGTTCCCCTACCACCCCGGCGAGACGCTGCGCCTGCACTGGGAGATCCAGGGCGACGTGCTGCGGCTCAGCCCCGAGCAGGACGCGAAGCAGCCCCCGGCCCCGGCGCCCCAGCGCGTCCAGACCAGCATGGTCGACTACTTCGGCGAAGCGGGGACCGCGGACCGGCCGCTGGATCGCCAAGAGGCCCGCCGGCAGCTCACCGAGCGGGTCCGCGTGGACACCATCGATCACGGGGACCGGACCTACTCGACGCAGGCCCCGATCCCCGGCGAGGCGTTGATCCGCTCGATCCGCATCGAGGGCGTCCGCCAGCCCGTGGTGCTGCACCGTGGCGACGACGGCCGGCACCAGATCGTGCACGGCTTCCGCCGCGTCGCCGCCGCCCGCCACCTGAAGATGGCCACCGTCCCGGCACTGGTCTTCGAGGGCCTCGACGCCGACGAGCTGGTGCGGCTCAAGCTGCTCGAGGGCGACGACGTCACCCCCGGCGACGGCACGACCCTCCGCCGGCTGCAGTCGACGGTCAAGCTCTACCAGGGCCAGGTCGACCTGGCCGAGATCGAGAAGATCACCGGCCGCCGCAAGCGGACCCTGCAGCGCTACCTGCGCGTCGCCGGCGACCGCGTGCTGCGCGAGGCGATCGAACGCGGCCGGCTCTCGATCTTCAAGGCCGAGGAGATCCTCAAGGCCGGGATCGACCCCGAGCTGGCGATCCGCAAGGGCATGACGGTCAAGGAGATCCGCGCCGCCGCCCGCCGCCAGGGCACCGCCCGCCGCCAGCGCCGCGCCCGCGTCCACCGCCGCAGCGCCAGCGTCTGACAAGCCTGTACAGTGTCAAGCGCCACGAGGATGGGACCGTCTCCGCGCCACGATCTAGGGACCAC
>CAZOYV010000214.1:0-14427 GCA_964584075.1 uncultured Rickettsiales bacterium | reverse complement strand
CGTTGTCGGGGTCGGGGCAGCCGTCGGCGTCCTCGAACTCGTCGAAGTCCTCGGGGTCCTCGGGGCACCCGTCGGCGTTGTCGAGGTAGCCGTCGCCGTCGGTGTCGGGGACCTCGTCGGGGCAGCCGTCCTCGTCCTGCCAGCCGTTGCCGGTCTCGGGCTCGTCGGGGCACTGATCCGCGCCGTCGAGGATCCCGTCCTGGTCGTTGTCGGGGTCGGGGCAGCCGTCGGCGTCCTCGAACTCGTCGAAGTCCTCGGGCTGCTCGGGGCAGCCGTCCTGGCGGTCGACGTAGCCGTCGCCGTCGGTGTCCTTCTTGCCGATCGGCGGCGTGACCCCGACGCCGAACACGATGCGCCCCTCCGGCGCCCCGATGCCCGGCCCGATCGCGGAGCCGCCGGCGACGGTGATGCCCAGCGGCGGCACGGGGTGCACGGTGGCCCCGATCAGCCACTCCACCGGGTTGTTGCGCGCCTGGGAGTGCACGTCGCCGTAGAACTCGGCGGCGATGTCGACCACCTCGTGGGGGTGCACGCTGGCGCCGACGCGGAACAGGAACGCCTTGCCGGCCACGAGGTCGTCGACGTCCTCCTTGCCGGCGATGCGGTAGCCGAGGTTGCCGCCGAGGCGGAAGAACCCGAAGTGGCCGGTCAGCGCCAGGGTCGGCGCGAACGTCACCGTGCGCGCCCCGACGAACTGGTCCTTGTTGGCCGTCGGGACCGTCAGCGGCAGCACCAGCGCCAGGCCGAAGCCGCGCTTCTCGGGGTCGAGGAACCGCACCTTGGGCACCAGCCGCAGGTCCCCCGCGGCGGTCCCGCTGAGCGCGCCGCCCCACTGGTTCATGCCGTCCCCGGCGACCAGCAGGTGGATCGGGAAGTCCACCGACAGGTCGGCGACGCCGAACCCGATCGCGGCCTGCAGATCCATCGTCAGCAGGTTCTCGACGACCGCGTTCTCCGCCTGCCCGTCCACGTAGTAGACCAGCGGGTTGCGGGCGTAGCTGAGCCACATCCCGAACGCCGGCTGGCCCAGCTCGAGGGTCCGGGCGGAGTGGGTCACGTACCACCCGGTGCGGTCGCCGTGGGGCTGGAAGTGCTGGACGTCGAGCTGCGGTGCCTGCGCGTGGGCGACGCCCGCGAGGAGCAGGGCACACAGCGACAGGGTGGTCCACGTGGTGCTGCGGTACATGGGAGACCCCCTCTGGTTGTGCGGGGGATCCTCCCATACTCGCCCACGCGCGACCAGGGGGGTAGAATCCGCGCGGCATGGCGACCCACCGCCGAGGCGCACCGGCCTGGCGCCGCGAGCTGGCTGCCGCGATCACCGATCCCGACGCGCTCGCCGCGCTGTGTCCGGCGCGGGGCCTGGTGCCCGACGACATCGCTCGCGTCACCGCGCGCTACCCGGCGCGGGTGACGCCGGGCTACGCCGCGCTGATCGATCCCGCCGACCCCGCCGATCCGATCGCCGCGATGGTGCTGCCCGATCCCCGCGAGCTGCGGCCGGCGCCCCACCTGCAGGCCGATCCGCTGGCGGAGGGGCAGGACAGCCCGTTGCCCGGCGTGATCCACCGCTACCCCGACCGCGTCCTGCTGCTGCTCACCGGCCGCTGCCCCGCGGTGTGCCGGTTCTGCACCCGCAAGCGGATCGCCGGGCGGCGGCAGGCCGGGCGCGGCGAGGCCTGGCTGGCCGCGGTGGGCGACTACCTGGGGGCCCACCCCGAGGTCCGCGAGGTGCTGCTCTCCGGGGGCGAGCCGCTGCTGCTCTCCGACGGGCACCTGGGGCGGGTCCTCGACACGCTGCGCGCCGTCCCGCACGTCGAGCTGCTGCGGGTCGACAGCCGCGCGCCGGTGGTCCTGCCGGCGCGGATCACGCCCGAGCTCGTCGCCCTGCTGCGCCAGGCAGCGCCGCTGTGGTTCGTGACCCACTTCAACCACCCCCGGGAGCTGCGCCCCGCAGCCGTCGAGGCCTGTGGCCGGCTGGCCGACGCCGGGATCCCGGTGGAGAACCAGTCGGTGCTGCTCGCCGGGGTCAACGACGGCGAGGCGGTGATCGAGGCGCTGTGCCGCGGGCTGCTGCGGGCCCGGGTGCGGCCGTACTACCTGCACCAGTGCGACCTGGTCGAGGGCACCGAGCACTTCCGCACACCGCTGGCGCGGGGGCGTGCGCTGCGGCGGCACCTGGCCGGGCGCGTGGGCGGGCACGGGATCCCGCGCCACGTGGTGGACGCACCGGGGGGGCACGGCAAGATCCCGATCGCGGCCCACACCGAGCTCGGCCGCGACGAGGACGGGACGATCCTCCGCGCGCCGGACGGCGCGATCGTGCGCTACCCGGACCCGCGAGAACCCCACAGAAATGGTAGAAGTACCTGCGACGAAGACGTCCATCGGCTACCATGCTCGGTCAGCTACGATTCCAGGACTTCACGCGAGAGCACCTGAGGAGAGCCTGCATGGACCGACTGCCGTATCGACACGCCGAGCCACCTTGGGGGGGGAGGCGCATCGCCCCCGTGTGGCTGGTCACGGCGCTGGCCGCAGCCCTTGTGCTGGGCTGCCCCACCGAGGACGACGACGACGACGACAGCTCGCCGGCCGAGCCCTCGATCGACCTGGACGCCGACAGCGACCGCAGCGGCGAGATCGAGGCAGACGGGGACGAGGACGCCCTCGACGACGTGCTGCCCGGCGCCGCGGTGCGCCCCAACGTCGACGACGACAACCTCAGCGGCGAGGTCGACGCCGTCAGCGTCGGTCACGAGGGCGCGGACGAGAACGACACCGCGCTGCTGACCCTGTGGCCCGAGGTCTGGGAGACGCTGGAGGACGGCGAGGAGGTGTGGCTCGCGATCGAGGGCGACGTCGACCGCTTCCGGTTCTACATCGACGGCGAGCCGCGGTTCGGGCTGGGCGGCTCCTCGGTGGTCGAGGAGACCCGGCTCGACGATCCCGGCGGGGCGCCGATCGACATCGAGATCGAGGCGCTGGACTTCCACGCCGCGATCATGGTCCGCGCCCAGGTCCGCGACGCCGGCGGCGAGGTGCTGCTGCAGGACAAGGTGGTGTTCACCTCGGCCCCGTTCACGATGCAGAACCACCTGGACCCGGCCCAGCGCCTGTGGGTCGTCAACGTCACCTTCTACGGCGGCAACGTGCTGATGCGGCAGGGCATCAAGGACGCCATCGGCGAGGAGAACGTCGTCGAGGTCTCGGGCGGCAGCTACGGCCAGGACGTGTGGATCCAGGACGAGCTGGAGTTCGGCTACGTGCAGACGCCGTACGGCCCGATGCAGATGGTGCTGGACTCGATCCGCGACCGCGGGCTGGACGACTTCCCCGAGAACGAGCTGCTCACCGCCGACTTCGGCTGGCTCGAGCGCGGCTCGGGGATCGCCAACTCGCAGGACTCGTTCGGCAACCTGGAGTGCACCCCGCCGATCACCGTCGACGGCGCCGAGTACCCGTTCGGCCGGATCTACTACGGCGGGCTGGACAACGGCACCCACATCAACGGCGACCTGCAGGACTTCCTCGAGTTCCAGGAGATCCAGGCCCCGCTGATGATCGACTCGAATTGGCTGGCGGTGGGTCACGTCGATGAGTTCATGTCGACCGTCCCGGACTCCACCTCGGACAAGGGCTTCAAGATCCTGTGGTCCGACTACCAGGTGGCCCTCGACATCCTCGAGGGCCTCGACCCCGACTTCGCGCTCCCGCGCTTCGCCGACGACCACGGCTACGCCACCGTCGGCGAGATCCTCGAGGACGCGATCATCGACTACAACATCGACATCACCGCCGAGCGGCAGGACCCGGTGATGGAGGCGCTCAAGGACGAGTTCGGGCTCGAGGAGTCGGACTTCATCCGGATCCCCAGCCTGGTCGAGGAGGTCGGCGGGGTCGGCTACAACGCCCTGGCGATGATCCCCGGGATGGCGAACCTGGTGGTCTACGACGACACGCTGCTGATCGCCGACCCGTTCTTCCGGACCCACGACGAGGACGTCGACGGCGACGGGATCCTCGACGCCGGCGAGGACATCAACGGCAACTACAAGCTCGACACCGACGAGGACGCCAACGGCAACGGCGTGCTCGACGACGGCGAGGATCTCAACGACAACGGCGTGCTCGACACCGAGGAGGACGCCGACGGCGACTACCAGCTCGACCCCGGCGAGGACCTCAACGGCGACGGGCTGCTCAACACCTATCGGGACCCGATGATCGAGTGGATGCAGGCCAACCTGCCCGCCGAGCTCACGCAGGTCTACCTGGATGACTGGAACGTCTACCACATGGGCATGGGCGAGGTGCACTGCGGCACCAACGTCCTTCGCGAGCCCCGCAGCGACGTGATGTGGTGGGAGGTGGAGTGATGCACAACCGAGGACTGTGGATCGGCCTGACCGCCCTGGCGCTGGTGGCGCTGGGGGCGACCGCCGCGACGACCAAGGCCGGCGGTGACCCGATGACGATCGACCAGCAGGTCGCGGCGCTGCCCGGCCTGCAGGGCGCCGAGTACAGCGCGGCGCGCAACGCCGTGGTGGCCCAGGGCGACGCGGCGCTGCCCGCCCTGCGCACGCTGATCGCGGCGGACGACGCGATGACCGCCTCGGCGGCGCTGGTCTGTGCCGGCTGGATCGAGCACGGCGACCGCTACGCCGAGTTCCGCGCCGAGCCGGTGCTGCGCACCGCCGCGGGCACGCTGCGCCACGCCGGCCCCGGCGTCAGCCGGGACGTCGCGCTGGCCCCGCTGATGGTCGAGGACCTGCTGTTCCGCGGGGCCGGCGAGCTGGAGCGGGTCGCGGCGGTGGACCTGCTGGAGCGGCTGCGCGAGCCGCGGGCGCTGCCGGCGCTGGATCATGCGCTGCACCACGACCCGTCGCCGCTGGTGCGGATGACGGTGGCCAACGCGCTGCAGCGCGAGCCCGACGCGGGGGCCACGGCGATGCTGCTCGACGCGCTGTCCGCCGAGGCCGACGCCGAGGTCCGCGCGGAGATCGTCGTGGCGCTGGGCTGGCGCAAGGACACCAGCGCCGTCCCGACGCTGCTGGACCTCCTGGGCAGCGAGTCGCAGCCCGCCGTGCGCGGGGCCGCTGCCCAGGCGCTCGGGTGGATCCGCGACCCGGTGGCGACGCCGGCGCTGATCGGCGTGCTGGCCGGAGACCCCGACGCCGGCGTGCGCGGCAAGGCCGCCCTGTCGCTGGGCAAGCTCGGCGGGACCGAGGCCAGGACCGCTTTGGAGCAGGCCGCCGGGGACCCCGATCCCGAGGTCGTGCGCCTCGCCGGCGCGGCCCTGAAGCGCATCGACTGAGTGCCCTGCCCAGGAAGGCGACGCCATGCGACCCTGGTTCCTGCCGTGGATCCCGATGCTGGCGCTGGTCCTCGCGACCGGCTGCCCCACCGATGACGACGACGACGACGCGACCGAGCCGGCGCTGCCCGTGGCCGACCTGGACATGGACAGCGACCGCAGCGGCGAGATCGACGCCACCGAGGACGAGGAGGCCGCCGAGACCGAGCCCCCCGGCGCGGTGGTCTTCGTCGACGTGGACGACGACGACCTCGACGGCGCCTGCGACGTGGAGTCGGTGGCCCACGCCGGAGAGGACGAGAACGACCTGGCGCCGGCGGTGGTGACGTTCGATCCGCCGGACGCGGTGGCGGACGGCGACGAGCTGCAGCTGACGCTCTCCGGCGACGTGGAGGCGTTCCGGCTGTACATCGACCAGGAGCCGATCATGGGGATGGGCGGCAGCGGCGCGGTCACCGAGAAGACCTGGCCGGTGTCCGGCGGCGACCCGATCGACGTCGAGCTCGAGGGCGTGGCGTGGTTCGCCACGGCGGTGCTCGAGCTGGAGCTGATCGCCGGCGGCGAGCAGACGTCGCTGGACCAGGTGCAGCTGACCACCGCGCCGTGGCTGATGCAGCACCACCTCGACGACGCCCACGAGATCTGGATCATGGACGGCGGCTTCGAGAACGGCGCGCTGATCGCCGACATCGAGGACGTGGTCGGCAGCGAGAACGTCCACCTGCTGCCCACCGGGACGTACCAGTGGGACGTGTGGGTCCAGGACGAGGTCCAGTACGGCTACCAGATCGCGCCGACGGGCCCGATGTCGGTGGTCTTCGACACCCCGCGCGACGGCCAGGGCGGCGGCGGGGGCCTGACCGACTTCCCGCCGAACGAGCTGCTCGGCCCCGACCGGGGCTGGGTCACCGCCGGCGAGGGGATGATCAGCTCGCTGGATTACGGCGGCAACATCGAGTGCACGCCGCCGCTCTCGGTGGACGGCACCGACTACCCCTACGGGCGGATCTACTACGGCGGCAAGGAGGGCAGCGGGCAGCCGCTGCAGGGCGTGCGCGACTTCTTCGCGCACCAGACCGTGCAGTCCCCGGTGATGCTCGACTCCACCTGGCTGGCGGTGGGCCACGTCGACGAGTTCATCTCGTTCGTCCCCGACCCCGACTCGGACAAGGGCTTCAAGGTGCTGTGGGCCGACCACGACCTGGCCGTGGAGCTGCTCGAGGAGCTCGACCCCGAGATGTCGATCCCCAAGTACGACGACGAGGGGTACCTGACCGTCGGCGAGATCCTCGACGACGCGATCATCGACTACAGCGAGGACATCTACCTGACCGATCAGCTGCCGGTGAAGGACGTGATGAAGGCCGAGTTCGGGCTGGACGAGGAGGACTTCATCCACATCCCCGGGATCTGGGCCCAGACCAACTGGGGTGCGCTGGCGATGATCACCGGGATGGTCAACCTGGTGGTGTTCGACGAGCACCTGTTCATCCCCGACCCGTGGCTGCGGGACGAGCTCGCGGACGAGGAGGACGCCAACGGCAACTACCTGCTCGATCCGGGCGAGGACCTCAACGGGGACGGGATGCTCAACACCCGCAACGACCCGCTGCAGGAGTACGTGCTGAGCGTGCTGCCCGCCGGCGTCGAGCCCCACTTCGTCGACACCTGGCAGATGTACCACCTGTACTGGGGCGAGATTCACTGCGGCTCCGAGGTGCGGCGCACCCCGACCACCAGCACCGAGTGGTGGGAGGTCGCGATCCCCGAGCTCCCCTGAAGCAATCGACGCGGCGTGCGTCCATCCGGTCGAGGTGAGATCATGAAGACCTCGATGACGCCGACCTGCACGATGCCGACGGCGCTGGCCCTGGTCGCCGCGCTGGCCCTGCTGCCGGCGCCCGCGCGCGCCGACGAGGCGCTCCGGACCGCGGTCGTCGCGC
The DNA here is from genome assembly GCA_964584075.1 of uncultured Rickettsiales bacterium. Taxonomy (GTDB): domain Bacteria; phylum Myxococcota_A; class UBA796; order UBA9615; family CAYRNR01; genus CAZOYV01. The sequence continues at coordinate 7,167 of CAZOYV010000214.1, read as the reverse complement.
TGGCCGCCGAGCGCGGTCCGGCCTACGTCGCCGCACGGGACGAGATCGTGGCCCAGGGCGAGGCGGCGCTGCCCGAGCTCGATCGCCTCGCCGCCGGCGAGGACTGGCGCGTCGCCGCCGCCGCGCGGGCCTGCGCGGGCTGGATCCGCAACGGCGAGACCTACCGGCTGTTCGTGGACGACGCCCCGGTGGTCACCGCGGCGGGCACGATGCGCTACACCCGCGGCCCGGTGCCCTACGACGACGTGCTGGTGCCGCTGCTGGTCGAGCGGCTGCTGTGGACCGAGGAGGACGGGATCCGGCGGGTCGCGGTGGCCGAGCTGCTGCGCCGCCTGCGGGCCCAGAGCGCCACGCCCGCGCTGGGCTGGGTGCTGCAGCACGACGAGGACCTCGGCGTGCGCCGGGGGGCTGCCGAGGCGCTGGAGCGGGCCCCCGACGACGAGGCCGGCGAGATCCTGATCCGGGCGCTGCGGACCGAGGGCGATCCCTCGGTGCGGGTCGCCACCGCCGCGGCGCTGGGCGCCCGCAAGGACCCCGGCGCCGTGGGGGTCCTGCTGGAGACCCTGGCGTACGACAGCGCAGGCGAGTGCCGCGCGCAGGCGGCCCAGTCCCTGGGCTGGATCTGCGACCAGGAGGCGCTGTCCGGCCTGCTCCGCGCGCTGTTCCAGGATGCCGACCCCGGCGTCCGCGGGGCCGCCGCCCTGGCGCTGGGAAAGCTCGGCGGCGAGCACGCCGAGGAGGCCCTCGAGAAGGCCAGGAAGAAGGACCGCGATCCCGAGGTCCGCCGCCTGGCGTCCGTCGCCCTCGAGCGCATCGAGTAGTCCGCCACCTCCCGCCTCCCGTCCCCGCGCTCCTGCGTGCGCCCGCCTCGGACTTGTCAAACCGATGTGGATTTTTCGGTTTTTCCCCGTTGACCCGTTGACAAGGCTTGATATGCTGGGAAGAGCCGGAGAAGGAGCCATACGATGAATCGCGTGTTCTTTGTGGGGTTCATTATCGCGCTGCTCGGGGGGTCCCTGGCGTGCAGCGATCACAACGTCCACAAGCAGCCCCAGCCCAAGTATCCGGCCATCGAGGTGGACCCGCTGTCCATCGACTACGGCGCGCTGGAGGCGGGGCAGTCGCTGACCTTCCCGGTGACGATCCGCAGCGTCGGCGAGGTCGACCTCGAGATCATCGACATGGTGATGGGCGGCGACGACAACTTCGAGCTGTTCGCCGACGCGACCAACCTGATCCTCGCCCCGGAGGAGGAGGTCGAGGTCGAGGTGACCTACACCGCCACCGGCGGCAGCGAGAAGCACGGCACGCTGACGATCCAGAACCTCGATCCGGACAACGGCGAGGTGGTGGTCGACCTGCACGGCTCCGGCCTGGCCCCGGCGATCCTGCTCGATCCGCCGGTGTGGGACTTCGGCGACCACCTGATCGGCTGCGAGGAGGAGCTGGAGATCCTGGTCAAGAGCGTCGGCAACTACCCGCTGACGATCCACGACTACAACTTCATGGCCTCGCCCTCGATGACGGCGATGAGCCTGTGGACCGACCAGCTCTACGACGGGATGGAGCTCGCCCCCGGCGAGGAGGTCTCGGTGACCGTCACCTTCGTCCCCGAGGATCTGGGCACCTACGACGGCCTGCTGACGGTGACCAGCGACGACCCCGACCATCCCCAGGCGGAGGCCACCCAGGTGGGCGGCGGGATCCCCGAGGACTGGTACAACGACCACTTCCTGCAGGAGGGCAACAACTGGACCGACATCCTGTGGGTCGTGGACAACTCCTGCTCGATGAGCGAGGAGCAGGCGACGCTGGGCGACGACTTCGCCGCGTTCCACGGGATCATCAACAGCGCCGGCGTGGACTACCGGATCGCCACGGTGACCACCGACAACGCCAGCTTCCAGGGCACCACCAAGGTGATCACCAACAGCACCCCCAACGGCGGCGCGACGTTCGCCGCCAACTGCAACCTGGGCACCAACGGCAGCGGCACCGAGCGCGGGCTGAAGTTCGGCTGGGACGCCCTGACGATGGCGATCAACGGCACGCCGCCCAACACCGGGTGGTACCGCCAGGACGCCGGGCTGCGGCTGGTCTACGTCTCCGACGAGCCCGACCAGAGCGGGTCGTGGTCGACCTACCTGACCAACTACCAGTCGGTGAAGTCCAACCCCGACCACGTGATCGCCAGCGCGATCGTCGGCACGGACGGGACCAACGCCACGAGCTGCAACGGCGCCGGGGGCAACGCCAGCGCGGGGACCGGCTACGTGGACATCGTCAACGCGACCGGGGGGATCCTCGGGTCGATCTGCCAGGCCAACTGGTCCCAGACGCTGACCCAGCTGGGCTGGCTGTCGATCAGCCTCGCCGACACCTTCCCGCTGAGCCACGAGGCGGTGCCCAGCACGATCGAGGTCAAGGTCAACGGCGTCGACGTCTCCACCGGCTGGGTCTACGACCCGCTCGTCGACGTGTACGGCGCGGTGATCTTCGAGCCCAACTACGTGCCCGAGGACGGCGACACCGTCGACATCAGCTACGGCACGCCGGGGAGCTGCGAGGGGTAGCGCGGCCCGCCCGCCGCCACCCGCGGTCGACAATCCTCCCCGGAGCCACTAGCCTCCGCCCAGCATGCGACACCTCCTGTTCCCCCTGATCTGCGCCCTCTCGCTGCCCCTCCACGCGCTCGCGGACGAGTCCGCCGAGCCTGCCCCCGCCACCGAGCGCGGCTGGATCGGGATCGTGTTCAACGCGGTCCCCGACGGCGCGCGGGTCAAGCTGGTGCTGCCCGGGATGCCCGCCGAGCGAGCCGGGCTGCGCAAGGGCGACGTGCTGCTGGCGGTGGACGGCGGCGCGCTGGCGGGGCTCGACATCCAGGGCATCCAGGGGGTGATGGGCGGGGAGCCCGAGACCACCGCGACGGTGACGCTGCGGCGGGGCAAGCGGGAGCTCGAGCTGCAGGTGGAGCGGATCCACCGCCCCCCCGACGTGGAGATCCAGCGGCTGCGCGCCGAGGCCGAGCTGCTGGCCAGGCCGGCGCACCAGCGGGTGACCCTGCGGCTCAAGGCGCTGGGTCCCGAGCCCGACGCGGAGGCGGTGCTCGGGGTGTGGCGGCAGTACCTCGAGGAGCGGGGCGAGGACGAGCTCCGCGAGCCGGTGGTGACCTCGATGCTCCACGCGCTCGCCGCGGCGGGGGACGAGGCCGCCGTGGCGGGGTTCGAGGCCGAGGTGCTGCCGGTCGCCGACGCCGAGCTCGGGAGCCTGCCGCGGCTCCACCGGCGCGTCGCCGACTTCTACCTCGGCCTCGAGCCGCCCCGCCCCGGCGCCGCGGCGGCCCGCGCGCTGCTGGGGCTGGAGCACGCTCCGGCCGGCAACCAGGAGCACCCCTGGCTGCAGCGCTCACTGGGCGAGGCGCGGCTGCTCGAGGGCGACGTCGAGGGGGCGCTGGCCGCGTCGGCGGCGGCGCTGGCGACGTACGAGCCGGCCACGCTGATCTGGGTCGGGCCCGACGGCGCGGAGCGGGAGCGCCTGGTGGTCGACGGCCACTCGCGGCTGGTGACCCTGCGGGCCGAGGCGCTGCGCGCGGCGGGCGACGAGGCCGGCGCCGCGGCCGTGCTCCGCGAGCGGCTGGGGTACCGCTACAACGAGGAGGTCGCGGCGCTGCTGGAGGAGATCGCCGGCGACGAGCCGGCCCCGCCACGGCCGGCGTTCCCGGTGGCGGCCGAGCCGTTCCCGGAGTTCGAGCTGCCGCGGCTGGGCGGCGAGGGCGCCGTGCGCCGCGCCGACCTGCTGGGGCGGGCGACGCTGGTGGTGATGTGGGCCTCGTGGTGCGGCCCGTGCAAGGCGGAGATGGCCCACCTCGCCGAGGTCTACCCGGCGCTGCAGCAGGCGGGGATCGAGGTGCTGGCGGTCAACGTGATGGACGAGACCCCCGCGGCGCGGGAGGCGTTCGGCGCCGGGGGCTGGCCGTTCCCGGTGGTGCTCGACGCCGACGAGGCGCTGACGAGGACGCTGGGGCTGCAGTCGATCCCGCGGGCCTACGCGGTGGACCCGGCGGGCAACGTGGTCGAGACCTACCAGGGCTACTCCACGGCCGGCGCCGCCGAGCAGGAGGCGCTGCTCCGCGAGCTGGCGTCGGGGGAGCGGGTCGCGCCGCACCTGGTGGAGGCCGAGGTCGGCGTCGACCGGCTCGAGCTGGCGTCGTTCCACCCGCTGCCGCTGGCCCGCTCGCTGGCGCGCCAGCCCGGTGACGACGGAGGGCTGTGGGTCGCCACCGTCCAGGGGCAGCTGTTCCCGCTGGGCCCGGACGGCCCCGACACCGCCGCCGAGCGCCGGTGCGCGACCCGGATCGAGCAGCTCGAGGTGCTGCCCGGCGGCACCTGCGTGTGCACCGGCAAGAAGCACGTCACGCTGCTCGCCGAGGGCGACGAGCCGGTGATCCTCGAGGGGGAGGGCCGCGTGATGGCCACCGCCGTGGTCGGGGAGCAGGTCGTGGTCGCCCGCTCGGGCAAGAAGCCGCTGTTCGCCTTCGACGCCGGCGGCGGGCTGGCGTGGTCCGGCGGCCAGGACGCGGTGACCTGGGACCTGGCCGCGCTGGCGGGGGACGACGGCGCTCCGCGGGTCGGCCGCCTGCGCCCCGAGGGGCTGGAGCTCGTGGGGCTCGACGGGACCAGCGAGGGGGTGCGCCCCCTGCCGGTGCGGGCCAACCGCTTCGAGGCCGCCGCGGGAGAGGCGATCGTCTCGCGGTCGCTGGTGGCGGCGGACCGCGGCGACCTCGACGGCGACGGCCGCGACGAGACCGTGGTGCTGCTCGACACCCGCCAGGTGCTGACCCTGTCCCCCGAGCGCGAGCTGCTGTTCCGTTTCAGCTTGCCCGTGGACGGTGACATTGCGTGCGCGGACCTGGACGGCGACGGCCGAGATGAGCTATGGGTCGCCTCCGCCGCTGCTGGGGTGGCGTGCTTTCGGATCGTGTCCGGGGGAGAGAGCGGAGACGAGCAGTGAGCCGCAACGAGGCCTTCCGCAACGTGGCGATCATCGCCCACGTGGACCACGGAAAGACCACGCTGGTCGACGCGATGCTGTCCCAGACCGGGGGACTGCAGGGGCGCCGCGACGTGGTCGAGCGCGTGATGGACAGCAACGATCTCGAGCGCGAGCGCGGGATCACGATCCTGGGCAAGGCCACCTCGGTGGTGCACCGCGGGATCAAGATCAACATCGCCGACACCCCGGGGCACGCCGACTTCGGCGGCGAGGTGGAGCGGATGCTGACGATGGTCGACGGCGTGGTGCTGCTCGTCGACGCCTCGGAGGGGCCGCTGCCGCAGACCCGCTTCGTGCTGAGCAAGTCCCTGGACAAGGGCCTGCGTCCGATCGTCGTGCTCAACAAGATCGACCGCAGCGACGTGCGCATCGCCGAGGTGCTCGACGAGGTCTACGACCTGTTCATCGATCTGGGCGCCGACGAGGGCCAGATCGAGTTCCCGGTGTTCTACACCAACGCCCGCGCCGGGACGGCCACCGCCGACCTGGACCGGCCCGGCACCGACCTGCAGCCGCTGCTGGACGCCATCGTCGACCACATGCCGGCCCCCGAGGGCGATCCCGACGCCGTGCTGCAGGCGCTGGTGACCAACCTGGACTACAACGACTACATCGGCCGGATCGGCATCGGCCGCGTGTGGCAGGGCACCCTGCGCGAGGGCGAGGAGGTCGCGGTCTCGACCGAGGTCGGGCTGGAGACCGTCAAGCTCGGGCAGCTCTACGTCTTCGAGGGGCTGGAGCGCCAGCGGGTCCGGGAGGCGCCGGCCGGGGAGCTGTTCGCCGTCGCCGGGATCGAGGAGATCCAGATCGGCGACACGCTGACCGACCCCGAGGAGCCCCAGCCGCTGCCCCGGCTGCGGATCGACGAGCCGACGATCGCGATGTTCTTCTCGGCCAACACCGGCCCGATGTCGGGCCGGGACGGCAAGTACGTCACGTCGCGCAACCTCAAGGACCGCCTCGACCGCGAGCTGCGCGGCAACGTCTCGCTGCGCGTCGAGGAGACCGAGGCGCGCGACACGTTCAAGGTCGTCGGCCGCGGCGAGCTGGCGCTGTCGGTGCTGGTCGAGACGATGCGCCGTGAGAGCTACGAGCTGTGCGTCTCCAAGCCCGAGGTCGTGACCAGGGTCGTCGACGGCGAGCTGCTCGAGCCGATGGAGACCCTGATCCTCGACATCCCCGAGGAGTACATGGGCGTCGTCACCGAGAAGGTCGCCCACCGCAAGGGCCGGATGAACGACATGCGCCCGCTGGGCTCGCGCGGCACCCGGGTGGAGTTCGCGATCCCGTCGCGCGGCCTGATCGGCCTGCGCGCCGAGTTCATCAACGACACCCGCGGGATGGGCGTGATGAACACGCTGTTCGCCGGCTGGGAGCCGTGGCACGGCGACATCGTGTACCGCGTCAACGGCGCCATCGTCGCCGACCGCCCCGGCCGCGCCACGACCTACGCGCTGTTCCACCTGCAGCCCCGCGGCAAGCTGTTCATCCCCGTCGGCACCGAGGTCTACGAGGGGATGATCGTCGGCGAGAACTCCAAGACCAACGACCTGAACGTCAACGTCACCCGCGAGAAGAAGCTGACCAACATCCGCGCCGCGGCCAAGGACGAGGCGCTGCACGTCGCCCCCCCGCGGCGGATGTCGCTGGAGGACGCGCTGCACTGGGTCGCCGAGGACGAGCTGGTCGAGGTCACCCCCCGCCACATCCGCCTGCGCAAGAAGATCCTGCGCGGCGCGCTGCGTCCCAAGCGCGAGCGCAAGGACGACTAGGAGGTCGCGATGGTCCTGCTCGAGTTCGCCATGTCCCCGTTCGACAAGGGGCCCTCGCTGAGCAAGTACGTGGCCCGCTCGCTGGACATCATCGACCGCTCCGGCGTGCCCTACCAGCTGACCCCGATGGGCACGATCCTCGAGGGCGAGTGGGACGAGGTGATGGACGTCGTGCGCGCCTGCTACGAGCGGATGAGCGAGGACTGCGACCGCATCTCGGTGACGATCAAGGTCGACGCCCGCAAGGGCAGCTCCGGCCGCCTGAAGACCAAGATCGCCAGCGTCGAGGGCAAGGTCGGGCGCAAGCTGCAGACGTAACGGAGAAGGGGTCAGGCACTTACAA
>CAZOYV010000213.1:0-14476 GCA_964584075.1 uncultured Rickettsiales bacterium | reverse complement strand
CCCGTGCTGGCCCATCTTGACCACGATCTCGGCGACGAAGATCCACAGGATGATGCTGTTCAGCGCCTGCAGCACGCCGTGGTGCTCGTGGGCGAACTCGGTGTAGGTCTCGAACCCGACGACCACCCCGGCGCCGAGGATCACCGCCGTGATGGAGTTCTGGAACCAGGGCGCGTTGGCCACCTTCTCGAGGAGCTGCTGCATGTTTCCCTCCGACGAGCGCCGCGTGCGGCGCCTCGCGGGTCTCCGACCCCGAAGGGGGGGCTGCGATTCGATCAAGGCCGATCAAGGCCGATCAAGGCCGATCGAGCGGTGCAGGATCCGCGCCCGGCGGGGGCGGGGCAGCGCCTCGGCGGCGGTGGCGGCGCTGAGCCGGCGGCTGCTGGACCGCGGGCGGCGGATGTGCTTCCCGTCCACGGATCGGGCGGACCCGACGTCGAACCACGTCCACGAGGCGATCGGGTGCCGGCCGGTGGCCGACCTCTCGACCCGCGCGTTCGGGGAGCCGGACCGGTCCGCTACAGGCTGATCACCAGGGTGTACGAGCCGCCCAGCGACGAGTAGTAGCCGTCCACCACGAGGTAGTACAGCCCGTTGGACGGCGCCGAGTAGACCAGGTTCTCGTGGCCGGTGTCGTACTCCACGTCGGCGCCCGCGAGGCAGCTGGTGTCCGGCGCGGCGGCGTCGGTGCTGACGTACAGCACCGCGTCCTGGACGTCGCCGGCGTAGGAGACGTCGGCGGTCAGCTGCTGACCGGACAGCAGGTGGACCGCGTAGCAGCCGTCGAACCCGGCCGCGGTGTAGCCGGTGCAGGCCGACGGGTCGCCGTAGTCGTCGATCATCGAGCTGTTGTCGCCGTAGTACGTCCCCGCGGAGATCACCGGCGCGTTGGCGCAGATCTCGGCCGGATCGTCGCCACCGCCGGTGTCGTCGTCGCCGGTGTCGTCGTCGCCGAGGTCGTCGTCGCCGAGGTCGTCGTCGCTCATGTCGTCGTCGCTCATGTCGTCGTCCCCGACGTCGTCGTCGCCGACGTCGTCGTCCCCGGCGTCGTCGTCGCCGGCGTCGTCGTCCCCGGCGTCGTCGTCGCCGACCGCGTCGTCGTCCCCGGCGTCGTCGTCGTAGAGGTCGTTGACCGGCGGGTACGCCGGGAGGATGCAGCCCGGGCCGGCGAAGGCCATCGCGGTCAGCACGATCGCCGCCGCCAGCGGTGCCGGCAGCGCCGTCCTCGGAGGGTGCTCGGGTCGGTCTCGTCGGGTGATCATCGTGCTCTCCTCCGCCTACCGGAACGACACCGTGAAGGTGGTCACCGGGCCGGGCACCACGGTGGCGGCGTAGGGGTCCTTGCGGGTCGCCACCATCACGATGAAGCCCGTCAGCCCCGCCGCCGCGCCGCCGATGCCGATCGCCGTGCCGGCGATGGTGTTGTTGCGCGCCCAGCCGTACAGCGCGGTGTCCTCTTCCCAGTAGTAGGTGCGGTACATCACGGCGCTCGCCACGAACCCCCCGGCCGCCACGCCGGCGCCGACGCCCATGATGATCCCCCCGGCGATCTTGCGCTTCTTCCACGACGGCATCCGGTCGACGCGCACGTCCACCGACCCGGACGAGGGCCGGTAGTCCGAGGCGCGGTCGTCCTCGTCCCGGCGGCCGGTGCCGCCGTCCTCCTCGAGCTCGAGCAGGTAGGCGAACTCGTCGTCCTCGTCGCCGAGCTCGTCCTCGTCGCCGCCGCGGCGGGAAGAGCCGCGGTCGTCGTCCCGCGGGCTGCGCTCCGTGCGCGTGCGCTCGCGGGGCTTCCTCTCCTTCTCCTCCCGCGAGCCGCGGTCGTCGTCGCGGCGGCCGTAGCGGCGATCGCGGTAGTCGTCGTACTTGGACGCGCCGTCGTCCCGGTCGTCCCGCGAGCCCCGCTCGTCGCTGCGACCGCGACCGCGGTCGTCGCGGTCGTCGGAGCGCCCGAACTCGTCCTCGTCGTCGCCGCGGTCGTCGGAGCGCCCGAACTCGTCCTCGTCGTCGCCGCGGTCGTCGGAGCGCCCGAACTCGTCCTCGTCGCCGCCGCGGTCGTCGGAGCGCCCGTAGGAGTCCTCGTCGCCTCCGGCGGCGCCGTCATCGCTGCGTCCGTAGTCCTCCCCGTCGTCCGGGGGTGGCGGCGCCGTCTCGCGCGCGGGCATCAGGCTCCACAGCCGCTGCACGTCCTCGGCCTCGGCGTCGGTGGCGCAGCGCTCGTACCGCTCGGCCTCGTCGAGCGCCGCGCCGTCGCCGTCGGAGGTCCCCCGCTCGGCGAAGCACAGCGCGAGGTAGAAGTGGGCCCGGCAGAACCCGGGGTCCTCCTCCAGCGCGGTCTCCAGCCACGGGATCGCGTCCTCGTGCTCGCCCGCGTCGACCATGCTCGCGCCGACGAAGAACGCCTTGCGGGCCTCTTCGGGATCGCCCGCCTGCGCCGCGCCGGCCTTGACCAGCACCGCCAGGCAGAGGAATAAGACGTGTATCGCTCGTGTCATTGGCACCGTTTTCGCTCCATCGCCGAAAGGAACCGTGGCATGGACCCTCACAGCAGACGCGCACCTGTCCAACCGGTCGCAACACGCAACGGCCGGATATCTTCCGGCCTGCCGTCGATGTCGCCCGGAATTACCGCGGACAACCCGGTCCTGCAACCACCAAATCAACCGGCGCAGTCCACGACGCTCGGGACGCCGCCCGGATACCCGCCCGTGCAGGGGCAGGCGCCGCCCCCCCCGGTGCCCCCCGCGCAGCCGCCCCAGGCCCCACCGCCGGTGGCGCCGGCGCGACCCCCGCAGGCGGCTCCGCAGCCGGTGCAGCCTGCTGCCCAGCCGGTGCCGCCTGCTGCCCAGCCGGTGCAGGCGGCTCCCCGGCCGGTGCAGCCTGCTGCCCAGCCGGGAATCGCGCCGCCGCAGGCCCCCGCAACGCCGCAGCCCCAGCGCCCCCCGCAGGCACCCCCGCCGGCGACCCCGGGGCAGGGTCCGAACGCGGCCGGGCCGGCGCCGGCGAAGGCACCGAGGAAGAAGAAGGGCAAGCTGCTCAAGATCCTGGCCGGCGTCGGCTGCCTCGCCGTCCTCGGCGTCGGGTTGCTCGGGGTCGTCGGCGCGGTCGGCGTGTGGTGGTACCTGGGGTCGGAGAACGGCGCCGACCTCGAGACGCTGGTCGGCGACTGGTCGCTGCCCGAGGGCCTGGCGGTCCCCGAAGGGCTGCAGGCCCCCGGAGGCGGCCCGGCGGTCGCCCCCGCCGAGCCCGTCGTCCCCGGGGACGCCCCGGCCGCCGCCGCAACCGACGACGCGGCCGGCGCCGCGAGCGACGACGGCGCCGACGGCACGGCCGACGCGGCCCCGGTGGACGCGGCCCCGGTCGAGCCGCCACCGCCCGCCGAGCCCGCGGTGGTGGCCGACGAAGCGGCGGACGACGCGGAGGCGTCGGCCGGTCGCCGGGACTCCCGGCCGGGCGGCGACGAGCCGCTCGACGCGCCGGCGCCGGCCGTCACGGTCGAGCACAGCGCCACGACGATGAGCGTGGTCGGGGATCAGCTGACGCTGCAGGCCACCACGCCGGGGCACGACGACTGCACCGTCCAGCTCAAGGTCCGCCCCACGGGCGGCTCGTGGAAGACCCTGACGATGTCCCGCTCCGGCTCCCGGCACACCCAGATCCTGCCGGTCGACAGCTCCTTCGCGCCGTCCTTCGAGTACTACCTGGTCGCCTCCGACTGCGGCGCCGGCCTGTGGCCCGCCGACGGCTCCAGGCAGACGGTCAAGGTGTTCTGAGCACTCGACCCTTCCTCGCGACCTCCCGACCTTGCTAGGCTCCCCGGACGCGGAGGAGCACGAGGAGGTCCCATGCGCACGCGACCCTGGCCGTGGCTGATCGCCCTGATCGCCGTGGCGGTCCCCGTGGCGGCCACCGGCGGCGACCCGCCCGCCCTGCGCCTGGCCGACGCCGCGTTCGCCACCCCGGCGGACGACGGCCTCGTCCCGGCGTGGCCCGCCGACGGCGGCGACGTCACCACCGTCCCCCCCGGCGCCCGCCCTGCCGCGGCGACCCTGCCCGCGGTGACGACGGTGCGGGACGACGTCGTGCTGCGCACCGCGGCCGGAGACGAGCGGCTGACCCGCGGCGAGGACCGGTTCTTCGATCCGCAGCTGTCGCCGGACGGCCACGCGGTGGTGTTCGTCGGGCTGACCACCGGCGTCCACGTGCTCCGGCTGCAGGACCGCCGCCTGACCCACCCCGGGCCCGGCACGGCCCCCGTGTGGACCCCCGACTCGCGCTGGGTCCTGTTCGAGCGCACCACCGACGACGGCGCGCGCCTGACCGGCTCCGAGCTGATCGCGCACCGCCCCGCGGACGACACCACCGTGGCGCTGACCGACACCCCCGGCGCCCACGAGCGCCGCCCGGCGGTGTCCCCCGACGGGACCCGGGTCGCCTACCTGCGGGACGGCGCGGTGTGGGTCGCGCGGCTCGTCGAGGAGCCGCGATGAGGCCGCGGCGCGCGCTGGGCGCGCTGGGGGTGGCGCTGCTGCTGGGCCTGCCGGCGGGGCGCGGCGCGGCCCAGGACGCGCTGATCTGCATCGACCCCGGGCACGGCGGCTCCGATCCGGGCGCGGTGGGCAACGGCCTGGAGGAGGCGGATCTGAACCTGACGGCGGGGCTGGCCTTCCGCGACTGGCTGGAGGCGGACACCGCCGACGGGGCCGGCGGTGGCTCGTGGGACGTGATCATGACCCGCGACACCGACACCACGGTGTCGCTCTCGGCCCGCTGCGACTACGCCAACGCCCAGGGCGCGGACTACTTCCTGAGCATCCACGCCAACGCGGGCGGCGGCAACGGCACCGAGACCTACGCCTACGCCTCGGGCACCGAGGCCGACGACCTCGCCCACCGGGTCCAGGAGGAGGTCCTCGACCACCTCGGGACCTACGACCGCGGCGTGAAGTACAACTCGTTCTACGTCCTGATCCACACCGCGATGCCGGCGGACCTCAACGAGATGGCGTTCGTCGACGTGTGGGAGGACAACGCCGAGCTGCTGGCCGATCCGGCCAACCTCGACGAGGTCGGCCTGGCCCACCTCAACGCGATCCAGCGGCACCTCGGGATGGGCGCCTACACGCCCCAGGACGTGGAGCCGGGCGATCCCACCGGGACCGTCGAGATCGTCGACTTCCCCACGGCCCTCGAGCCGGGCGAGCTGTTCGCCGTCGAGGTCGCCTACGGCACCGACCTGTACCAGTTCGGGCAGGTCGGCGAGCTGGGGCTGAGCATGCAGGACGCCGGCGACTGGTCCGTGCTCGACGAGCAGATCTGGGACAACGGCGGCGCCGGGCTGCAGGGCCCCGACGGCAGCCACGTGTTCGATCTGACGGCCCCGGCGGACGACGGCGAGGTGTTCTTCGTGGCCTGGCTCGCGCCGCTGGGCGGGGACTGGGACCAGCGCTACGACGACGACAGCACGCTGGGCACGCCGACCCCCGTGGGCGACGGCCCGGGCGACCCCGACGGCCCGACGGTGGCGATCACCGACGTGCCCACCGGCGTGCGCCCCGGGCAGCCGTTCGAGGTCGCGGTCACCTACCTCGCCGATCCGGGCGCGAGCGCGCCGGGGATCCTGATCCTCGAGGTCGTGGAGGCCCACCGCGGCGCGATCGTCGAGACCGTCGAGGTCTCCGAGCTGGTCACCGACGGCCCCGGGGACCACACCTTCGACCTGGCCTACGACGGCGAGGACACCCAGATCTGGTTCCGCCTGTGCCTGGCCCCGGTCGGTGGCGACAGCACCGACTGCCTCGCCGAGGACGACACCGAGGGCGATCCCACCGCGGTGGCCCAGCCGGACGGCGGCCAGGGGTGTGGCAGCTGTGCGGCGGACGGGGGCCCGTCCGCGGGCCGCGTCGCCGCGCTGCTCGTCGGCGTGGGCGCGCTGCTGCTGGTCGGCGTCCGCCGGCGCCGGAGCACCCCGCTGCTGCTGGCGCTGGTCTTGCTCGCCGGGGCCGGCTGCCGCGAGCCGCCGCCGGCCCCCGAGGGGCTCGACGAGACGATGCGCTACCTCCTGCGCGAGTTCCACGGCGACGACGCGGTGTTCGCCGCCGGGCTCACCGGGCTGCGCAACTGGTACGACGACGAGGGCGTCGATCTGCTCGAGCTCGCCGCCGGCGAGGGCGCCACGATCGACAACGCCGACTCGTTCAGCCTCGAGGACCTCTCGTGGGACGATATCGACCACCTGCCGGTCCCCGACGACGGCCGCGACCTGTCGCTGGCCAACGGCATCGTCGCCCTGGCGCTGATCGACTGCCACTGGGCCGAGGCGGAGTCGCTGCTGGTGCGGCCCGACCAGGGCAACGTGTTCGGCGAGGAGTTCTTCGAGAGCTTCGAGCGCACGTTCCTGACCTCCCGCGCCGAGTACGAGTCCAGCGCCTCCTCCGGTGCCTGGACGCCCGTCGACGACGACCAGGCGGTCTACGAGGACGGCTACGACGCCGCCGACGTCGAGGGCGCGCTGCTGCTGACCGAGAACGACATCGAGGTGGACTTCCTCGGGATCGACCTGAGCTACCGCCAGGACGCGCACTTCCGCCACGGCGAGTTCGACGTGCTCGACGAGCCGCAGATCGCCCACGTCTCGTTCACCTACCTGCCCGAGCGGGCCGAGGGCGCCGACGGCGTCAACAGCCTCGAGCAGACCTACTCGGTCAGCGTCCTGCTGGACTGGGAGGGCGGGCGCACGCTGCGGGTCTACGCCCTGTGGAGCTACATCGACACCCCGTGGATGGAGAACGACTCCCCGGCGATGGCCGCCACCGCCGTCAACTCCGCGACCGACGCCGCCCAGCGGCTCAGCGACGTCTGCGCCGGCGTGGTCGAGATCCCCGAAGAGCCGTAGCGCGCCCCCCGACGATGCGCCCCCTCGCCGCCACCGACGCTCGAGCCACCCGGCGCACGCCCTGGGTGGTGGGGGCGCTGGGGCTGGTGGCCGTGCTGGCCCCCAGCTGGCTGCTGGGCCGGGTGCCGGTCCGCGGAGACGCGCTGGCCTACTTCTGGCCGCTGCGCGTGCGGCTCGCCGAGGCGCTGTCCCGGGGCGCGCTGCCCCGCTACGACCTGCTGTGCGACAACGGCGCGCCGCTGCTGCTCAACCCCCAGACCGCGGCGCTGTACCCGCCGCACCTGCTGTACGCGATCGCGCCGGTGTCGTGGTGCATCGCGTGGCTGCACGCGGGGCACCTGCTGCTGCTGACGGGCGGGTGCGGGGTGCTGCTGCGGAGGCTGGGCTACCGGGGGGTCCCGGCGGTGATCGGCTCCCTGACGGTGGGGCTCGGCGGCACGATGATGTCGCTGTCGGCGATGCAGGACAAGCTGTACAGCGTGTCGTGGGCGCCGTGGCTGCTGGCGGCGTTGCTGGCCGTGGTGCACCGGGGGCGGGACGCGCCGGCGGCGCGGATCCAGGGGCGGGCTGGCGAGGCGCTCGTGGCGATCGCGGCCGCGTCGATGATGGTCCTCGCCGGCGGTCTCGACGTGGTGGTGATGGTGGGGTTGCTGGCGCTGCCGACCGCCGCGTGGGACGCGGGCCGGCGACCGCTGTCCTCGCCGGCGGCGTGGCGGCGGACCGGCGTGGCGCTGGGGTGCCTCGCGGCCGCGGCGGGGCTGACCGCGGTGGTGTGGTGGCCGTTCTGGGACTGGCGCCACGCGACGGCGCCGGGCCCGTTCACGAGCCCCGAGGTGTGGTCCTCGCGGGCGCTGGGGATCTCGCACCTGGCGGGACTGATCAGCCCCAACGCGGGCTACGTGCCAGCGCTGGACGAGCTGCGGCTCCCGTGGGCCCGGGGGGTGACGTGGTTCTACCTGCCGGGCCTGTATGCCGGCGGCGCAGGGCTGGTCCTGGGCCTGGCCGGGCTGGTGCGCGGGCTGCGGCACCCGGGACCGCCGCGCTACGCCGGGGTGGGGGCGCTGGCGGCGCTGGGCGTGGCCGCCGGTGGGGCGCTGCCGCCGGTGGCGTGGTGCCTGCAGCACACGCCGGTGCTGGACCAGATCCGCTACCCGCAGAAGTGGGTGCTGATCGCCGCCCTGCTCGGCGCGGTGCTGGTGGCCGAGGGGGCGCGCTGGGTGATGACGGCGGGGCCGCGCGCCCTGGCGCCGCGGCGGCTCGGCGGGGCGACGCTGGCGGCGGGCCTGGTGGCGGTGGTCGCCGGTGGTGTCGGCCGGCAGCTCGGGACCGGGACCGGGCTGGCGTGGTGGGATCTGCTGTTCGGCGCCGGCGTGGCGGTCGGCGTCGGCGGGATCGCGGTGCAGCTGTTGCTCCGCGCGCGCCCCGCGGCGCCCGCCGCGCCGCGTCCGTGGCCGGGCTGGGGGGCGCTGGCGGTGGTGCTCGTGCTGGTCGATCTGGCCCTGGGCAACACGCCGCTGGCGCCGCTGCGCCCGGCGGCCGAGGTCGTCACGCCGCCTCCGGTCGTGACCGTGCTGCGGGCGCAGCCGGAGCCGGTCCGGGTCTTCCCCTACAGCTACCTGGCCAGCGGAACCGGACCACCCGGGCCGGAGGGGCCGTGGCGCCACGAGATCGCGCGGGCCAGCCTGCTGCCCGGGATCGCCGCGGCCTTCGGGCTGGCGCAGCCGTTCGGCTGGGTGGTCGGGCAGCCGGAGGCGGTCACCCGGCACTTCGTGTCGCTGGGCCGCGAGCCGTTGCCCCGGCGGGTCGAGGCGTTGCGGCTGGCCGGCGTGACGCACCTGCTGGCCAACACCCGGGCCGACGCCGACGCCCTCGCGGGGACGCCCGGGGTCTCGCGGCTCGCGGGTGGGATCGTCCAGGGACCGGTGGCGACGCTGGAGGTGCTCGCGATCGACGACCCGCTGCCCGACGCGCGGTGGGTGCCCGCGGCCGACAGCCCCGATGCCGGGCGTCCGCTGGCGGACGTGGTCGATCTCGGGCACCACGTCGAGGCCCGGGTGGAGGCGCCGCGGGACGGCTACGTGGTGTGGCTCCGACCCCATGATCCGTACTGGCGGGCGTGGGTCGATGGCGTGCCCGCGGCGACGGAGGTGGCCCACGGCTTCCAGCTCGCGGTGCGGGTCCCGGCGGGGATCCACGAGGTCCGGCTGGAGCACGTCGTCCCGGCGCTCCACCTCGGCGGTGTGGTCAGCGGGGTCTCGGCCCTGGTGCTGCTCGGTGGTGCCCTGGCCGTGGGGTGGCGCGGGCGGCGCAGGGCGCGATAGCCGGGGTCAGTGGCCGCCCCCACCCCCGCTGGGCTTGGGCCTGGCGTTCCACACCCGCAGCGCGAGCAGGAAGCCGATCGCGGCCAGCGGGATCATCGCCACCGGCCACGGCCACCACTTGGCCGGGTCGGTCGCCGGGCCGACCAGCTCGCCGGCCTCGTCGAGCTGCTCCTGGGGCAGGGTCAGCTTGTAGGTCAGCGACATCGCGGCGGTGCCGAGGTAGACGAACCCGTCGATGATGCCCACCGCGACGCCGACGTTCTTGGCGCCGCCGAAGTCCATCGAGGCGGTGCCCGAGAGCATCCCGTGCACGCCGATCACGGCCAGCGACATGAACAGCACCAGGTAGCCCACCACCGGGGTGGTGTAGGTGAAGGCCAGCGCCACGGCGCCGAGCAGCATCACGAGGTACAGGATCGCGGCGACCGGGCCGCGGCGGGAGCCGAACACCCGGTCGGAGATCACGCCGGCGACCACGCCGCCGAGGATCCCGGCGCAGCACAGCAGCAGGCCCCAGTTCTCGTAGACGAAGTCCCCGGCGAAGCCCAGCGCCTCGTTGGTCTGCTTGGCGAACGTCCGGTACCACTGCATGATCGCCTGGCGCAGGAAGCCCGAGCAGAACTCCACGCAGGCGATGGTCATGATGATCGGGTTGCGCAGCATCATCTTGAAGACCTGGACCGCCGGGAGCCGCGGGCTGTCGTCGCCGGCGCTGGCGTCGCCGGTGTGGAAGTCCTCCTGGCCCGCCTCTCCGGGGGTGTTCTTGACCAGGAACACGTCCAGGATCCAGAAGGCGCCGAGGATCGCCGCGGGGACGAAGAACACCCACGCCAGCCCCAGGTGGTTCAGCACGATGTAGGACCAGTCGAAGGCGAAGTAGATCCCCAGCGAGATCAGGATCCCGAAGATCGCGCCGAACACGCCGCGCTCGCGGACGTGGAACCACGGGGCGTTGACCTTGACGATCGCCACCGCGCCGAAGCTCTGGAAGTACATGTTGGCCGCGTAGAGCACGCTGAAGATCGTCGTGAACCGGCTGGAGAGCGTGCCGTACATCGGCCCGTCGTGGAGCAGCGACAGCGACGCCAGCCCCATCAGGGCGTTCATCGTCAGCGCCCCGGCGGCGCCGATCAGGATCGCCTTCTTGCCGCCGATGCGGTCGGTCAGCGGGCCGTTGATCAGGAACGAGAACCCGTAGACGATCGTGCCCCACATGAAGATCGTGGCGAACGCCTCGTTGCTCATCAGCGCGTCGCCGCCGGCGTCGGCCATCTCCTCGAAGGCGTGCTTGCTGACCTTGAGGTTGTAGCGGCCCATGTACAGGAACGCGTAGGTCAGCCCCAGCGGCAGCCAGTTCATCACGCGGCGCAGCTTGTACGCCGGGGTGTGGTCGAGGCCCTCGATCTTGGGCAGCCGCGCGATCACGATCGAGATCGCGGCCAGCAGGATCAGGATCGGGCCGAGCTTCTTGGCCCAGACCTTCCAGGCCGGGGCCGGCTCCTCGTCGCCGCCCGCCTCGCCGTGCTCGCCAGCGGCCTCCTCCGCGGCGTCCGCCAGGGCGTCGCCGGGGGCCGGGACGCCCAGCCCCTCGGGCTCGAGCTCGGCGCGGATCCCGGTCGCGTCGGCGGGTTGCGCGGCACCACCCTGCGCGAGCGCTCCGGCGGGCACGACGAGCAGCAGCGCCAGCAGGGGCACGAGTCGCATCGTTCGGGTCGTCGGGAACGTCATCGACATCGCTCCGTGTGCGGTGGAAGGGTGGGCCAGACTACCACAAGCCGGTGACGATCACGCGCCGGCCGAGCCCAGGTCGGCGATCACGATGGAGGCCACGTGCGCCGCCGCGACGGCGATGGTCGGGCCGGGCGGGACCCCGGGGGCGTCGGGCACGATCGAGCCGTCCGCGACGTAGACGCCCCCGAGGTGGTGCAGCCGCCCGTCGGGGTCCACCGCGGCGCGCCGCGGCCGCTCGCCCGGTGCGCAGCCGCCCAGCGGGGAGGTCGACAGCAGCGCCACCGCGCAGGGGAGGTAGGACGCGCGGCGGAGGGCCCGGAGCTCGTCGACGGAGCCGATCCGCAGCGGGGTGGCGTGGCTCGTCCACACCTCGCGGGCCCCGGCCGCGAGCAGCCACTCCGCGGCGCGCTCCAGCCCGCAACGCAGGGCCCGCCGGGTGCCGGGCGAGGGCTCGTACTTGAGGCTCGGGGCGGCCCCGTCGGCGGTGGGCACGCAGCGGCCCGGGCGGCGATCGCGGGCGGTGACCGTGACCGTCACCCGGCGCGCGCCGTCGGCGAGCTCGCGCTCGAGGTCGTCCCCCGTCCACGGCAGCATCCCGGCCAGCAGGCCCGGGGCCAGCCGCCCGGTGCGCAGCAGCACGCCGCCCGGGTCGCGCCCCAGGCCGTCGGCGAACTCGGTGACGGCGAGCCCGGCCGAGCCGGGCAGCGGCTCGTCGAACAGGCCCACCGCGGCGGCGGTCGGCTGCAGCCGCAGCCCGGCGCCGAGCAGGCGGCGCGGATCGGGGACCCGGCTGCGCTGCAGGATCCCGGGCGAGCACAGCGCCCCGGCGGCCATCACCAGCGCGGGCGCCCGGACGCGGAACCGGCCGTCGACGTGGCCGCGGTCGATCACCGCCCCCTGGACGCCGTCCACGCGCCGATCGTCGTGGGACACGCGGTCCACGCGCGCGTGGTGGAACACCGCGACCCCGGCGGCGGCCGCCGGCCCGAGCAGGCCACGCCGGACGCTGCGCCGCGCGCCGTCCGGGATCGCGTCGCCGCCCCCGTCGGCCAGGCGGTCCGCCCGCGGGGGCCGGTGCACGGCCCAGCCCAGCTCGCCGGCCCCACGCTCGAGCGCGTCGGCTCCCGCCCCCGGCGGCGCCGGCGCGGCCACCAGCGTGGCCTCCAGCTCGTCGTAGGCCGGCCCCATCCGCTCCGCCGCGAGCCACGCCGCGCCGGTGGCGCGGGCCCACCCGTCGAGCAGCTCGCCGGGCACGCGCCACAGCTCGCCCCCCGAGCTGTCGAAGCTGCCGCCGAGGTGGGCGCCGGCGAGCACCGCGATCCCGCGGTCGAGGCTGGCCAGGAACCCGCGGTGGCGCAGCCGCCGCGCGCGCGCCTGCAGCTCGCTGCGGGCCGGCGCCGGGTCGCCGCCCTCCTCGAGCAGCACCGTGGTCACCCCGGCGTCCGCCAGCGCCTGCGCGACGCGGGCGCCGGCGATCCCACCGCCCACGACGCACACGTCGGCCTCGAGGGCGAGGTCGCGGCGGGCGTCGCGGATGTCGGCGATCACGGCTCCTCCGCGCCGTAGTGGTGGGCGGCGATCAGCTGGCGCAGCGTCAGCGCCGCCTGGCGCCACAGCAGCACCGGGCTGTCGCTCCAGCGCAGCAGCACCCGGCGCTGGTCCTCCGCGGGTAGCTCGGTGAACGGCTGCAGCCGCCCGCCGGCCAGCAGCCCGCTGCCCTCCAGCAGGGTCGGGTAGGACCCGATCAGCTTGCGCATCATCGGGTCGAAGCTGGCCAGCGTCTCGTCCACCCGCCGCACCACCGGGTCCGGGTCGACGCGGCCGGGGAGCAGCGCGGCGGCCATCGCGCACAGCACGTGGTAGCCGACCGCGTCGAGCGCCAGCAGCCCGGTGGGGTGGGGCGGGTACGGCCCGCGGCGGAGCATCGGCAGGGCCACGACGCCCGCGCAGGTGACCATCGAGGCGGTCGCGGCGGCCAGTCCGATCACCACCCTGCGCCGCGTGGTGCGGCGGGCGGCCTCCAGCTCGGGCCAGGTGGGCATGCGGCCAGGATAGTCGGTTTACCTGCGGTCCGGCAGGTCGCCCGCCTTCAGCGAGTCCAGCGCGGTGCGGGCCCGCTCCCGCCGCTCGGCGCTGCCCGCACCGCCGGGGTCCAGCTCGAGCAGGCGCTCGAAGCACTCGCGCGCGGTGACCAGGTCGCGCTTGAACATCGCCATCTCGCCCTGCTTCTGGTACAGCTCGGCGGCCATGTCGCGCTTGTCCCGGCCGGCGATCTCGGCGCGGTACGCCCGCCGCGCCTTGCGGTCCGCGGCGAGCCCGCGGATCGTCTCCAGCCGCAGCCGGATCTCGCCGATCATCTCGTCGGCCCCCGCGGGCGGGTCCTCGGCGCCCTCGACCTCGGCGAGCTGGGCCTCGACCCGCCGGCAGGCGGCCTCCAGCTCGGCGGGGAGCGCCGACCAGTGCAGCTCGAGGAACTCGAAGTGGTTGCGGCGCAGCCGCCCGTGGCGGTGCAGCAGCGCGCGCTCGGCGCCGGCCTGCTCGCGCTCCTCCCTGGCGGGCTCGACGAACTCGACCAGGCCCAGCAGCGCCAGCGACAGCACCAGCCGGCGGGCGTCGCCCGCGGAGAGGCTCGAGCGGTCCAGCACGTCGGCCACCGGCCAGCCGCTGCGCACGGCGCGGTCGACCACCGCGCGCTGCTCGTCCTGCAGCGGCAGCTCGTCGAGCACCGACCGTCCCAGCTCGGTGCGCTGGAACACCTGGCCGCGCGCCACGCCGAGCTTCCTGTCCAGCAGCTCGGGCTTCATCGCCGCGACGGAGGCCTCGGCGCGGCGCCACAGCAGCGGGACCGCGTCCTGCGGCGAGTCCGAGAACACCTCGGCGAGCTCCGGCATGTCGTAGAACCGGTACCGCCCGCGGCGGATCCCCAGCACCCGCGTCATCACCAGCTCGGTCTGCTCCTGGCGCAGCGCCTGGATCTGGTCCGGGCGGATCAGGCCGAGGCGCATCACCACCGAGATCAGCGGCCGGGCGGTGATCTCGGCGAGCCAGCGGGCGCGGCCGAGCACGCCCTCGTTGAGCAGCTTGCGGCGGATCAGCAGCGCCTCGGTGGTGGCGTTCTGCAGCGGGGGGTCGCGCAGGAAGTGCGCCGGGCGGCCCCGCAGGAAGAACGCCCAGTAGCGGGCGCGATCCCCGTCGATCACGCACACCCCGGTCAGCCCGGCGACGTGGACCTGCAGGAACCCCTGGTACAGCGAGTGCTGCGGCAGCGTGCCCTCGTACCTCGCCACGCCGGGCAGGAACCGGCCGGGCTGGAACGGCACCGGGATGCCGGTGGACGGATCGGCCTCGCCGAGGCGGTCGCTCGCGGGGGTCGAGGTCCGCGGGGCGGCTCCCGCGGCGGGCCTCGGCCGCGACGCGGCGGCCAGGCGCTTGGCCCACGGCGTGGGCTGGGCTCCGGCGGCCTTCTTCGGTCGTGGCGGGGTGGAGTCGGTGGACGGTCGCGGCGGGGTGGAGTCGGTGGACGGTCGCG
>CAZOYV010000212.1:0-14565 GCA_964584075.1 uncultured Rickettsiales bacterium | reverse complement strand
CGACCGGCGACGACGACACCGCGGGCGACGACGACACCGCGGGCGACGACGACACGACCGGCGACGACGACTCCACCGGCGACGACGACTCCGTGGGCGACGACGACTCCACCGGAGACGACGACGTGGGCGACGACGACTCCGTGGTGGACGATCTCGAGGGGTTGTTCGCCGGGGGCTGCTACTGCCCCAGCACCGTCGCCGGTGCCCGCGGCGGCTCCGCGGGTGGGCTCGCCGCCCTGGCCCTCCTGTGGTGGCTCGTCCGCCGCAGGGGCTGAGGGCCCCGGTCGTCCCATCCGAGGACAGGCGTTCCAAGTAGGGGTCGACCCTCTTGACAGGGATGTTCCTCTGATTACTTGTTAGGTTCGACTGCGAAAGTTCGGTATGTCCAAAACTCGTCGCAAGTAACATCTAGGCAGGCTTCGCGACGGCGGAAATCCCGTGCCGACGGGGGAAGGGTAGCATGGCCAAGCAACTCTACGACCTGGGGGAGACGCCGCCGCTGGGCGAGGTTCCGGACCAGATGCACGCCTGGCTGGTCCGTCCGGATCGGTTCGGCGAGCCGAAGGACTCCTGGAAGTCCGAGGTGGTGGACGTGCCGCCGATCGGGGACGACGAGGTCCTGGTCCACGTCAAGGCCGCGGGCATCAACTACAACAACGTGTGGGCCGGGCTGGGCGTCCCGATCGACGTGATCGCGACCCGCAACAGGGCCGGCGAGCCCGAGGAGTTCCACATCGGCGGGAGTGATGCGTCGGGCATCGTCTACGCCGTCGGCAAGGACGTCACCAGCCTGCGGGTCGGCGACGAGGTCGTGGCGCACTGCGGCAGCTGGGACCGGTCGGACCCGATGGTGCGGGCCGGGGACGACCCGATGTTCGCGCCGTCGTTCCGCATCTGGGGCTACGAGACCAACTACGGCTCGTTCGCCCAGTTCACCAGGGTCCAGGCGCACCAGCTGCTGCCCAAGCCGCGGCACCTGACGTGGGAGGCGGCGGCGTCCTACATGCTGGTCGGGGCCACGGCCTACCGGATGCTGATGGGCTGGCAGGAGCGCTCCCTGCGCGAGGGCGACGTGACCCTGATCTGGGGGGGCGCCGGCGGCCTCGGCTCGATGGCGATCCAGATCGCCCGCGCGGTGGGCGCGGTGCCCGTGGCGGTGGTCTCCAGCGAGGACAAGTTCGAGTACGTGCGGGCGCTGGGCGCCAAGGGCGCGATCAACCGCAAGGACTTCGACCACTGGGGGATGCTGCCGCACTGGAAGGACCGGGTCGGGTACGCGGAGTGGATGAAGGGCGTGCGCCGCTTCGGCAAGGCGATCTGGGACGTGCTCGGCGAGAAGCGCAACCCGCGGATCGTGTTCGAGCACCCCGGGGAGAACACGATCCCGACCTCGATGTTCGTGTGCGACACGGGCGGGATGGTCGTGATCTGCGCCGGGACCACCGGCTACAACGCCACGGTCGACCTGCGCTACCTGTGGATGCGCCAGAAGCGCCTGCAGGGCTCGCACTTCGCCAACGACGACCAGGCCCGCGACTTCAACGACCTGGTGATCGAGGGCAAGGTCGATCCCTGCCTCTCCCGGGCGTTCCGCTACGACGACCTCCCCGAGGCCCACCAGCTGATGTACGAGAACCGTCACCCGGCGGGCAACATGGCGGTGCTGATCGGCGCCCCCGAGTTCGGGCTCGGCGCCAGCGCCGACGCCCCGGCCGCGGTGCCGGCGGCGCCGGTCGCGACGCCCGAGGAGCGCGACGAGATCTACATCCCGCACCGCGAGGTGGAGACCACCGAGATCCCGGCGTTCGCGGCGGACCCCACCGCGGTCGAGGAGATCATGCACGACGGCGTGATCACCTGCTCGCTGCGCACGCCGCTGGACGAGATCGCGCACCTGCTGGTGGACCACCACATCCACGCGGTGGTCGTCACCGGGCCCGACCAGCAGGCCCTCGGGGTCGTGTCCCAGACCGACGTGGTGCTGGCGCGCCAGGGCCGCAGCGCCGACGAGATCGCCGCGCTGAACGCCTTCGACGTGATGAGCCGGCCGCTGCTGTGGTGCCGGCGGGACACCCCGGTCTCCGTGGCGGTGACGACGATGACCCGCAACCGGGTCCACCGCCTGGTGGTGATCGAGCCGCGGCCCGAGGGCAAGCGCCCGGTGGGCGTCGTCTCGATGACCGACGTGATCCGCAGGATGATCGGCGGCGAGGCCGCCGGCGGCGAGTACCAGGACGCCAACTGAGCAACCCCGCGACGAGGAACGAGGACGATGGAACCGACCCTGGGCGATGCGGACAAGGGCGAGCTGCTGCAGCGGCTCCGCGAGGCCAACCTGCGCTTCCAGCAGACCTACCCCGGTGACCCGGTGGGGCGCCAGCCGGTCCACACGCTGTACGGCGGCGGGCACCTGTTCAAGGCCGGCGGGCACCGCAAGCTCGGCGCCATCGCCCTGCGCGGGCTGGACACCTACGCCCCGGACTTCGTGGCGTTCGCCCGCGTGCTCGGGCTGCGCGGCGCCGAGGGGCTGCCCACCGGGTGCGACGAGATCGCCCGCCTGGAGCGGGCCCTGGCCGCCAACCCCGAGGCAGTCCGCGAGGTCAACGAGCCGGCCTGGCTGGCATTCACGATCTACCGCCGCGTGCGGGAGAAGCTCCGCACCGAGCCGGTCGAGGAGGTCCGCATCGACTTCGAGGACGGCTACGGGAACCGCCCCGACGAGGAGGAGGACGGGCACGCGGTGCAGGCCGCGGCCCAGGTCGCGGTGGGGATCGCCGAGGGCGACCTGCCGCCGTTCCTCGGGTTCCGGATCAAGCCGCTGACCGAGGAGTCCCGCGAGCGGTCGATCCGCACGCTGGACCTGTTCCTCTCCACGCTGGCCGCCGAGACGGGCGGCAGGGTCCCCGAGAACTTCGTCGTGACGCTGCCCAAGGTCACGATCCCCGAGCAGGTCTCGACCCTCGCGGCGCTGCTCGACCGGCTGGAGGACCGGCTGGGCATCGAGCGTGGCGCGGTGGGCCTCGATCTGATGATCGAGGTCACCCAGGCGATCATCAACGACCGCGGCGAGAACACCGTGTACTCGCTGGTCCAGGCCGGCGGCGGGCGCGTGCGCTACGCCGCGTTCGGGACCTACGACTACACCGCGACGTGCAACATCACCGCGGCGTTCCAGACCCACACCCACCCGGCCTCGGACTTCGCGCGTCACGTGCTGCAGGTCAGCCTCGCCGGCACCGGGGTGGCGATCTCCGACGGGGCGACGACCACGATGCCGATCGGCCCGCACCGCTCCACGGAGGACCGGCCGCTGACCCCGGAGCAGCAGGCGGAGAACCGCGCGGTGGTCCACGCCGCCTGGAGGCTGCACTTCGACAACATCGGCCACTCGCTGCGCCACGGGTACTACCAGGGATGGGACCTCAACCCCGCGCAGCTGCCGATCCGCTACGCGGCGGTCTACGACTTCTTCCTCGAGGGGCTGGCCGACGCCTCGATCCGGCTGCGCCGGTTCCTCGACCGGGCGGCCCAGGCGACGCTGAGCGGGAACACCTTCGACGACGCCGCCACCGGGCAGGGGCTGCTCAACTTCTTCCTGCGCGGCCTGGCCTGCGGGGCGCTGACCGAGGACGAGGTGCTGCAGACCGGCATCACCCTCGACGAGCTGCGCAGCCGGTCGTTCCTGGCGATCGTGACCCGCCGCAGCCAGGGGGCGTCATGAGCGAGCAGGAGCTCCGTTCCGTGCTCGACGCCGCCCGTGCGGTGCTCGAGCGCACCCAGGCCGGCGTGCAGGACGCCTTCGTGGCGCTCCACGGCCGCGTCGTCGAGGGCGAGCGCGTGCAGCAGGCCGCGCTCGACCGGTACCAGCCGGTGGCCTTCGAGCTGGCCTGGGCCGCCGCCGAGACCGGCGCTGCGGCGTCGCTGCTGGCGTATGCCGAGGGGCTGGCCGACGCCGGTGACCAGCGCGCCGGGCTACCGGCACGGCTGGCGGCCGCGGGCGTCGCCGACGCGGCCAACAAGGTCCGCGACCGGTTCTTCGCCAGCCCCGGGGACTACGGGCTCGACGGGGCCCGGGTCCACGAGATGCTGGGCGACGACGAGAGCAAGGGCTGGGTCGCGCAGCAGCTCTCCGCCGATCACCTCGCCGCGCTGGGGGCCGAGGTCTTCGCCCGCGGCCTGGGCGAGGTCGAGCGGGGGCTGACCGACGAGCACCGCATGATGCGCGACACGTTCCGGCGCTTCGCCGCCGACGTGGTCGACCCGCTGGCCGAGGCGATCCACCGCGAGGACCGGCTGGTCCCCGAGGAGATCATCGGGCCGCTGGCCGAGATGGGGCTGTTCGGGCTGTCGATCCCCGAGGAGTACGGCGGCTTCGGCGGCGAGGACGCGATCGGGATGGTGCTGGCCACCGAGGAGCTGTCGCGCGGCTCGCTGGGGGCCGCGGGGAGCCTGATCACGCGGCCGGAGATCCTGGCTCGCGCGCTGCAGGTCGGGGGCACCGAGGAGCAGAAGCAGCGCTGGCTCCCCGGGCTGGCGATGGGCGATCCGCTGTGCGCCGTGGCGGTCACCGAGCCGGACTACGGCTCCGACGTGGCCGGGATGCGCTTCCGCGCGACGAAGGTCGAGGACGGCTGGCGGCTGGACGGGGCCAAGACGTGGTGCACGTTCGGCGGCAAGGCGCAGCTGCTGCTGGTCCTGGCGCGGACCGAGCCGGACCCGGCGCTGGGCCACCGGGGGCTGTCGCTGCTGCTGGTCGAGAAGCCCTCGTTCGACGGGCACGAGTTCGAGGTCGCCCAGGACGGCGGCGGCACGATGGCGGGCCGCGCGATCCCGACGATCGGCTACCGCGGGATGCACTCGTTCGAGGTGTTCTTCGATCGCTACGTGGTCCCCGAGGACGCCCTGATCGGCGGCGAGGCCGGGCGCGGCAAGGGGTTCTACTACCAGATGGCGGGCTTCGCCGGCGGACGGATCCAGACCGCCGCGCGGGCGCTGGGCGTGATGCAGGCGGCCTTCGACCGGGCCCGCCAGTACGCCGACGAGCGCCACGTCTTCGGCCAGCCGATCGGGGCCTGGCCGCTGAGCCAGGTCAAGTTCGCGCGGATGGCGATCCAGCTGCTGTCGAGCCGGACCTACACCTACGAGGTGGCGCGGCGGATGAACGAGGGCGGGGGACAGCTCGAGGCCAGCGTGGTCAAGCTGTACAGCTGCCGGATGGCCGAGCAGCTGACCCGCGAGGCGATGCAGCTCCACGGCGGGATGGGGTACGCCGAGGAGACGGCGGTCAGCCGCTACTTCCTCGACGCCCGGGTGCTGTCGATCTTCGAGGGCGCCGAGGAGATCCTCGCGCTGCGCGTGATCGCCCGGGGCCTGCTCGACCGCATCACCGCATCCCCGGAGGCATCCAGATGAGCGTCCAGCTGCCGATCCCCGACCAGCTCGAGCGGGCCCCCGGGGTGCCGTTCGACGCCGGCCGCGCGC
Source organism: uncultured Rickettsiales bacterium (assembly GCA_964584075.1). GTDB lineage: Bacteria > Myxococcota_A > UBA796 > UBA9615 > CAYRNR01 > CAZOYV01. The sequence continues at coordinate 9,081 of CAZOYV010000212.1, read as the reverse complement.
GGTTCCCGCACTACGGCCGCTACCTCGAGGACTTCGTGCCCGGGCAGGTGTTCCGCCACCCCCGCGGGATCACCGTCGACGCCGGGATGGCGCGCTCGTTCGCCACGACGTTCATGGAGGCCAACCCGCTGTACCTCAGCGACGAGTTCGCCCGGGCCCACGGCTTCGAGCGGGCGCCGGCCTCGCCACAGCTGGTGTTCAACGTGGTGCTCTCGCTCGGCGTGCAGAACGACTCGGAGAAGGCGATCGCCAACCTGGGCTACTACCAGGCGCGGTTCCTGCGCCCGGTGTACCCCGGGGACACCCTGCGGGCGCGGACCCGGGTGGTCGACCGCCACGAGCGCGGCGAGGGCAAGCCCGGGATCGTCACGGTCCAGACGCTGGGGCTCGACCAGCGCGGCGAGGTGGTCCTGCAGTACGTGCGCAAGATCCTCGTCGGGCCGCGCGGCGACCGGCCGGAGACCGTGCCGGCGCCCGCCGAGCAGACGGACTTCCCCTGGATCGAGGACCCCGTCGTCGAGCTGCCGCTGGCCGCCCGGTCCTACCCGCGGGACTGGACCGGACCGTCCAGCTACGCAGGCGACTTCGCGGTGGGCGACATCATCGTCCACGCCAACGGGCGCACGGTCACCGACGAGCACGTGCCGTGGACCTACGGGGTGGCCAACACCCACCCGCTGCACTACGACCGGGTCTACAGCACCGGGCTGTCCGGGGCGATGAGCGGCGAGCCGATCGTCTACGGCGGGCTGGTGTTCGCCTGGCTGCAGGGGCTGGCCAGCCGCGACACCAGCGAGAACGCGCTGTGGGAGCTGGGCTTCCACGAGGGGTACCACACCCAGCCGACCGTCTCCGGCGACACCCTCGCGGCGCTGTCGCGCGTGGTGGGGGTCGAGGACGTCCCCGGCGACGTCCCTGCCGCGGTGGTCACGATGCAGCTGATCGGGGTCAAGAACTGCTCCGCCGCGGCGGCGCTGGAGCGCTACGGCGAGGAGCTGTTCCTCAAGGAGACGCCGAAGAAGAAGCAGGGCCTGGAGAAGATCGCGGACAAGGTCTTCGAGGTCGAGCGGAGGCTGCTGATCAAGCGATGAGCGCCACCCTGCCCCAGCGCGACCGCCCGTGGATGATGCGGACCTACGCCGGGTTCAGCTCGGCGGAGGAGTCCAACCGGCTGTACCGCCGCAACCTGGCCAAGGGCCAGACCGGGCTGTCGGTGGCGTTCGACCTGCCGACCCAGACCGGCTACGACCCCGACTCCCCGCGGGCCCGCGGGGAGGTCGGCAAGGTCGGCGTCAGCGTCGCGCACCTGGACGACATGGACCGGCTGTTCGACGGGCTCCCGCTGGACCGGATGAACACCTCGATGACGATCAACGCCACGGCGCCGTGGCTGCTGGCGCTGTACGTCGCGCTGGCCGAGCGGCGCGGCGTGGCGCTCGACGCGCTGCGGGGCACGGTCCAGAACGACCTGATCAAGGAGTACCTCTCCCGCCAGCTGTACATCTACCCACCGCAGCATTCCATGAAACTGATGGTCGACGTGATCGCGTTCGCCGTCGAGCGCATCCCGCGGTGGAACCCGGCCAACGTGTGCAGCTACCACCTGCAGGAGGCGGGGGCGACGCCGGAGCAGGAGCTGGCCTACGCGCTGGCCACCGCCATCGGCGTGCTGGACGCGGTGCGCGACTCCGGGCAGGTGCCCGCTGCGGAGATGCCGCGGGTGGTGGGGCGGCTGTCGTTCTTCGTCAACGCGGGGATCCGGTTCATCGAGGAGGCGTGCAAGATGCGCGCGTTCACCTCGATGTGGGACGAGATCGCCCGGGAGCGCTACGGCGTCGAGGACCCCGCGCTGCGGCGGTTCCGCTACGGCGTGCAGGTCAACTCGCTGGGGCTGACCGAGCAGCAGCCGGAGAACAACCTCCAGCGCATCGTGATCCAGGCCCTGGGCGTGCTGCTCTCGCGGGACGCTCGCGCGCGGGCGCTGCAGCTGCCGGCGTGGAACGAGGCGCTGGGGCTGCCGCGGCCGGTCGACCAGCAGTGGTCGCTGCGGATCCAGCAGGTGCTGGCCTACGAGACCGACCTGCTGGAGGTCGGCGACGTGCTGGCCGGCTCGCCGGTGATCGAGGCCAAGGTCGCCGAGCTGGTGGACGCGGCGCGCGCCGAGATCGACCGGGTCCAGGCCCTGGGCGGGGTGGTCGAGGCGGTGGACGGCGGCTACCTCAAGCGGGCGCTGGTGCTGAGCCAGGCCCGGCGGATGCGGGCCATCGAGCGCGGCGACCAGGTCGTGGTCGGGGTCAACCGCTTCACCGAGAGCGAGCCGTCGCCGCTGACCGGTGGGGGAGGGGACGCGATCCAGCGGGTCGACCCGGCGGTGGAGGCCGAGCTCGGCGCCGCGGTGCGAGCCCACCGCGCGGCGCGGGACGCCACCGCCGTCGAGGAGGCGCTGGCCGCGCTGCGCGGCGCCGCCGAGGCCGGCGACAACGTGATGCCCCCCTCGATCCGTTGCGCGCACGCCGGCGTCACCACGGGCGAGTGGGCGGACGCGCTGCGCGCGATCTACGGCGAGTACCGCGCCCCCAGCGGGATCGACATCGCCGCCGCGGGACCCGGCGACGAGGGCCGCGAGGCGGCGGTACGCGACCGCGTGCAGCGGACCGCGGGCGCCCTCGGGCACCCGATCCGGTTGCTGGTGGCCAAGCCCGGGCTGGAGGGCCACACCAACGGCGCCGAGCAGATCGCGATCAAGGCCCGCGACGTGGGCATGGAGGCGATCCTCGGCGGCGTTCGCCAGACCGCCGATCAGATCGCGGCCGCGGCCCGCGACGAGGACGTGGATCTGGTGGGCCTGTCGCTGCTGTCCGGCAGCCACATGGAGCTGATCCGCGACGTGATCGCCCGCATGCGCGGCGAGGGCCTGGACGACATCGCCGTCGTGGCCGGGGGCATCATCCCCGAGGACGACGCCCGGCGGCTGACCGACGGCGGGGGCGTGGCCGCGGTGTTCACCCCCAAGGACAGCGATCTCAACGCGATCATGGCCGAGCTCGTGGACGTCGTCCGCCGGGGCCACGGCCTGGACCCGCTGGGCCCCCTCTCCTGATACGCTGCTCCCGGATGGGGGCACGATGCGCGAGCTGCTCCGGACCCTGATCGTCGCCCCGCCCGATCCCGCGGGGCTTCCCTCGGTGGAGGCGTGGTGGACGGCGCACCGCGCGCTGGCCGGGCGCTTCCGTGACCCCATCGCGCTCGCCGCCGCGGGCGGCTTCGCCGCCGACCGGCTGGGCTGGGCGTTCGCCAGCGGCTACCAGGCGGCGCTGGGCGCGCTGCTGCCCGGCCGATCGCCGGAGCGCGCGGTGGCGCTGTGTGCCACCGAGGAGCGCGGGGGGCACCCGCGGGAGATCCACACCGCGCTGACGGGCTCGGACCGGCAGGGGTGGCGGCTGTCGGGCCGCAAGCGGTTCGTCACGCTGGGCACGTTCGCCCGGCAGCTGGTGGTCCTCGCCAGCACCGGGCGGAGGGACGACGGCCGCAACCGGCTGCGGGCGGTGCTGGTCGACGCCGGCTCGGACGGCGTCTCGGTAGAGGAGCAGCCGCCCCTGTCGATCGTGCCCGAGGTGCCCCACGGCGCGGTGCGCCTCGAGGACGTGGCGGTGCCGCCCGGTGACGTGCTTCCGGGGGACGGCTACGCGGCGGTGCTCGAGCCGTTCCGCACGGTGGAGGACCTGCACGTCCTGGCCGCCGCGGTGGGGTACGCCGTGCAGCTGGTCCGCCGCGGCGGGGGAGAGGCCGCGCTGGTCGAGGAGCTGCTGGCGACCCTGTGCGCGATCCGGGCGCTGGCCGGGGAGGACCCCCTGGCCCCCGAGGTGCACGTGGCGCTGGGCGGGCTGGAGCGCCAGCAGCGCGCGCTGCTGGATCGGGTCGAGGGAGCGGCGGAGCGCGTGGGCCCGGACACTGCGGCGCGCTGGCGCCGGGACCGCCCCGTGCTGTCCATCGCCGCGCGGGTCCGGCAGCGACGCCTCGACACCGCCTGGCGGCGGTTGGCGGAGACCGCGGAATAGTCCGCGGGCGTGGTCGTAGCGCAGCGGTGGAGGTGAGGCGATGACGCACCTGCAGCAGCTCAACAAGGTCAACCGCGCCTACGCCGGGATCACCATCGCGATCGGGATCGTCTGCGCGGTGGGCATGGGCTGGATGACCGCGATCTCCTACGAGGCCGACGCCGTGTTCGGTCACATCATGCTCGGCTCGACGGTGCTCACGGTGGTGCTCGTCGGCGGGACCGCGGTGCTGATGCTGCTCACCGGCAGCCGGGTCGAGCAGGGCCGCTGGCGGATGATGCAGACGGTCCTGGCGGTGCTGAACATCTCCAACGCGCCGCTGGGCACGGCCTACGGCGCCTACGCGCTGTGGGTCTGCTGGAGCGACCCGGCCAGCAAGGCCCGCTTCGAGCAGGTCCCGCCCCCGGCCGGGGCCAGCACCGACACCGGGGCGAACCGGTTCTACCGGATCGTGATCGGGATCATCTACGGGTTCGGCGCGTTCGCCGTCCTGCTCACGCTGGCCACCTTCATCGGGACCGGGGTCCTGATGCAGTCGGGGGGGCGGGAGCCCGAGGTCACCGTCTCCGCCGGGGCGCTCCGGATCGACGGGATGTACGGGGAGTCCATCGATCTCGCGCAGGTGGACGCCATCGAGCTGCACGACGAGCTGCCGACGATCACCCTGCGGACCAACGGCTACGCGATGGGCGACGACCTCAAGGGCTGGTTCGCCACCGAGGAGCTGGGCAAGGTCAAGCTGTTCGTGCACGCCGACGTGGCGCCGTTCGTGTACCTGCACACCCCCGAGTACTGGGTGATCTACGGCAGCGACGACCCGGCGCAGACGCAGGCGCTGTACGAGCAGCTGACGGGCTCCGGCGCGGCGCCCTGACGCCTATCCGACCGCCGTCCACGCGAACGTCACGACGGCACCGTAGTACAGCGGCAGGCCCCACAGCCGGTTGACGAAGCCCTGTCTCACGAAGCGGTCCCGGGCGACGGCCAGGTCGGAGACGTAGAACGCCGCCGCGGCGGCGAGGAGCAGGGGCTGGCCGTGCTCGACGACGGTCCCCGCGGCGAGGGCGACCATCCCCGTGATCACCACCATGTAGGCGATCACCGGGACCTTCATCCGGGCCTCGACCCGGGGGATCAGCCAGCGGCCGACGACGGCGAACACGATGCCCAGCGCGAGCAGGGCACCGCCGGTGGCCCGCGGGTCGATCCCGCGCACGACGAACGCGGCGGCGAGCAGCAGGTGGCCGAGCAGGAACGACACCAGGCCGGCGAGGAACGGCGCGCGGGCCTTGCCCAGCAGGAACACGTCGCCGAACCAGCAGCCGACCAGCGCGGCGAGGACCCACCGGCCGTAGGGGTGGTCGAGCACGCCCCCCGCCAGCGCCACGCCGATGAAGCAGCACGACGCGGCGGTCTTGCACACCGCGCGGCCCGCGGCCGAGGCGGCGTACTCCGCGATCAGCAGCCCGACGAGGAACACGCCGGTGCCGGCGGCGAACCAGATCACGTGGCCCCAGCCGCGGCCACGTGGCGCAGGGCGCGGTCGACGAAGCCGGGGTCGAGGACGCCGGCCGCGACGTCGGCGGCCACGGTGCCCAGCGCCCTGGCGCGGATCGTCGCGTCGTCGAGTGGCTCCTCGGGGTCGAGGTAGCCGTGCTGCTCGAGCCGTTCGCGCAGCCGCTGCAGGCCCTTGGGACCCAGCCCCGGGATCTTCTCGGTCTCCAGGCGCGCGAGCAGGGCGCGGGGGTCTCCGCCCAGCTCCTCGGCGATCGCGGCCACGTGGGGCAGCGGCCGCGGCGTCACCGCGCCGGTGTCGACCAGCGCCTGGCGGTCCACCGGCCGACCGCGGCCGACCCGCCACTCGCGGCACAGCGCCTCCAGCGCACGGGCGGCGGCCTCGACCCGGCGGGCCACCGCGGGATCGTCCCCCAGCAGTGCGCCGCCGCCGCTGGCCAGCAGCTGCTGCAGCGGTCCCCAGCGCTGCACGCCCGCCCCCAGCAGCCGGGACAGTACCGCGGGGTCCTCGACCAGGTGCCACAGGTGGACCGCCCCCAGCGGGGCCCGCGGGTCGATCGGCGGGACCCCCAGCGCGCGGCCGTAGGCCTCGTGGTCGAGCCCATCCGGGGCCACCACCGCCGGCTCCTCGCGCGGGGCCCGGGGCAGCTCCGCGACGGCCTCGATCCCGGTGAGCTGACGGACCTGCTGCAGGTCGATCAGGCGGTGCTCGACGTCGCCGGCCTGCGCCAGCAGCGTGCGCCACTTGTCGACCTCGTCGTGCTGGGCGGTGAAGTAGAACAGCTGCCGCCCCGCGCGGGCGAGCTCCAGCGCGGCCTCGATGATCGCGCGGGCGCGGGCGTCGTCGCTGTTGGCCAGCGTCTCGTCGAGGATCAGCGGGGGGCGCGCGCCCAGCTCCTGGGTCTCGACGAACGCCACGCGCACCGCGAGCAGCAGCTGGGCGCGGGTCCCGCTGGACAGCTGGTCCAGCTCGAGGCCCCGCTCCCGCACGGCGTCGTAGGCGCGGAACCGCGGGGGGCGGCCGTCCTCGATGTCCAGCCGGTAGCGCCCGCGGGTGATGTCCCGCAGCAGCTCCCGCGCGCGGTGGAACACGGCGGGGCGGTCGCGGTCGCGGGAGCGCTGGTACAGCCAGTCGGCGAGCACGTCGCCGGCCGCCGCGAGGCGGTCGCGCTCGCGGCGCTCCGCCAACGCGGCGCGGGCATCGCCCACCGCGGCGAGGGCGGCCTCGACGCCCAGCGAGCGCTTGGCCTGGAGCACGCCGTGCTCGATCCGCACGATCTCGTCGTGGGCCCGCTGCTCGCGCTCGGCGGCGTCGGCGAGCCCGTCGAGGCCGTCTCGAAGCTCCTCGGGCGAGCGCTGCCGCAGCGCCTCGGTGAAGCCCGCGTGGCCCGCGAGCTGTAGCTCGACGCGCTGCAGGTCGTGGCGCGCGGTGTGGACCTCGTCGCGGCTCGTGCGCCACGCCGCCAGCCGGTCGCAGCGGTCCGCCAGCCCGGCGTCGTCCCCGGGCTCCAGCCCGGCGTCGGTGTACAGCCGGTCCAGCTCGGCCCGGCGCTCCGCGATCTGCTCGTCGAGGGCCGCCACCAGCGAGCGGCTGGTCTCGCGGCGGTTGAGGGCTCCGTCCAGGCGCCGGGCGTGGTCCTCGAGGGTGTCGAGCTGGCGGCCGGCGGCGGCGGCGTCCTCGACGCCCCCCAGCTCCAGGGCCTCCAGGCGGGCGTTGAGCGCGGCCAGCGAGGTGCCCCGCAGCGAGTTGGCCTCCATCAGCTCGGCGCGCGCCACGTCGGCGTCGGTGGAGGCGGCCTCCCAGCCGATCAGGTTGGTGACCAGCCAGCGCAGCGAGTGCTCGTCCACGCCCGGATCGACGCCGATCCGCTCCGCGATCTGGGCCCGCTCCTGCTCCAGCTCGGCCTGCCTCGCGGCGAGGCGCTCGATCTCGGCCTGCACGTCCCGCCAGCGGCGCTGGCGCTCCTGCTCGACCTTGGCCCGGGCCAGGCGACGCTCCAGCCTGGCCAGGCGCAGCCGGACCTTGGGCTCGTCCCAGCGCTCCGGCTCCTCGAGGTCCAGGTCGGCGAAGTCCTGGCGGTGGACGTCCTGGGCCGAGGGCGGCCGCGGCGGTCGGCGCCAGGCGAAGACCACCGGGATCAGCCCCAGCGGCGCCAGCACCAGCAGCCACCAGCCGAGTCCCGCCGCAGCGGCGATCGCGGCGCCGATCGCCGCGGCCCCGGCGACGGTGAGCAGGACCTTCCACACGGGGTCCAGCTCCGGAGCCGGGGGGGCCTGCGCCCCCAGCCAGCGGCGCAGCACGTCCACGCCCTGCTGGACCGCGTCCAGCTGGGGGTCCTCGCTGCCCTCGCCGAGCCACGGCCGCTGCCGCTCGGCGGCCAGCAGGCTGGCGCGGTGCTCCTGGACCCGCCGGGCGAACCCGGCCAGATCCTCCAGCCCGGTCAGGTCCAGCTGCGCCAGCTGCTCGTCGGTGACCGCCGCCCCGATCCGGCCCCGCGCCTGGTTGCGCGCCGCCCGCGCCTTGGCCAGGTCGCCGCGCTGGGCCTCCACGTCGTGCTCCGCGCGGAGGAGCTTGCTGTAGTTGTCGCGGAGCTCCTTGAGGACCCCGTCGGGCAGCCCGCCCTCGGGCAGCGGGTTGGCGCCGATCTCCTCCTCGGCCTGCTCGGCGACGGCCTGGGCGTCCTGACGCTCCGCGGCGAGCATGGTCAGCTGGGCGCGCAGCCCGGTGGCGCGCTCGACCTCGTTGCCCGCGACCCGCTCCATGCCCTCGGGGAACGCGGCGAGGGCGGCCTCGGCGTCCCGGACCCGCCGTGCCCGCTCGGCGCGCTTAAGCGCCAGCGCCATGGCGTCGGCGCGGCGGCGGTCGGCGCGGGCCTGCTCCCGCTCGAGGCGCAGCGGCCCCAGGCGCCGCTCCTCGTCGAGCAGGCGGGCGTGGGCCTCCCGCGCGTCGCGCAGCGCGTCGAGCCGCTCCTGCAGGGCACCGGCCTCCTTGCGCGACGCGATGGGGCCTGCCTGGAAGCCCAGCTCGGCGCCGGCGCGGTGTACGTCGACCCCACCGACGGTCTCCAGCGCGATGGTGCTGGCCAGGTCCTCGCCGCGGCCCTGCACCAGGTCGTGGAGCTCGAGCCGGTAGCGCTCGCGGGTCTCGCCCGGTGGCAGCGGCGGCAGCTCGGCGTCGGCGCCCCCGCGCTGGCAGCTCACGGCGCCGGCGTCCACGTCGAGGATCCAGCGGTCGTCGCCGTCCAGCCGCAGCCGCCCGCGCAGGGTCGCGCGCTCGCCGCGGGCGCTCTGGGGCCACAGCAGCAGCATCAGGGCGTGCGCGGTGCGGCTCTTGCCCGAGGCGTTGGGGCCGTGGATCACGTTGATCCCGGGCGACAGCGCGTCCAGCACCAGGCCGGGGGCGGGCAGGCCGGGCAGGGAGCGGATCTCGACCCGCTCGAAGCGCACGAAGGGCGCGCTCATATCTCCACCTCCCCCGTCAAGGGGTGGGGGTATGGGGATTCAGAAT
>CAZOYV010000211.1:0-14722 GCA_964584075.1 uncultured Rickettsiales bacterium | reverse complement strand
GCGCCCTGAACAACCGTGACACGCTCGAATAGCGACGGGCTCGTCATGCCCCCCCCCGCCAGGTTCGATTCCCACACGTCTCCGCCACCAGACGATGGCCGGCGACAGACCGACACGCTTCCCGTGCCCTACGGACCGCACCCCTGGGCGTCGCAGTAGAACGAGGCGTCGTCGTCGTAGTCGGCGAACACGGCGTCGGCGATGACGAGGTCCTGGGGCAGGTTCGAGTCGGCCATCGAGCCCCAGTCGCACAGGTCCGAGGTGACGCTCCCGTTGGAGTAGACCGCGCCGCCCCAGCCGGTCGCGGTGTTGGCGAAGAACCCGAGGATCTCGCCGGCCTGGCCCACGCAGGTCAGCGGGGTGCCGTCGAGGTACAGCGCGCCGCCCGTCTCGGCCGCGTTGAACAGCACCACCGAGTCCTCGACGAGCAGGTCCGCGTCGTAGGCCCAGATCGCGCCCCCGAGCGTGGCCTCGTTGTGCTCGAACCGGGATTCACGGATGGTCACGTCCCCGCTCGCGGCCATGATCGCGCCCCCGAGACCGCCGTCGGCCACCGTCGCGCGGTTGCTCTCGAACCGGCCATCCGTCACCGCGAGATCGCCCCAGACGTACAGGGCCGCTCCATCGGAGGCGAGGTTGTCCGTGAAGCTGGCGCCCGCCACCTCCAGCGACCCCTCGCCGAGGTAGACCCCGCCGCCGCCGCCGAACACCTCGAGGGTCGCGTTGTCCGAGAACGAGCACCCCTCGATCCGGAGATCCCCCGCCCCGAGGTACACGCCCGCGCCGCGGAGCACGGCGTGGCTGTTCCGGACGTCGCAGGAATCCAGCACGACGGTTCCCTCGGTCGAGTGGACCCCGCCCCCCTCCGACGCAGACCCACCCTCGATCCGCAAGCGCTCGAGGCGCAGCGATCCGCCGTGGTGCGCATGGCGGACGACGGTGCCGGACCACGCCGCGTGCAGCGTCGCGGGCTGGGGCCCGTCGCTGAGGCCCGCGATGGTCACGTCCGCCGCCGTCACGGTCAGCCGCGTGTAGTACGTACCCTCGCAGAACGTCAGCACGCCGTTGGTGTCGAGGTCGTACTCCACGATGTCGTCCGGGCCCGTCTCGGCGAACAGGTCGGTGAGCACGGCGATGTGCCCGTCGGCGCCGGCGAAGTGCACGATGCCGTCCTCGGTGTGGGGCTGCAGCACCGCGTCGCAGTCGTTGACGATCCCGTCGCACAGGTCCGGAGCGCCGGGATAGGCCGTCGGGTCGCCGTCGTCGCAGTCCCCCTGCGCCTCGGTGTAGCCGTCGCCGTCCGCGTCGACCCCGTCGCTGTCGTCGTCCGCAGCGTCGTCGTCGCCCCCGGTGTCGTCGTCCCCCGCGCCGTCGTCGTCCACCGCGGCGTCGTCGCCGCCCATCGAGTCCACGTAGGTCTTGCAGCCCGAGACCAGCCCGAGGATCACGAGCCCGGCGAGGGCGCTCGAGACGCGTCGCATCGTCCCCTCCCGTCTCCCGACTGTACCGCGAACGTCGCCGTTCCACGCCGGGAATCGAGTATCCTCTTGGCCACCGCACCCCGGAGGACCCCATGACCCACTGGACGATCCTGCTCTCGATCCCCCTCACCCTGGCCCTCGCCGTGGCCCTGGCCGGCTGCCCCAACCAGACCAGCGGCGACGACGACGACGACGCCACCGACTGCGAGACGGTCGCCACGGTGTGCGACAAGGTCTTCGAGTGCGGCGGCTGGGGCTGGACCGACGAGGCCGAGTGCGAGGAGGGGTTCCTCGGCAACCCGGCGTACTACACCGAGTGCGACGACGAGGACGGCTACCTGTGCTGCGTGGCCGACTGCATGTCGATGAGCTGCGATCCCGATTTCTCGGACTGCGAGGCCGACTGCTGGTCGGAGAGCTGCGGCAGCGGCGGGACCTGATCGCCGCGGTTCAACCCCGCCGGCGCAGGTGGACCCAGACCCCGACGCAGGCCAGCAGCAGCAGCACGTTGCCGCTCCACACCGCCCCCACCGGGCGGCGCTGCCCGAGATCGCACGAGGTGCTGTCGCACGACTCGTCGGCGCAGCCCTCCTCGCAGCCGATCCCGCCGCCGCCGCCGTCGCCGCAGCCCCCCGAGCAGCTCATCGCCGCCGGGTCGACGACGGCCAGCGAGGTGTGCAGCCCGAGGTAGTCCTGGTGCGGGCCGGCGGCGACGATCTCGAGCCCGGAGAGCCCGATGCCCATCAGGTCGAGGTTGCCCAGCGACAGGTCGCCGAGCAGTCCGTCGAGCAGCAGGCCCATCAGGTCGGACAGCAGGGCGCCGAAGTTGGTCTCGATCTCCGGCGTCAGGGACGGGAACATCTCGTTGGTGCGCATCGCCGGGTGCAGGTTCTCGGTGTCGACCTCGACCCCCAGATCGATCGAGCCGTCCGGGGCGGCGGCGAGGTCGACCCCGGCGGCCACGTCGATGTCGATGTCGAACACCTTGGCCATCCGGTCCATCGTCTCGGCGTAGACCTCGATCGTGAGGTCCTCGGCGCCGGCCTCGATGTCGTGGGTCGTCCCCATCTCGGCGTAGGGGATGTTGCGCGGCAGGATCGACAGCGAGACCGGCTTGGACTCGCCGAACCAGACCCGCTCGATGCGGTCGGCGTACTGCTCGTCGACCAGCATCGCCAGGAACGAGGTGTCCAGCGGCAGCCCCATCGCGTCGGGGTCCAGCGTCTGGCACAGCAAGCCGGCGCGCCACACGTTGTACAGCGCGGCGTTGACCATGTCGTCGGAGACGTAGATCCCGGCGTGGTGCTGGGCCTGGCCGTCCAGGTCGGGCCACGGGCTGTTGGTGAACGGGCTGCCGCCGGGGTCGAACTCCGCGATGCACGCCGCCTGCGGGGCGCTGAACCCGGCGTCGACCATCACGCGGATCCCCTGGGGCTCGATCATCAGGCCGCCGGGGGCGAGGTAGACGTCCAGCGGCACGCCGAGCAGGTCCACCGTCTCGTCGAGCGTGACCCCGTCGAAGGCGCCCTCGATGGCGGCCTCGATCTCCATCGGCAGGTCGCCCTCGAGGAAGCTGAAGATGTCGCTGCCGCCGTCGTTGAGCATCATGTCGACGACGTCCATCCCGAAGAAGTCGAGGATGTCGATCAGATCGGTGAGCAAGCAGTCCTGGATCCACAGCTTGTCGGCGCTGAACGCCTGGTTCAGGTCGTGCTCCGGGGTGTAGACCATCGCGTCGAGGAACGGGGGCTGGCCGCCGCCGGGATCGATCAGGTCCAGGCGGACCCGCAGGTCGAGGTGGACGTTCATCGGCAGGACCCAGAACCCGCAGTTCATGTCCAGCAGGTTGCAGATGTCGAACAGCCCGCCGTCGAAGTCGATCTTCATGTTCGAGGGCGCTTCCCCCGAGTTGATCCAGATCTGGGTGTCGGCGTGGATCGCGAGCTCGTGGGAGTCGGGGATGACCTGCACGTCGGTGAACGCCACGCCGACGTACAGCCCGCTGATCTGCAGGGCCAGGTCGCAGCCCTCGAAGTTGCCCAGGTTGGTGTGGATCGGGTCGAGGGGGACCTCGAAGCCGTCCAGGTTGGTGATCGCGTCCTCGACGAAGTCCAGCCCGGAGGGCGTGATGTCGACGAGCAGGCCGTCGCGCACGATCTCGCCCGGCGGCAGGGTGTCGGCGCCGGCCGGCAGCGCGGCCAGCAGCCCGAGCAGCGCAAGCGTGACCCCGATTCCGTGGCGCATCGGTCCGACCTCCACTACCGAATGGTAGGCGGGGATCGCGACCGCGGATGAAGCGCTTGGTGAACGATCCTCAGGGGGTCGCGGCGAGCCGCGCCAGCTCGGCCGCCACGGGGTCGGGGGCGCCCCCCCCGAGCACCACCGCGAACGGCTCGACCTCGCGGTGGGCCGGGACCGTCGTGAGCTTCCAGTACAGCACGCCGCGGAGCGGGCAGCGCCGGTCGGCGGCGACGTGGTCGGCCAGCGCCCGGAACGCCAGCACCCGCTCGGTCTCGTCGGGGGGCTGATCGAGCCAGAACACCGGCCGCCGCTCGCCCCCCTCCCCCACCAGCGAGAAGCCGGCGCTGGCCCACGGGTGGACCGTGCTGTTGGCGCGATCGGTGTAGCCCAGCTCGGTGAAGACCACGGGCAGCCCGGTGAGCTCCTCGCGCCTGCGGAAGCCCTCGATCTCGTCGAAGACCCGCCCCCAGCCCCGCTCCAGCTCGCCCTGCAGCGCCGCGTCGGAGGGGCGCTCGTCGTGGAGCTCGCGCAGCGGGAAGTAGGCGTTGATCGCGATCAGGTCGAGCTGCGACCAGAACCCCACCTCCTGGTACTGATCGAAGTTGGCGGCGTAGGTCAGCTGCCCCGAGTACACCCCCCGCACCGCGGCGATCGCCTCGGCCCAGCGCTCGGCCTGCCGCGCGCGGCGGGCGTTGATCGCGGGGACGCCGCCGCCGTCCCCCGCCGAGGCCCGGGCCCAGGCCTGGAACCGGGCGTCCCGGGCGTCGAGGTAGGGCCCCAGCGCGTCGTATCCCCTGGCCCCGTGGTCGGTGAGGTGGTGCGCGGCGACCCGCTCCTCGTGGCGCAGCAGGATCGCGCGCTCGGCGGCCTGCTTGTCGGCGTCGAGGTAGTACTCCTCCAGCGCCGGCAGCTCGTCCACCGCCACCGTGGACGCCAGGGCGTTGAGCTCGCTGCCCACCGCGAAGACGTCGACCCCCTCCGCCTCGCAGATCGCCGCCCACTCGGTCAGGAAGGTCGTGTACTGCGCGAACCACGAGTCCAGCTGCGCGTCCGTGCCCGGCCGGATCATCCCGTGCCACAGGAACTCGTTGGCCTCGTGGGCGTGGTCCAGCGCCACCCGCGCGACGAACACGACCCGCAGCCCCGCGGCCTTGGCCGCCCGGATCTCCGAGACCACCGCAGGGTCCTCGTCGTCCCACCACAGGTGGTCGCGATCCCAGTCGCCCTGCATCGCGTAGACCGTGACCGCCACGGTGTTCAGTCCCGCCTGCTGCAGCGCCGCGGCCCACGCCGCGTGGTCCGGCTCGTTGACCTGGATCCCGCCGACGTGGGTCGGCTGCTCCGGGGGCGGGGTGGCCGCCGCGGTGGGGGGCGCCGGGCGCGGGGCGCAGCCGGCGGACCACGCCGTGGCCAGCAGCAGGGCGATCAGCAGCAGCGGTCGAGGCGCGGTCATCACCGCACTGTCTACGTGCTGGCGGCAGGGATCACAAGCGGCAGACCGGGACCTCGAAGGTGCCCTCGCGGACCTGCACCGCGTCGCCGGACTGCTCCTCGAGGGCGTCGAAGTGCAGCTCGCCCGCGGCCCGCCCCGGGGTGCCGTCGGCGCCGGGGGGCTCGAAGCCCTCGGTGACCGAGAACGTGCCGGTGTTGTGCTCGTCGGAGACGTAGTGGCCGGTGCGGCCCTCGCCGACGTCGACGGCGAGCAGGTCGTACCACGCCCAGCACTGGCCCACCGCCTGGGCCTCGCTGAGCTCGGCGATGGGGTCGTCCCAGGTGTCGTCGGCGGCGGGCTCGCCGGGGTGGTAGCAGTCCACCACCAGCGTGGTGCGGGTGGCCCCCTCGTGGCCCTCGTTGCTGGCCACGAGCTGCAGCTGCAGCAGGCCGCCGGTGGCCTCGGCGAGGGTCAGCAGCCCGCCGGTGGAGTGGGGCTCGTCCCAGTCGCCGGCGACGCTGGCGTGGACCGCCCCGCCGTAGTAGGCGACCGGGTCTCCGCCGGCCAGCCCGTCACAGCTCTCGGGGAAGTCGGAGGTGGTCGGGCAGCCGGCGATCGGCGCGGCGGCGGCGAGCACCCCCGCGAGCCCCAGCGCCGCGGCGGCCGTGCGGGGCGCGGCGGCGCTCACTCGGGCCCCCACGCCGGGATGTGGTTGTTGGTCGCGATGTCCTGGAACGGCAGCCAGAACGGCGGGCTGCTGGGGTCGCCCTGGCCGCCCGCCGCCGCGGCCTCCAGATCGAACGCGGTGACCCAGATCTGCGGGCGGTTGTCCGCCGCGGTGGTGAGGAACCCGTAGGGCCGCTTGGAGCTGAACGTCAGCCACAGGACGTCCGCGTCGGGCAGCGGGCCCCACCCGGGCCACGAGTTGGTCAGCAGCCCCTCGCCGTTGGCGTCGTACAGCTCGTAGCCCACGGTGCCGTCGGCGGAGACGACCATCAGCGTCGCGGCGGGGTCGTCGTAGCTGTCCCAGCTGTCCGCGGCGCCGGTAGTGTCCCACGACTGGTTGTAGGCGATCCAGTCGCCGTCGGGGCTGAACGTCGGGTAGTAGACGCTGACCTCCTCCTCCGGGTCGACGATCACGTCGGGCTCGGTGCCGATGGTGCCGTCGCCGTCCACGTACAGCAGCGCGATGCGGCTGCCGTTGAACACCCAGTCCAGCGAGTAGGCGTCCTCGTCGGGCATCACGATCGCGATGCGATCCCCCCGCGGCGACCACGACGGCATCGTCGCCGGGAACGGCAGGTCGAGGTCGTACAGGTGCGCCCCGCTGTGGGCGTCGCTGACCGACAGCACGCCGTCGTAGCTGCTCAGCAGCAGGTCGCCGTCGGGGCTGAACGTCTTGAAGTTGCCGACCCGCCCCCCGGCGTAGGGGATCACCGCCTGGCCGTCGTCCAGCGGCGCGGCCATCGAGACCACCCCCAGCGGGCCGTTGCCGCCGTCGTAGGTCACGGTCATCCGCGTGCCGTCGGGGCTGATCACGTGGCAGCTGACGCAGTGGCCGTAGTTGTTCATGCCGTAGAACTCGGTGGGCTCCGAGCTGCCGAACGGGATGCGGTAGACCCCGCCGATGGACGCGTTCCAGTAGTAGATCGAGCCGTCGGCGTCCAGCCGCGAGATGTCCATCGTGGTCTCTCCGGCGGCGGTGTACGGCGGGCTGTCGGCCACCGGGGTGCCGGCCTCGTCGTGCCAGGCGACGCCGGCCAGCTCCAGGGTCGTGGTGCCCCCGGCGTTGGCCGCCGCGATGGTGTGCCACAGCGCCTCGTCGGGGATCCACGAGAGCTGATCGGTGATCACGTCGACCTGGGTCACCTCGCTGCGGAACCGCAGCCGGAACAGGGTCGCCACCGGGCCGGCGTCCCACATGAACGTCACCCGCGGCGTGTTGCGCGGGATCTTGACCCGGTCCAGCGGGTAGAGCACCACCGGCTCGTCGCCGGTGCCGGCCTCGGCCGGGGGGTCGAACAGCGCCCCGGCGCCCGCGGGCGCGCCGCCGGCGGTGACCTCCTGGGTGAACACCACGGTCAGCTCGGTCTGGCCCCACACGCCCAGGTAGGTGGCACGGATCGTGGTGACCCCGCCGGTGGCGTCGCCGGAGACGAAGTGGCCCTCGTCGTCGATCGTGCCGACGGTGATGTTGCTGCTCTCCCACGACACCGCCGTGGTCTCCTCGACCTCGCCGTCGAAGCGGGTCACGCGGGCGACGAAGTCCACCGCGACGGGGGCACCGGGGCCGACCTGGATCGCGGAGTCGCCGGGGATCACCTCCACCGAGACCACCTCGGCGGGCTCGACGAACGGGTCCTTCTCGGGGCAGCCACCGGCGGCCAGCGCGGCCAGCGCGGCGAGGCTCCACAGCAGGATCGCGGTGCGTCCCATCGGCTACAGCGCAATCTGGTACACGACGGTGACCTTGGCCCCCGGGGCCGGGATCGCGGCGCCGTGGAACACCACCGCGTTGAGGCCGGGGTCGTAGGTCCAGCCGTCGGTCTCGTCCGGGGCGACCTCGTCGCCGTCGACGTACGCCACGATGGTGCTCGGATCGGGCTCCTTGGTCAGCTCGAAGGCGGTCTGCAGGCCCAGCGCGAGGCGCCCGATGCTCTCCAGCAGCGGCGTCCAGTCCTCGGCGCAGATGCTGCCGACGAACCCCGCGGTGCGGCCGGCGGCGTCGCGGTAGCGCGTCCCGGCGTCGGCGGCGGTGTCCGCCGACAGGCAGCCGCTGGGCTCGTCGCCGACCACGGCGTGGACGCGGAACCGCTGGTTGTCGGGGACCACCAGCATCAGGTCGCTCATCAGGTCGCTGACCTCGCCGGCGGTGTGGTCGTCCTCGTCGGAGATCACGATCACGTCCAGCGCCGCGCCGTCGCGGAAGAAGCCCTCGTTGTGGCCCCCGTCGACGGCCTCGGTCATCGCCAGCTGCAGCGCGGCGAGGCCCTGCTCGTCCTTGGCCCCCCCGGTCCCCACCGCGGCGTTGGCCAGGAACGCGGCGGCGAGGTCCGGCGTCGCGGGCCCCAGCACCGGCGGGGAGCCCTGCAGCTTGCCGCGCTGGTCCTCGGCGTCGACGTCGGTGGTGATCACCCCCATCGCGTAGTCCGCGATGGTCTCGCCGAACACCGCCATGATCCCCGTGAGGCTCTCGGTGAGGCGATCCTGCTCCTCGCTCATCGTCCCGGAGTTGTCCAGGACCCACAGGAAGTCGAGCGTCAGGTCCTCGTCGGAGCCCTGCCAGAAGGTGTCGGTGTACTCGCGGGCGTCGAGCCCGTAGTCGGTGCAGCCCGCCAGGCCCAGGACCCCGACCACCGCGACGGCGAAGACCCTGCGCATGCGTCCTGCCCTCCTCCGTGCTCCGGGGAGCGTACCGGTCCCCCCCTGCCGCGATGGTACGACCCGGCCTGGGAGGTGGGTGACCCCCATGGAGAACGCGCGCTGGTGCGGGCCAATGTGCGACAGGGGACTAGCGGTCCTCGGCCTTGGTCCCGAACAGCATCGTCGGGTTCTTGAGCACGTCCTTGGTGACGAACCCGGCGAACTTGGGGTTCTCCTTGAGGCGGCGGACGCAGTAGGCGTACCACTCGGTGCCGTAGGGGACGTAGACGCGGACGCGGTGGCCCTTGTCGACGAGCTTCTTGCGCATCTCCTGGCGCACGCCGAGCAGCATCTGGAACTCGTAGTCCTCGCGCTTCAGGTCGTGCTGCTCGATGATCCGCTCGGCGGCCTCGATCACCGGGTCGTCGTGGGTCGCGATCCCGATGTAGTAGTTCCGCCTGGGCAGCGCGTACTCGAGCATCCTGACGAACGAGGCGTTGACCTCGTCGTAGGTCTTGTAGGCGATCTCCGCGGGCTCGTCGTAGATGCCCTTGCACAGCCGCAGGTTGGGGCCGAGGTCGTCGAGGCCCTCGAGATCGTCCTGGGTCCGGTGCAGCATCGCCTGCAGCACGGTGCCGGTGTGGCCGATCCCGTCGGCGTGCAGCCGGCGGTACACCGCCAGCGTGTCGTCGGTGTAGGGGTGGTCCTCCATGTCGAGGCGCACGAAGTTGCCCATCTCGCCGGCCTTGGCGAGCACCCGCCGCACGTTGCGCTCGAACAGCTCGACGGACAGCCCGAGCCCGAAGTGGGTCGGCTTGACCGAGACGTTGCCGTCGATGTCGTGCTCGGCGATGGCGTCGAGGATCTCCAGGTAGGTGTCGGCCGAGGCGTTGGCGTGGGCCTCGTCGGCGATCGACTCGCCGAGCAGGTCCATCGTCACCATGCAGCCGTCGTCGTTGAGCCGCCTGGCCTCCTCCACGGCGTGCTGCAGCGTCTCGCCGGAGACGTAGCGCGACGCGACCTTGCGGACCACCGCCTTGGGCATGAACTTGACCGAGCTGGCCACCGTCTTGTCGAACAGTCCCATGGCATCACCTCGCGCGAAGCGGCGGCATGGTAGCATAGCCGCGGGTCGCCCGGCGCACCGGCGAGCGGTACGGCGCTTGCACCGCCCGGTACGGCGAACAGGAAGGGGCGACGAGGAGCTGCTGGACAGCTCGGGAGACGAGGGATGGCACCGCGTACCCCCCTGGGCCGACTGCTGCTGAGCATCCTGCTGGCGCTGAGCTGCGGCTCGATGATCGTGATCCTGGCCACCTGCAAGGCGACCTTCGCCCCGCTGGACGACGACGACGACTCGTCGGGCGACGACGACTCGGCCGGCGACGACGACTCCGGCGACGACGACTCCGGCGACGACGACAGCGGCGGCCCGTCGCTGTACGACACCGGTCCGCTGCAGATGGACGAGCTCGGGATCTACAGCCTGTACCTGCTCGGCGCCGCCAGCGGCACGCCGGGACCGATCGAGCACCGCCTGCTGCACGACAACCTGGTGTCGCCCACCGCCGGCCAGCCGCACCTGCGGTTCGTCAATGCCGCGCAGGGCGCCGGCCCGGTCGACATCTACCTCGAGGATGCGCTGTGGCCCGAGCTGGCGGGGTTCCAGCCCGGCGCGATCTACCCGCACCCCGAGCAGGTCGGCTACGGCACCATCTCCGGCGGCGTCAACGGCACCTACAAGCTCGAGGTCTACCCGGCGGGCGCGACCTACGGCGACGGCTCGATGCTGTGCGACCTGATCGCGACGTACACCAACGACATGTACTACACGGTCGTGATCACCGGGACGGCGCCCGACATGTGGGAGTGCACCCGCGTGACCGATCCGCTCGGCTCGGTGGCCGCGGGCAACTTCCGCCTCGGCGTGTTCCACTCCATCGAGGACACACCGCTGATCGACGTGAAGATGGAGGCGCCCTCGACGATCGACCTGTGGAACGGCCTCGAGGTCGGCAACATGGGCAACGCCTGGGAGATCCCGGCGAACACCATCGAGCTGGGGATCTACGAGTCCGAGCCCCAGTAGCGGGGCCGCCCGCGGCTACTTCCAGTACCCCGACACGAACTCCTCGACCTCGGGCAGCCCGCCCTGGAGGATCAGGTAGCCGTTGTGCGGCTCGCGCGGCGTGATCTCGCCGGCGAGGGGGGTCATCATCAGGCGCTGCAGCTCGTCGCGGTCCTCGGTCTGGCCCAGCGCCCAGCACAGCTTCATGTAGGCCACCTCGGGCAGCATGTTGGCCGCCGGGATCACGCCCAGATCCATCAGCTCGCGGCCGGTCTCGTAGACGTACATCTGGGCGTAGCCCCACAGCGTCTGGACCGCCATGAACACGATCACCCCGGCCTCGCGGGCCCGGGCCAGCGGCTCGTACAGCGGGCGGTTGACGTGGCCCAGGCCGGTGCCGGCGATGATGATCCCCTTGTAGCCGTTGTCCACCAGCGAGGTGATCATGTCCGGCTTCATGCACGGGTAGTAGTAGACCATCGCCACCCGGTCGTCGAAGGTCGGGATGATCGTCACGTCCTTGTCGTCGCGGCGGTGGCGCACGTCCTCGCGCAGCGGGGTGACCCCCTCGCGGTCGACCTTGGCCAGCGGCACGTCGCCGATGGTGCGGAACGTGGAGCGGTACGACGAGTGCATCTTGCGCACCCGGGTGCCGCGGTGCAGCAGGCCGTACTCGTCCGAGGTGGGCCCGAACATGCAGACCATCACCTCGGCCAGGTCGCCGTAGGCGGCGGTGTTGACCGCGTGGATCAGGTTCAGCGCGGCGTCGGACGACGGCCGGTCGGAGCTGCGCTGGCTGCCGACCATCACGATCGGGATCGGCGCGCCCTGGACCATGAACGACAGCACCGCGGCGGTGTGGTGCATCGTGTCGGTGCCGTGGCCGATCACCACGCCCTCGTAGCCCCTCTCGATCGCCTCGCCGATGCCCTCGGCCAGCGCGATGTACTGGGGCCCGGCCATGTTCTCGCTGAACACGCCGCAGATCTTGTTGGTCGTCAGGTTGCAGTAGTCGGCCAGCTCGGGGACCGAGCCGTACAGCTCGCCGGGGGTGAACGCCGGGATCACCGCGCCGGTGCGGTAGTCCAGCCGCGAGGCGATCGTCCCGCCGGTGCCGAGCAGCAGCACGTCGGGCTTGGCCGGGTCGGTGGGGAACTCGCTCTCCGGGATCTGGTAGTGGGCCTCCTTGTAGCCCTTCACGACGAAGCCCCGGATCGTCTCGGCGGCCAGCCCGACGTTGTAGCCGTTGTGCAGCTTGAGCACGACGTGCAGGTCGTCGGCGGTCTCCGAGCGCGGCAGGATCAGGCCCTTGAACACCCCGCGGGTGGTGTCCACCTCGACCTCGCTCCAGACCTTGACGTCGTGCTCCTCGAGCACCTTGCGGGCCGGACCGCGGTAGCCCTTGTAGACGTCGTCGCTCATCGGCCCACCTCCTCGCCGGCCACGCCGTGCTCGAGCCAGGCCACGACCTGCTCGCGGACGGTGACCCCCGGGACCTTGCCGCGCAGGTCGCGCATCACCTGGCCCATCACCGCGCGCACCGCGGCCTCGCCGTCCTTGCGCAGCGCGCCGCGGTCGACGCCCCGCAGCTTCTCGCCGACGCGGTGGACGCGCTCCTCGACGGGCAGCGGCCGCAGCGCCATCAGCTCGATCACCGCCGCCGGCTCGAGCCCCTGGCCGGCCATCGTGCGCACCACCCGCGGGACCGCGCCGGGCAGCATCTCGCCGGCGGCCAGCGCGGCGAGCAGGGCGTCGACCCGCGCGTCGGTCAGCGCGGCGGCGTCGACCCCGCGCCGCACCAGGCCGGGCAGCACGACCGCGAGCACCGACGCGGCGAGCCGGGCCTTCAGCCCGCCGGCCACGGCCCGCTCGAAGCAGCCGGCCCACGGCCCGATGGCGATCGTCCACGCCTGCGCGGCGTCGATCCCGGTCTCGCGCAGCCGCGCGTCCACGATCCACGGCGCCTCGCCCACGCGCTCGCGGATCTCGGCCAGGTAGTCGGCGGGCAGCTCCTTGGGCGGCAGGTCGGTGTCGGGGTACATCCGGTCGGGGCCGGGCAGCACGCGCTCGAACCCGGTGGTGCCGTCCCAGAACGCCTGGCGGGTCTCGTTGGGCACCCCCTGCAGCGCCTCGCGGGCCCGCAGCTCGACCTCGCCCACCGCGGTCTGCACGTCGCGCGCGCCGCCCCACACCAGCACCACCGCGTCGTCCCGCTCGGCGCCGACCTCGCCGCGGATGCTGGCCCACAGCCGGTAGGACAGCGTCTCGTCGGGCAGGTCGCTGTGCACGATGTTGGGCAGCTGGTCGAGGCAGGCCACGACCCGCACCCGGTCGGAGAGCTCCTTGGCGAAGCGGATCCCCGGCTGCAGCGGCCAGGTCAGCGTCCCGCCGAACCCGGGCAGCCGCACGGCGTGGACCTCGGCCCCGGCCTCGATCGCGGCCTGCAGCGGCAGGAACTGGGTCCGGCGTGCCAGGTTGGTCACGTCGGCCGACGTCGCCTCGAAGGTCTCGGGGGCGAGCCCGCGGCCGAGCAGCTCGTCGCGCAGGTCGAGCAGCCCCCGCTGGCGGAAGGCCTCGAAGTGCACCAGCCGCGGGATCATCCGGATGCTCGGCACCCCCTTGATCTCGCAGCGCGTGCCGCCGGTGACGCTGACGTTGACGTCCTGGCGCGTGGCGCCGTGGCCGGTGCGGACCTTGCCGGTGCTGCGGGCCAGCCGGCGCAGCGACTCCACCGCGGCGGCGGCCTCCTGGGGGGTGTGCATGTCGGGGTAGGTGACCATCTCGATCAGCGGCATCCCGAGCCGGTCGGTGCGGTACTTGCGGACGTGGCCCTCGTCGGAGACCTCGCGGCAGCTGTCCTCCTCGAGGCCGAGCTGGATGATCCCGATCCGCTGGCCGGCGGCCTCGATCCGGCCGTCGACGCCCAGGATCGCGGTGCGCTGGAACCCGGTCGGGATCGAGCCGTCGAGGTACTGCTTGCGGGCGATGTGGACCTCGCTGACCAGGTTGCAGCCGAGCAGCATCGTGATCTCGAGGCCGATCTCGAGCGCCTCGTCGTCGACCATGAACGGCGGCGTGTCGTCCATCTCGTAGGTGCACACCGTCTCGGTGTTCAGCTGGTAGATGATCTCCTTGCGGGTCTTGAACTCCATCAGCGCGGTGCCGTCGTACTCGCCGAGCTCGGACAGCGTCGGCCGCATGTGGCGCAGCACCTCGGCGTCGACGTGGCGGCTGTAGCGCCCGGCGGGGCAGCGGCAGAACAGCTTGCGCGCGGTGAGCAGCTGCTGGTGGATCTCCACGCCGCACATCATCCCGAGCTCCTCGTAGTCGGCGCGGGTGGTCTCCTCCAGGAACGGGATCGGTCGCATCGTCACCTCGCGGGCCCGCCCCACGCGCCACGCGCGCGCGGTGACGGATCGAAGCATGGTACTCGCCCCCGGGCCCGGGGGGAATCCCGCTGCAGGCCGCGCACGGCAGCCGCTGCCCCCGCGCGGGCGCCGGGACACAATTTTCCCCTGCTCTCGTGGTGTATTCCCGGCTATCATGCCTGCGTTCCAGGGTCCGGGTCGTGTACCCAACGACAAACCCGATAGGAGGAATCGATGAACTTCAGAGCCACGGGATGGGTGTGGGGCCTGGCCCTGCTCCTGACACTGTCGATGGGCATGTTCGGGTGTCCCGCGACGACGACGGGAGACGACGACGACGACGACGACGCCGGTCCGGACCCCGACTCCGACGAGGACGGCGACGGGCTGACCTACCAGGAGGAGATGGACTCCGGGACGTGCATGGACCCGGACGAGGCCGACTCCGACGGCGACGGCTGGGACGACGGCGAGGAGTACCACGGCAACTTCGACCCGTGCGATCCCGAGGACAAGCCGTACACCGGCGGCTGGGGCCGCGACGCCTGCTACGACAGCTACGCCGAGGCGGCCTACAGCCCCGGCGACGTGATCGATGACGAGGTCCTGATGGACCAGTACGGCGAGATGGTGCACATGCGCGACTTCTGCGGGCGGGTCGTGTACCTCTCGTTCGGGGCGATGTGGTGACCGGGTTGCAATAGCTTCGCCAGTTCGGACACTCCCGTCATACGGAGGATCGGCAGCGGGATTTTCTGTTCCACCTGAC